>JAAVCH010000010.1 GCA_014802425.1 Bacteroides sp.
GAACTCCCACATGAAGTCTTCTGCACTTATGCTCTTGCCTAACTTTGTTCTCATGATACAAAATTACGCATTTACTTTTTTTAACACAAATCATGCACCTAAAAAATCCGCTGACCCGAAAGAAATGTTAAGTATGTGACCCTTTCTTTTTGCCCTATTTGGAATTTGTCATACGTCCATACTAATGATAAAACTGATGGAAAATGATTTTGGTTTCTTACTGAAACACTTTATTGGATGACACCGCTACAAAACAGTGTTCTCTTTTCTTTATATACAGCCAGCATTAGCCTCGCCTCAAATACAGCCGGTGAAACAATGCCTATATTTTCCGTTGAAGCTCAATATAATGAATCCGTTGGTGAAATAATCTTTATTGATTCATTCACTTTTTTCTTCGTGAATCTGCTTCGATAGCCAATCCGAGGCGTATAGGGCTGCCTCAGCCGTATTCTTCGTGAATGAGTGGTCTTCTTCAGGGATTAGCTTCAGAAAGCAATCCTTGTAGCCTTGCTCATATCGCTCCGCATACGTGTAAGGGACTATTCTGTAGTGCGTTCCCTGCAACACAAGAACCGGACCTGTGTAACGCCACGCCGTTTCATATATGGGAAGAGTAACTTGTTTACCATACTCATAGCCCCCGGCGGAATTTCCGACATTATAGGTTGGAATCCGGGTGCGTCCCGACGCCGGCATGACAAAGGGGATGCACCGGATTACCCGATACATCCCCTTTCTATGTAGAGGTTTCATCGTCCCGATTATTCCGGAAGTCAAATCCGGAGTCAGAGGATCCGATTGAAGATATTATTTTACAAGAACCTTTACGCAACGTCCTTCAGCAGCCACAATATATATGCCGGCCGGTACCTGAAGCGAGCCTGCGCTTACATTCGACGCCACCTGACGGCCGTCAAGCGCAAATACCGATGCGCCATGAGCGCCGCCACGGAAATGGATCGAACCCTTGCCGCCGAACGCCATCGGAGCCTCATTGGAAACCGATATATTCTGTACTCCCACATATACGGGCGACTTCACAACGCAGGCATTCTCAGTGAGTCCGGTCTCAGCGTTGATGACATATACAGCCACACGCACCTTTGTGGGATCCTTCACGTCGCTGAGGGTGATTTCCTTTTCATACGTATACTCGGTATCGGCATCCATATTCAGGGGGAGACTCCCTTCCACACCGAGCGGAGCGGAACAGTTGCGCGCCACGTCGTTATACTTGAGCTGAACCTTGGATCCCTTGCTTCCGAAGCCATAGGATTCGTCATCGGGGTATCCGGATAGATAGTTGGTCTGCACATAGGGACCCACCTCATCCTCCACCACGGTGTAGCCGATCTTGTACTCTTCATTCTCCACGGCAAGCGCGAACTTGGCATTGGCGGTGAGCTTGATGACCTTGGGATCATCCGTGGTCTCGATCTGGGCGCTGATTTCTGCGAAGGCGGGAACAGTCACAGCATCGGTATAGGCGTAGTCAAGATCTTCGGGCGAGGGATACACATCACCCTGGTCCCTATTGAAGTATGAGGACGGAAAACCGCTCACGAAATTGCCGAAGAAATCATAGGCCATCCCTTCCTCCATGACTTCCATCGCGTCACCGCTGTGTACGGCCACTCCTACGAAACCGTCCGCTCCATAGTTCTCGGCCATGTACTCCATACCGGCATAACCGATGACGCAATAGCCGCACCATGTGCCCGTGGCTTCCTCCACAAGGGGCTGTTTGGAATAACCCTCGTCAATGCAAAGCAGGAATCCCTCGACGGCATCGGCCTTAAGGTTCACTTCCTCACCGTTGATGGCGGAGATATAAAGCTTATAGGGTATATTGTTGCCCTTGGTGGTGCAGGTGAAGTCCATGTAGTCCACGCTTGTCTCAAGGTATTCCAGCGGACCGTATTCAAGTCCCACAGAGTTGTGCTGGGGCTCCATGTCGCCGATTTCCATGGTGAACGTAAGTGTCTTAACAAGGTTGGCGGCCAGGTTCTGGGTAAGCGTACCGATTTCGAAAGGCGTGCCGGGCTTCACGTATGCAGGTACGAGCTTATCACTGATCGCGACGTTATTGACCGGAAGCATATCGCCGTTCAGCCGTGCGCGGAGGCAGATGTTGCCGAAGTCCGGCCCCATGTCTTCCCAGTGATATTCGGCGTCATAGATGGGCCAGTAGTTGTCGTCCCAGCCTGAAAAAGTGGAATACACCAGGCATCCGTTCGGATTAGGCGTATGGGTACCGTCCACCATGAGCGCGTAGATATTGGAATCCTCCGGAATATTCATCGTATATCCTATATAGAATTCCGTATCCTTCTTTATGGTATAGGCGGAAGGGAGCTGGATTTCGTTCCAGCTGAATCCCATCTCGCCAAGCGTGCCTTCGGCCTTGAGCACGGGCTCGGCATCAAGCGACTCAGATATCCACACCGTGCATGATTTGATGGGATTCTGATACTCGTAAACCATGAGTTCATAGTTGGGAGTAGCGGTGTTGACATCCACCGGACTCACCACCGAAACGGATGTAAGTGTGGCTCCGGCATATTCGGTGGCGAGGTCAGCGGTGAATTTCACCGCTCCCTTGTATTCTCCATAATTGGTGGGCACCGCGGTATATATGCCCTCGCAGTACGACCAGTTCATCGACAGCCCTTCGTCGGCACGTGTGGCCACCTGTTGTCTGGAAGCGACTGCTCCCTTGGAGTCAAACACCACTGACTTCGGAAGCGGATGCTGCCCGAAGCGGAGCTGCTGCCCGACATGCGGACGCAGCGAAGGTGCGGCATAGCCTGATACGGCCATCACACCGGCGGCAATAATCAATAGAGATTTCTTCATGTCGAAATATTTAAGTTAATATTAAAAGAGTCATATGGAAACAATCGGAGAACAAATTTCATCAGTTTGAAACCTTATTACCCGTAAAGTTATTATAAAATATTCAATTCACCAAATAACAGTCTACAATTTTTCTTGCGATTAAGCGATGCTGTATTTCCGATTTCACCGCCGACGCCAAATCCGTCTTACATTTCACCATTGTTTCCCATGGTTTCGACAAGGATGCCAAGCTGCCGTATTAAATGGAAATGTGTCACTCCTCTCCCCTCTTCTATTCCCCGGAAATGGGTTAAGAAACGACCGGAGTCAGGGCTTTCGGTTCCCTGACTCCGGCGGATATGGATAGTGGTCCTTACGGTTAACGGATGAAGAGAAGCTCGCGGTACTTGGGGAGAGGCCAGATCTCATTGTCCACCATCAGTTCGAGCTTGTCGATGTGATAGCGTATATCCTCCATAAGGGGGAACACATTGTCATGGTAGGCTATTGCTTTTTCACGCTCCCCTTCCAGACGGTTGGCTTTTTTGCGGGCCTCGATCATCTGGTCGACGGCTCCGCGTATAGTGGCCATGTGGTCGGCCATCTGCTCGATCGACGCCATGTCCTGACGCGCGATCTTATCAGCTTTCTCACCGTTGAAGAGCTGTTTGATCTTATATACGTTGTCGAGCAGTACGCTCTGATAGCGTGTGGCTGCGGGAAGCACGTGATTGATTGCCAGGTCGCCGAGCACACGTGACTCGATCTGGATCTTTTTCGTGTACATCTCCCACTTCACCTCATTGCGCGCTTCAAGCTCTTTCTGAGTGAATACTCCCGTGCGCTTGAACATCTCGACTGTCTCCGGACGCTGGTAGGCATCGTACATCAGCGGAGCCGAAGTCTCCACATCAAGTCCGCGGCGGGCAGCCTCCTCTTTCCACTCGTCGCTATAGCCGTTGCCGTCGAAGTGAATGGCACGCGACTCCCGGATAAGCTTCCTGATTTCAGCGAACATTGCCTCGTCACGGCTCTTACCCTCGGCCATGCTGGCCTCCACCGCGTCGGCGAACTGATTGAGCTGGTCGGCCACTGCGGCATTGAGTGCGATCATTGCGGCGGCACAGTTGGCCGACGACCCAACGGCGCGGTACTCGAAACGGTTTCCTGTAAAAGCAAACGGGCTGGTACGGTTACGGTCGGTATTGTCGATCGAGAGTTCGGGAATCTGGTTGATCTCAAGGCTCATCTTCTCCTTTCCTTCCAGCTTGATTTCATCGATAGTCTCTATCTCATCGAGAATTCGGCTGAGCTGAGTGCCGAGGAACATGGAGATGATTGCCGGCGGTGCCTCGTTGGCTCCGAGACGGTGCTGGTTGGTGGCGGAGATGATGGTGGCTTTCATCAGGCCGTTATGCTTATGCACGGCCGACATGACGTTGGCTACGAAAGCGATGAACTGCAGGTTCTGCTCCGGAGTCTTGCCGGGCGCAAAGAGGAGCACGCCGCGGTCGGTGCCGAGGCTCCAGTTGTTGTGCTTGCCCGAGCCGTTGATGCCGGCGAAGGGCTTCTCATGAAGGAGAACCCGGAAATTATGCCGCCGCGCCACTTCGCTCATCAGCGACATCAGAAGAAGGTTATGGTCGTTGGCCAGATTGGTCTCCTCGTATATCGGAGCAAGCTCAAACTGATTGGGTGCCACCTCGTTATGGCGTGTCTTGGCGGGTATGCCGAGTTTGTGGGCCTCGATTTCAAGATCAAGCATGAAGGCCTCCACACGGCTGGGGATAGCGCCGAAATAATGGTCTTCAAGCTGCTGGTTCTTCGCCGACTCATGGCCCATGAGCGTGCGGCCGGTCATCACCAGGTCGGGGCGGGCGGCATACAGCGCCTCGTCGACGAGGAAGTACTCCTGCTCCCATCCGAGGAAACTGTTGACGTGCTCCACTTCCGGGTCAAACATGCGGGCCACGCGGGTGGCCGCCTTGTCGACTGCGTTGAGGGCTTTGAGGAGGGGCGTCTTGTAGTCGAGCGATTCACCTGTATATGAAATGAAGATGGTGGGGATACACAGTGTGCCGTCGGCGATAAAGGCCGGCGAGGAGATGTCCCACGCCGAATAGCCGCGGGCCTCGAAAGTATTGCGGATGCCTCCGTTGGGGAACGAGCTGGCGTCGGGCTCCTGCTGTACGAGGAGCTTACCGGTGAATTCCTCCACCACTCCCCCTTTACCGTCATGGTCGATGAAGGCGTCATGCTTTTCAGCCGTGCCGTCGGTCAGAGGGTGGAACCAGTGGGTGTAGTGGCGCGCTCCCATATCGATGGCCCAGCGCTTCATGCCTTCCGCCACACTGTCGGCCAGCTTACGCGAGAGGGGCTTCTTGTTGTCGATGGCGTCGACAAGGGCCGTGTAGGTATCCTTGGGAAGATATTCAAACATCTTCTGACGGTTGAACACCATCTCTCCATAGTATTTCTCTACTCGCTCGGAGGGTATTTTCACCTCCACGGGTTTACGGGCCGAAGCGACCTCTACGCTTTTAAATCTTAGATCTGACATATATGATTGTTTTTGCTAAGGTTCTTATTGAATGTTAAGGAGTGGCATTGATGATCGATAAAGGAACGGAAGCTCTTACATATCCGACATAAGGCGGTCGATGGCCTCGCGCGTGTTCTCGCGTGAGCCGAAGCCCGTCAGTCTCAGCCACCCCTCTCCCATGGCGCCGAATCCCACACCCGGTGTGGAGGATATGCCGTATTCCCCGAGCATTCGCTCAAACCATTTCCAACTGTCGCCATGCGGCAGCGGGCGGAACCACACGTAAGGGGCGTTGACACCTCCGAACACTTCCCAGCGCTTGCTGATGATGGCCTCGCGCAGGTCGCGGGCATTCTTCATGTAGTAGGCCACATTGCGCTCGATGGCCTCACGTCCCTCGGGAGTGTAAAGCGCCTCCGCACCCTTCTGCACTATATATCCCACGCCGTTGAACTTGGTGGTCTGCCGACGCAGCCACATCCTGTTGAGCGAAGCTTCGGCGCCGTCGGCAAATCCGAACTCAAGTGTGCGGGGCACTACCGTATAGCCGCACCTCACGCCGGTGAAACCGGCTGTCTTCGAGAAGCTCCGCACCTCGATGGCTACCTTCTCCGCTCCCGGTATCTCATATATGGAGTGAGGTATACCGGGCTGCGTGATATAAGCCTCATACGCGGAGTCGTAAATGATCAGGGCCTTGCACATAAGCGCATAGTCCACCCATTCCGTAAGTTGCTCCCGGGTCATCGATGTGCCGGTGGGGTTATTGGGATAGCACAGGTAGATTACGTCGAGCGGACTTTCAGGCAGCTCGGGCATGAAACCGTTGAAGGCGGGACACGGGATTTCAATAAGCCTCTCCCATCCTCCGCCGACCGGAATTCCGGCCGCTCCCGAAAGCACGTTGGAGTCGGCATACACCGGATAGCCCGGTGTCGTTACCCCGATACGCAGGTCGATGCCGAAAATATCCGTCAGGTTGCCGAGATCGCTCTTGGCGCCGTCAGACACAAAAATATCCTCCGCCCCGAGGCACTTCACCCCCATCTGCACATAGTCGTACTCAAGAATCAGTTCGCGCAGAAAGTCATAGCCCTGTTCGGGTCCGTAACCGTGAAAGGTCTCGGCGTGACCCATTTCGTCTATGGCCCTGCGCATCGCCTCGACAACACATTCGGGCAACGGACGGGTGACATCACCTATATCCATCCTGATCACCTCGCGCCCGGGGTTCTTTTCCTTAAACTCCCTGAGTCGCCGTCCCACCTCAGAGAAGAGGTAGGACTCCGGAAGCATCCGGAAGTTCTGATTTGCCGTAAACATCTTTATACCTGTTTATATGGAATCTATATCGAAACTTTTTCCACCTATAGCCCTTATTATCCTACCGATATTCCCCCTGCCCTTTCATGCCATCCCCGCATCGGGGAGTCCGCCTACTCGCTGCGGTAGTACGTACCCTCAGCAATGAAGGAGGCGCCGCCTGTGAGGAAGATTCTCTCCCCCGGGCCGCGCCAGTCGATTTCCAATAATCCGCCCCGCATCCTGACCTTTATCCGCCCGGGACTGAGAATGCCGAGCATGATGCCGGCCGCCACGCTCGCACATGCGCCCGTGCCACAGGCCATAGTCTCACCCGAGCCTCGCTCCCACACGCGCACCTCTACCTCTTCGGGCGAGATTACCCTTACAAACTCAATATTGCTTTTCTCGGGCCAGTCCGTACAGTTTTCAAGCAAAGGGCCGTATCCCAGCACCATTTCATCCGAAAGGTCGTCGGTGAATATCACCCCATGCGGATTCCCAATACCCGCCGGCATCACCTGAAAAAGACGGTCAGCCGCCCTCATGCCGATCGGCGAGCCGTCAGGCTGCCCCGGCGGGAGTATTACCGGAATCTCATCGGCCTGAAATGTTGGAATCCCCATATCGACGGTGACACTTTCCGTCTGTCCGTCCTCATCAAGATGCAGGTCGAGGTATTTTATGCCGGCGAGAGTCTCAAGCGACACCTCCGTCTTTTCTGTAAGTCCGCGGTCATGCACGTACTTTCCGATGCAGCGCGACGCATTGCCGCACATCTGTGCCTCGGAACCGTCGGCATTAAACATCCGCATACGGAAATCAGCGATGTCGGAAGGAAGAATTACTACAAGACCGTCGGCGCCTATGCCGAAATGACGGTCAGATATCCGGCGGGCAAGTGAAGGGAGGTCAGTGGGACACTTCCTCGTGGCGTCGATATAGATGTAATCGTTGCCCGCGCCGTGCATTTTGGCGAATCGGATTTCTTTAAAGCTTGCGCTCATTATGGTGTGGTGAGAATCGGAATTATTGATGACCCGATTCCAACGTCCGCAAAATTACTAAAAAATGTTGAATAACATGTTTTCCCGGGAAAGAAAATTTCGTAAAAACAGGTATCTTTATCCTATACGGAGATTCCCGCGATATTAGTCCCCAGGGATCGCTCAGGACATACCGCACACATAATCAGTCTATTGCTTCAAATCAGACCCACGATCACATTATCCGCCACCATCACGCCTTCATCCGTGAGCCTTAGCGTATCCCCGTCCCGTACAAGAAGGCCGGCCTTCATGGAAATGACAGCTTTTTTCAGCAGACTCTTCAACGCGCGCTCTCCAAAATCCCTGCTGAAAGCCGGGAGGTCAATTCCGTCACGCATTCTTAACGCAAGCATTACCCTCTCCTCAAGCCTTTCTTCTTCAGTAAGGGTCTCATAGGTATAGAAGGGTTCCTTACGTTTTCCGGCATCGAGGAAGTGGGCAAGGTATCCCCTGACGTCGGCCGGATTGGCGCGCCGCGTCCGAAGGCCGTCATAACTATGGGCCGAAGGTCCGAGCCCAAGGTATTGCCTGCCGGTCCAATAGCCGCTGTTATGCCTCGATTCATATCCGGGCTTCGCATAATTGGAAATCTCGTAATGCCGGTAGCCGGCGTCTTTCAGGCGGGCCGATATATAGCGGTACATCTCACCGCTGTCGGTCTCCGAAGCCTCTTCCATCCGGCCCGAGTCGCGCAACACGGTCAGCGCCGTGTGCTCCTCGTACATCAATGAATACACCGAGACGTGCTGCGGCGAGTAGCCGAGCAGGGTGTCGATGTCGGTTTTAAGTATTTCCGGTGTCTGTCCGGGAAGTCCGAAGATAAGGTCGCCGCTGACATTATCGAAATTCCTGACCAGTGTCTCCAGCGCATCACGCGACATCGCCGACGAATGAAGACGTCCGATACGCCGGAGCACTTCATCAGAAAATGACTGCAGACCTACGCTGACCCGGTTCACACCAGCCTCCTTCCATATCCCGACGGCTTCCTCATCCACATCCTCGGGATTGATTTCAAGCGTGATCTCAGGATTCTCCGCCACGTTTTCCGCTCCCATCCTCTCGAAGATACCGTCCATCATCCGCTTCATGATGCGGCGAGGGATCATGGACGGGGTGCCCCCTCCAAGATAGAGGGTACGGAGCTGTCCGGTCAATTCTCCGCGCCGTAGGCTGAATTCATTCAGCAAGGCCTCCGCGAGCCTGTCCCAGTCGGCCTGACGCGCGCCGGCGCTGTAGAAATCACAGTAAATGCACCGCCTGCGGCAGTATGGCACATGGATATAAAGGGAGGAACTCATTATAAGCGTCTCTTGAGTCATTTAAACTTTTCAATCGTATAACGTTAAATTCAGTAAACTCTTGCGGAATTAATTAAAATTAGTTAAATTTGCCCGTGACTTGCACAAAATCAGGATTTCATCCAACAGGCACCGGTGTATGAATCAAGATTCCAGACATGCTCTTGACGAAGCTCAGGAGAAGAAATACGACAGAATAGTCGAGGAGAGGGCCCATCGAGTGTTCGATATGATGCGCGCCCGTACATCCCCGGAGGATATGGTCCGTCTGCGACAGGCCTTTGAGTTCGCGCGCGACGCGCATTCCACCCAGCGACGCAAGAGCGGAGAGCCCTACATACTCCATCCCATAGCCGTAGCGGCGATCGCAGCCGGCGAGATCAATCTTGATGTCAATTCCGTAATAGCCGCTTTCCTGCATGATGTGGTGGAGGACACGCCGCACACCATCGACGAAATCCGGAAGATGTTCGGCGAAGATGTCGCCTTCCTGGTCAAGGCCGTCACAAAGCAGAAGAAGGAGAAGTACGAGATGTCGAAACAGCTCGACAACTTCAAGCAGATGCTTAACTCAGTGCAGTACGATATCCGCGCCCTTCTGGTGAAGCTCTCCGACCGCCTGCACAATATGCGCACCCTATCCTCCATGCGCACCGACAAACAGATGAAGATAGCCGGAGAGACCGATTACTTCTATGCGCCCCTCGCCACCCGGCTCGGACTCTACGACGTGAAGACGGAGCTTGAGAATCTTTCACTTAAATTCCGGTGCCCCCACGAGTACGAGGAGCTGGAATCCCGCATCAGTGAAGATGAACGCGTCAACCGTCCGAAACTTCAGGTCTTCATCGACGAGATTTCAAAAATACTCTCCTCCAACGGCATCAAGGCAAGGGTCTTCTACGAATACCGGCGCCCCTACTCCCTCTGGCGCAAGATGAACAAATACGGCGATGACTTCGACCATCTGAAGTACCGCCATTTCATCGACATCGTATTCAAGGAAGAGGAGGGGGTTTCGGAAAAGCATGAGGTGCTTCGAATCTATTCCCTGCTCACCGACCGCTTCAAGGAGAAACCCGGAGGCATCTCCAATTACATCGACTCTCCCAAAGAGAACGGCTACCAGAGCTTCCACCTGAAACTGCTGGCCGATTACGGGCGATGGGAAGAAGTGCATATCAGCAGCGAGCGGATGGTGCGCAATTCCCGCTACGGCTGCCTTTCCGACCGGTCGGAAGGAAATATCCGGAGATGGATCAATAAATTCCGGGGCGTACTCAAGGATATAGCCTCGCATGGCCAGGACGGCACCAATTTCATCGAGAATGTCGTGGCTTCGTTCTATAACGACGATATAATGACCTTCTCTCCGCAGGGAAAACCCGTGATCTTGCCTCAGAAGGCCACCCCCATCGACTTCGCATATGAAATCCATTCCGAGCTCGGACGCCATGCAAAGTACTGCCGCATCAACGGGCGTCTGGCCTCGATCAAGCAGCCCCTGCACCGTGGCGACATCGTAGAGATATTCACGGATTCCAAGAGTCACCCGGAAGAGGACTGGCTCGACCATGCGGTGAGCTATAAGGCGCGCCGCGCCATCACTTCATACCTCGCCAAGAGGAAAAAGCCCGAATTCAAAAGGTGTGACCACTGCCACCCCATTCCCGGCGAGGAAGTCATCGGCTTTAAGGATAAGGCTGGGGAAATCACCGTACATAAGCGCGACTGCAGCCTCGCCATCAAGCTCGCCTCGCAGGACGGCGACAGTATCGTGGCCGTCGACTACCGTCCTGACGAAACGATGTATCCCGTAGAGATAGAAGTCATCTGCATCGACCGCCCGCACATGGTCATCGACATCATGGACTGCATCTCCAACCGCCTCAACCTCAACCTCGAGTCACTCAACACTTCCACGGTGGATTCCATAGTAAGCCTGAAACTGCGTCTTGGCGTACACGGCTACCTCGAGCTCCGGGCCATCATGTCGGCCATAAGCGCCATCCCGGATGTGGAGGAAGTGAAGTCAGTGACACTGAACTGATTATTTACCGCCATCCGTATAGGAAAAGAGGCGCCCCGGGACCCAAGTCCCGGGGCGCCTTATCTAGTGGATATCCTTATATCGTCGGATTACATCATGCCCGGCATGCCGGCTCCTCCCATGGGAGCGGCTGCGGGAGTATCCTCCTTCTTGTCGGCGATGACGCATTCGGTGGTAAGGAACATGCCGGCGATGCTGGCGGCATTCTCAAGAGCCACACGTGTCACCTTGGCCGGATCTATCACGCCGGTGGCGAAGAAGTTCTCGAAGCTGTCGGTGCGTGCGTTGTAGCCGTAGTCGCCCTTGCCGTCCTTAACCTGCTGGAGGATTACGGCGCCCTCCACTCCGGCGTTCTTCATGATCTGGCGGAGGGGCTCCTCAATGGCGCGACGTATGATGGCGATGCCTGTGGTCTCGTCGTCATTGTCACCCTTGAGTTCATCGAGGTCCTCAAGACAGCGGATATAGGCCACGCCGCCGCCGGGCACGATGCCCTCGGCGATAGCGGCGCGTGTTGCGGAAAGCGCGTCGTCCACACGGTCCTTCTTCTCCTTCATCTCCACCTCGGAGGCTGCGCCGATGTAAAGCACGGCCACGCCGCCGGCGAGTTTGGCAAGACGCTCCTTGAGTTTACCCTTGTCATACTCGGAAGTGGTCGATTCGATCTGGGCCTTAATCTGATTGACGCGGTTGGCGATGGCATCCTTATCGCCGGCGCCGTTTACGATGATTGTATGGTCTTTGTTGACCGTAATCTTCTCGGCTGTGCCGAGGTCGTTGACAGTGGCCTGTGCGAGCGACATTCCCTTTACCTCGCTGACTACGGTGCCACCCGTGAGGATGGCGATGTCCTCAAGCATCTCCTTGCGGCGGTCGCCGAAGCCGGGAGCCTTGACTGCGCATATCTTCAAGGAGCCACGGATACGGTTCACAACCAATGTGGCCAAAGCCTCATTGTCGACGTCCTCGGCTATGATCAGAAGCGGACGTCCGCTCTGCGCCACGGGCTCGAGGATCGGGAGAAGATCCTTGAGGTTGGAGATCTTCTTGTCATACAGGAGGATGTAGGGGCTGTCCATGTCACACTCCATCTTCTCTGTGTTGGTGACGAAATAAGGCGAGATATAGCCACGGTCGAACTCCATGCCCTCTACGACCTCGACGGTCGTCTCTGTGCCCTTGGCTTCCTCTACCGTGATGACGCCTTCCTTCTTCACTTTCTGCATGGCCTCGGCGATAAGCTTACCGATTTCCTCGTCGTTGTTGGCCGAGATACGGGCCACGTTCTCGATTTTGTCGATGTCGTCGCCCACTTCCTGGCTCTGGGCGCGGATTCCTTCCACTACCTTGCTGACGGCCTTGTCGATACCGCGTTTGAGGTCCATCGGATTCGCACCGGCCGTCACGTTTTTGAGGCCGACGTTCACGATGGCTTGCGCGAGCACAGTGGCGGTGGTGGTACCGTCGCCGGCCTGGTCGCCGGTCTTGGAGGCCACCTCCTTCACGAGCTGGGCACCCATGTTCTGGAACTGATCCTCAAGCTCGACTTCACGTGCCACTGTCACACCGTCCTTGGTGATATGCGGCGCGCCGAATTTCTTTTCTATAATCACATTGCGTCCCTTGGGACCCAGAGTCACTTTCACGGCATCGGCAAGAGCGTCGACACCCTTCTTCAGCTCCTCACGAGCGGAAGTATTGAATTTGATTTCTTTTGCCATTTCGTTTTTCAGTTTTGTTTGATGTCACACTTGTTCCGCTTATCAGCCCACGATGGCCAGTACATCGCTCTGGCGCATCATGAGGTACTTCCCGCCCTCGATCTCAAGCTCGGTGCCGGCATATTTGCCGAAAAGCACTTCGTTGCCAACGGCGAGCACCATCTCTTCATCCTTGGTGCCGTTGCCTACGGCCACGATCTTGCCGCGAAGGGGTTTCTCCTTAGCTGTATCCGGAATAATGATGCCCCCCAAGGTCACTTCCTCGGCGGGTGTGGGCTCGATGAGCACACGGTCAAACAGAGGTTTAATATTCATGGTCTTTGATATTGTTAAGTGTTACTGTAAATATCCATAGCAATAACCGTGCCAACTTTCACGCCGGCATCCCCGGTCCCTCTTCCCACCCTATATAAATAACGCCTAACCTCCTCCAATGTTCTGTCAGCTGTCCTGTCCGCGCATGCCGTCAACAGTCCTCCCCATAAATAAAAAAGGAATGCTCCCGCCGCCAGGCAGGAGCATCACTTGATATGTGAATGGATTGTCGGTGTCCGGACTACTTTGTCAGGATATAAGTGCGTTCGGGAGCCAGGATGCCCTGAAGGCGCCCGTTCTTTACCTTGAACTCATGTCCGTAGACTTCATCCTTATATGTGCCGTTGGGAAGAGTGGTCGGGAGGTCGAGGGCATTGGCGAACTCACCGATATTGACGATCGCGGCACCCTTCTTGCCACGGTTCACAAGAAGCACCTGGCCGTTGTCGGAAATGCGGATGTCCTCCTTCTGCCCGTCCATCTGCTGACGGAATTTGTTGACGGCCACCACCTCGGGATGCATGAACTCGTCATTTCCACGGGCTCCGAGGATATTGTCGCCCCAGTAAGCCTGACGGGTGCTTCCGGCCGGACGGCTGAAGAACAACGGCACTCCGTTCTGACGTGCGGTAAGGAACACCCATGCGGTGCGGATCTGGTCGTCGGTAAGGCCGGCCGACTCGTGGGCGTTGGCGTAGGTGTCGTGGCTCTCCACCCAAGTGGTGAGGTACTCCGGAGCGGCGGAGTGATGCCAGTTGATTACATCCATGCCTTTGGCCGAACGCTTTTCAAGCATCTCGCGGAGCACGTGGCCATAGCTTGAGGCGGTCTGTCCGAAATAATCGGCATACTCGGCCTCGGGCACATTGCGGTCCTGAAGCACTTCTCCGTATACGAAGAGCTCGTCGTAAGGCACGGCAAGCTTAACGCCCTTGACGCTCTTGCGGCCTGTGGCCACATCCCAGAAGTCGTTCTCAGTCACACCGGCGGCCGTATCGACCGGGTCGGAATGAACGCCGATATGCTTGGCTGTGTCATAACGGAATCCGCGTACGCCGAGCGAAAGCAGGTCGTTGACGAACTCCATATAGTATTTCTGGAAGTCCTTGTTCTCGGTGTTCACATCGGGTAGGGCACCGGAACCCCAGAGCGTGCACTGATAACGGTCGTTATAGTCCTGCACAGGATTAAGGCCCTGGGAATGATACATCTTGTCGCGTCCGCCGACAGCGTTGTAGAAGTCCTCCGACACGGCGTCAACGTCGAAAGCCGTGTGGTTGGGCAACACGTCGACGATGACCCTCACGTTGTACTTCGCGGCAGAGTCCATCATCTGCTTCATCTGATCGCGCGAGCCCATTATCTGGTTTCCGATCTTCCAGTCGGTGGGCTGGTAATAATAGTACCAGTTTCCCTCCTTCTCATCAAAAAGTTTCTTTGAGCCCCCCTCGGGATTGTAGCACTGCTGTACCGGAGAGGTCTGTACCATCGTGAAGCCGGCGTCGGCTATGTTCTTCATGTTTTCGGCGATGGCGGGGAAATTCCAGCTCCAGGCGTGGAGTATGGTTTCTGTATTGGTGGCGTCGGGATTATGGGTGACACGGTCTTTTGCCGCGGCCGGAGCTATGGCTGCAAAAGCCGCCGAAGCCACGAGTATACCTTTGATATAGGACATATGGGTTACTGTGTTGGGTTATATTTTGAAACATTCAATTCAGGCGTCGATTACAATTTCAAAACAATCTTTGCCCGTCAAGTGTTTACAATTCGAAGCATCAGTTTTGGATTATACGCTTGGCACCGATATAGCGGGGCACATAGTACCCCTCGAAATCGCTCACCTTCACTCCGCGGATTGAAGCATGGATAAACTTGAAGTTGCCGGTGGCGTTATCAGCCTCGACTACGATGCCGACATGGCCTACCTCACCGCCACTGCTGCGCGAAGTGAAGAAAACAAGGTCTCCCTTTCGGAGGGAATGGCGGTCGACCGGCGTGCCTTCGAGATACTGCGCACGCGAGCTGGGCGAGATGCTGTAGCCGAACTGCTTGTAGACATAGCTTGTGAATCCGGAGCAGTCAAACGCAGAAGGGCCTTTGGCACCATGCACGTAGCGCTTGCCCAGATGTGAGCGTCCTTCGCTGAGCAGGTCGTCGATTAGACGCGAGGACTCAGCCGTAAGAGTTGCCTGTGTTTCTTCAGAGGCTTCGCGGGACTCGATTACGGTCTTCACCATATCCGAAATCACGCTTTTATCTATACCGGGTCTGGCGCCTGCGAGAAGCTCCTTATGAGCCGAACGATGTGCCGCGCGGGATGTATTTTTTGTCTGGGCCGACATGCCGAATGTCATTGCCCCCACCATCAGGAGAGAAAGAAGGAATTTTGAATTTTTCATGAGTTAGCCAAACGTAATTGCGCGCCGGACCGCGATGCTTTTCAGGCCCTGGCGGAAAGAGATGTTCAAAATTACTCAAAATTTCTCTTCCCACCAAATTCCAGTTCTCTATAACCGATTAATTTAATTATCTTTAGCATTCGGCACACCTTGGCCCGACCTGTGCAATCCATTCCTCATGGCAGTCAACCGCCGACCGGTCTCACCCCGCTCCTCTCCGGCAGCAGCCACACCATCAGAGTTCTTTTCCCCGACCGATGCGACGCACTGCATACCAGGACAGTAGGGCTCCTCCTTTAGTGAGCATCAGGTCGCGGCACCAGTGAAGCGAGTTCTCGGATGGCTCACAGAATGTCAGCAGCACACCCACAAGCACCATCACCACAAAGAGCGCTCTGCGAAGCACCTCAATCTTCCACCACGTCTTCAGCACAGTCTTTACCGTCTCCATCAGATCTTCTCCATATGAGCTCTTTCCGCTCACTTCCAAATCACGGTACGTCATTCGATTCTTCAAGTTTTAGGTTATTTTAGTTCACTAACTCACATCTATTCCTTTCGTGTCTTGCACTTTTTCACTATCTTTGCAGGTAGGTCAGGAATTACACTGCAAAGATAGTGTGTACTTTTGTACACTTCAAAATTTCAGGCGTTTTTTCTCATCCATTTAACATTGATTAACACTATGGATAAATCCGGATTATACAGCCGTTTTCTTGAATCCATTGAATATCTTAAAGATAACGGCAAGATACACAAACAGCAGGACCTGGCCGACACTATGGGTGTGTCCAAGTCCTACATCTCCGATGTGATCAAGGACCGTGGAGGAAAGTTCTCCGAGTCTTTTCTCCGGAGGTATGCCGATACATTTTCCGAATTCCTTAATCCGGAGTATCTGCTTCATGGTGTCGGCATGATCGGACAGCCCACCAAATACCAGCGTCCGCACATCACCGCCAGAGCCTCGGCCGGTTTTCTGGACGGCATCAGCAATGCCGAAATGATTGATGAGACCGGCATGTGGGAGCTCAACGACTTCATGACCGACTACGACTTCACAATCGAAGTATCGGGCGACTCCATGACCCCGGAGTTCTGCGACGGCGACATCGTACTCGCCCGCTTGCTCCGCGATGGCTCCAGGCTGCCTGTAGGGCGCATATGCATCCTCGACACCACCGACGGCCCCCTGCTTAAGGAAATAAAGCGTATGAAGCGCGACTGCATAGTGCTTCACTCCCTCAATCCCGAATACGAGGATTTCGAACTCGAATACTCCTCACTCCTTCAGGTGGCGATTGTCGTGGGCTCCATAAGGAGCTACGACTGACCCATTCCATACCGGCCCCTCCGACAGACGGTTCCATCCGCAGGGCCTGCCCGACAGACAGTAAAATGGCCTTACCGGTAAGGTCGGGAAATTTACAGGAGGTCAGGAAATAAACATACAGGTACTTTTTAATTCCCCCAAAAACCACCNCATTCTCTTCAAGATAGATGGTATCAGTCAATAATCTCGGTGTCGAATTTTCGGCACGCCCCCTCTTCTCCGACGTTTCCTTTGTCATAAATAAAGCCGACCGCATTGCGCTTGTCGGCAAGAACGGCGCCGGTAAGTCGACACTGCTGAAGATACTCGGCGGCAGCCAGACCCCTACTTCCGGTTCGATTTCAGTGCCCAACGGTGTCACCATCGGTTATCTTCCGCAGGAGATGAAGGTGTCTGACGATACGACCCTTATTAACGAAACCCGGAAGGCGTTCTCACGTCAGCTGGAACGCCAGGCCGAACTCGACAGGCTCAACCTGCAGCTTCTGGAACGCACCGATTATGAAAGCGACGACTACGCCAAGTTGCTCGAACATATAAGTTACCTTTCGGAGCGTATCGCCATGGAGGGCGCCGACAATATGGAGGCCGAGATCGAACGCACTCTGATCGGACTCGGCTTCACCCGCGATGACTTCGACCGGCCCACCTCGGAGTTTTCCGGCGGCTGGCGCATGCGCGTCGAGCTGGCGAAGATACTCCTGCAGCACCCCGACCTGCTGCTGCTTGACGAGCCCACCAACCATCTTGACATCGAGTCCATCCAGTGGCTGGAGCAATTCCTTGCCTCCAACGGCAAGGCCGTGCTTCTTGTAAGCCATGACCGGGCGTTCCTCGACAATGTCACGAACCGCACCATAGAAATAAACTGCGGAAAGATCTACGACTACAAGGTCAATTACTCCAGATTCGTGGTGCTCCGCAAGGAGCGTGTCGAACAGCAGATGCGGGCTTACGAAAACCAGCAGAAGACAATCGCCNACATAAAGGCATTCATCGAGCGCTTCCGCTATCAGGCCACCAAAGCCATACAGGTGCAGAGCCGCATCAAGCAGCTGGAGAAAATCGTGCCCATCGAGGTCGACGAGGTCGACAACTCCCGCCTTCGGCTGAAGTTCCCCCCTGCCCCGCGAAGCGGCGACTATCCGCTCATTCTTGAAAATGTGGGGAAGGCATATGGCGGCCATCAGGTCTTCGACCATGCGGAGTTCACTATCAAACGCGGTGAGAAAGTGGCTTTCGTCGGAAAGAACGGTGAGGGTAAATCCACACTGGTGAAGTGCATCATGGGCGAGATTCCGTTTACCGGTTCCCTGAAGGTAGGCCACAACGTAAAGATAGGCTACTTCGCCCAGAACCAGGCTCAGCTCCTGGACGGGGAGCTTACCGTGTTCGACACGATTGACCGGGTGGCCGTAGGCGACATCCGCCTGAAAATCCGCGACCTCCTCGGAGCCTTCATGTTCGGAGGAGAGGACGCCGACAAGAAGGTGAAGGTGCTGAGCGGCGGTGAGAAGACCCGCCTCGCCATGCTGAAGCTCCTTCTTGAACCCATGAATCTGCTTATCCTCGACGAGCCCACCAACCATCTCGACATGCGCACGAAGGATATCCTCAAGGACGCCATCAAGAGTTTCGAGGGCACCGTCATTGTCGTGAGTCACGACCGTGAGTTCCTCGACGGCCTCGTGGAGAAGGTTTATGAATTCGGCGGAGGCAGGGTGCGTGAGAATCTCGGAGGCATCTATGAGTTCCTGCGTTCGAAGCGCATCGCCTCCCTCTCCGAACTGGAGAAGCGCCCTCTCTCCGACTCAGAACCGCCCGGGACTCCGAATGCCGCTACTGCGCCGGTTGAGGAAAAGCCTTCTTCAGGTCCTCTTTCATATGCCGAACAGAAGGAGCGCGACAAGATATTCCGCAAGGCCGAGAAAGCGGTAAAGGTCTCCGAAGAGAACATCGCCGCCCTCGAAGAATCCCTCGCCGCCCTCGAAGCCGAAATCGCCGCCGGCGACTGTTCGGAGGAAAAGCTCGCAAGCTATGCCGATACCCAGAAGAGACTTGAGGTTGAGATGTCGGCCTGGGAACTGGCCTGCTCGCAGCTTGAGGAATTGAAATCCTGATACGCACTCGTAGAATGCTATAACTTAATAGAATGAATACATATAATAACATGAATTTGAAGACCCTCTTCACAGCTACTGCCCTTTCTCTGCCGGCAATAAGCTTCGCAGTCGGCCAGANTCACGGCATCGACCGGTCAAACTTCAATCCCGACGTTGACCCCAAGGAGGATTTCTACTCCTACGCCACCGGCGGATGGTGCGCGGCCCATCCGCTCCCGGGAGAGTATGCCCGCTACGGCATGTTCGACTACCTCCGCGACACGGCCCGCGACCAGCTCCGCGACCTCATCACCTCGCTCAAGGACAACCCGGATTCGAAAACGCCCGGCACTATCGCGCAGAAAATCTCCGACCTCTACGAGATGGGACTCGACGTTGACCGTCTCAACCGTGAAGGCGCCGCTCCCATCCAGCCCATTCTGCGTATGGTTGAAAAGGCGGAGATGAAGGACTACGCCGCCATCGAGGGATGGGTCGCACAGGGAATCGGAGCACTTCTCGTCTCCTCCGGCGTAGGGCCTGACCTCAACGAATCCGATATGAACATAATGCATATCGGCGAATGCGGTCTCGGACTCGGTGACCGCGACTACTATCTCGTGGACTCCGATGAAAACCGCAAGATTCTTGAGGCTTACGACAAGTACATCCGCACGCTCGCCACACTTTCGGGTTATTCCGAAGAGGATGCCGCCCGGATGGCTACTACAGTGATCCGGATTGAAAAAGGCATAGCCGCCCACAAGAAGAGTCGTGAAGAGCACCGCAATCCTCTGCTGCGCAATAATGTGATGACCTACGCGGAGCTTAAGTCACGCTACGGCAATTTCGACTGGGATACCTACTTTGCCGAAATAGGCATTCCCGCCCCCGAAAAGGTGAATGTAAGCTCCACAGGCTACCTTGATTATTTCAATCAGCTCATCACAGAGCTCACCGACGCCGAACTGCGCGACCTTCTCGCCATGGAAGTGATCTCCAGCGCGTCAGGCACCCTTGGCGAGGCTTTCGAAGACGCCTCTTTCGAACTCGACAAAGTGATGTCCGGCAGGGAAGAGAAACTTCCCCGTTGGAAAATAGCCATGGCCATCCCCAACTCCATGTTTGGCGAAGCCATCGGCCAGCTATATGTGGAGAAGCATTTTCCCGAAGCCAACAAGAAAGCCATGCAGGAACTCGTGGAGAACCTGCGCGTGGCCCTCGGCCAGCATATCGACAATCTTCCCTGGATGAGCGAGGAGACCAAGCNCAAGGCTCACGAGAAACTCGCCACGTTCAAGGTCAAGATAGGCTATCCCGACAAGTGGAAGGATTACTCCGAAATCATAATCGACCCCTCGAANTCCTACCACGATAATGTGCTCGAAGCCTCCAAGTGGTTTACGATGGACAATTACCGCAAGAACGGCAAGCCCGTCGACAAAGAGGAATGGCTTATGACCCCGCAGACCGTAAACGCCTACTACAACCCCACCACAAACGAGATCTGTTTCCCGGCCGCCATCCTGCAGCCCCCCTATTTTGACCCCGACGCCGACGATGCCCTCAATTACGGCGGCATAGGAGTGGTGATCGGGCATGAAATGACCCACGGATTCGATGACTCGGGACGCCGCTACGACAAGGACGGCAACCTTTCCGACTGGTGGCAGCCGGAAGANGCCGAGAAATTCAACGCGCTGGCGGATAAGCTCGTGGACCAGTTCGATCAGATTGAGGTGCTTCCCGGCGTCAACGCCAACGGTCGATACACTCTCGGAGAAAANATCGCCGACCAGGGTGGACTCCGTGTGGCGCTGACCGCCTACTATAACTCGCTGGGCGACCGCAAGCCCGAAGTAATCGACGGCCTTACTCCCGAGCAGCGTTTCTACCTTTCCTACGCCACCCTCTGGGCCGGGAATATCCGCGATGAGGAGATATCGCGTCTCACAAAGAGCGACCCCCATTCACTCGGACGTAACCGCGTCAACGTGACCCTCCGCAACTTCAAGCCCTTCTTCGACGCTTTCGGCATCACGGAAGGGAGCGCCATGTTCCGCCCCGAAGAGGAACGTGTAATCATCTGGTAAGACACATGACTGGATACGGACTGATCGGCCGCACGCTCGGCCACTCTTTCTCAGCCTCCTATTTCAACTCCTTTTTCAAGGAGAGGAATATCGATGCTGAATACAATCTTTTCGAACTGAGGGAGATTTCCGATCTCCCTCAGCTCCTTTATTCCCATCCGCACCTGCGCGGCCTCAACGTGACGATTCCATATAAACAGGAGGTGATTCCGTTCCTTTCAGGCCTCACTCCAGAAGCGGAGAGCATCGGGGCAGTAAATACGGTGCTCCGCACCGCCAGCGGCGACCTTCTGGGGCATAACACAGACGCACCCGGATTCTCCAAGGCATTGCTCCCACACCTCGCCGACCGCAGGCAGGCACTCGTCCTCGGTACAGGAGGCGCCTCCAGAGCAGTAGTGTACGCCCTGCGTCAGCTCGGCGTCGAACCGACGCTCGTGTCACGCCGAAAGACCCCCGACACCATCACCTACGGAGAGCTGACCCCCGATGTCATCCGCACGCATCCACTGATAGTGAACTGCACCCCCCTCGGAACATGGCCTGAAACCGACAGATTTCCACCAATCCCCTACAATCTTCTCACCTCCTCCCATTTTTGCTTCGATTTGGTCTACAATCCGCCGCTTACACAATTCATGAAGCTTTCCATCGAGGCCGGAGCGGGAACCTGCAACGGACTTGAAATGCTTCACTACCAGGCGGATTTTGCATGGATTTACTGGAATTCTCAAAAATAATCATTAACTTAGTGGCGTAATAATCAAACCACCGGAAGCGAATACCGGCATTTCCTCCGGATTCGGTTCCGAATTCCGATCATTAACCTCTACAACCTAATACCAGCCATGTCACCCATATTTAAGACCGGAATGCCCAAGACAGGAAAATTCATGTCGCGCAAGGTCGTGCTCCGATTCTCCGACTCCACTTCATGCGAATACGATCTAAGCATCGTGGAATTCCATCCTGAGCGCCGTATCACGGTAAAGCCCTACCGTGAGGAACTCCCCTTTGTGATCTATGTCGACGACCCCATCGTGCTCGACATCGACAAGCGTCTCCACGAAGACTGCTTCCTTCTGAGCTAAAACAATAGCAAAAGCACCCCCGCCAATCCGCACGCGCCCCCGACCCAGAGTCCGGGGCGCCATACCTCTTGTGTCCGTACGCTCCCCGTCCGGACCATTCCCCGAAGCCTCCGCCGGTTGAGCGACATGCCGAAGACAAGCACTCCCAGACACCAAAGCAACGTCGGACCGGCCTGCGGAGCCATCGGGACTGTATCGCCGTGAAATCCTTCCAGCAATGCGAATGCCCACTCGGTGGCCTTGTCAAGCATTGCGCCCAATGCTTCAATTTCAAGATTTAATGCCGTAAGGATTACGTGGAGAATACCTATTCCCATATAATACGGGAGCAGAGGAAGCATAATCATATTGGCGGGAAGGAAATCGGCCGTCACTTCTCCGAAATGGTAGCCCATAAGCATCCATGTGGCTCCGGTGGCCGTCAGAGTCGTCATCACAAGGCCACAGGCGTCAAAGAGGCGCGGATGTCTATGATGATCCACCGGATTCAGGGGCTCGGCGAAAAGGGTCAGAGAGGCCACACACATAAAGCTCAACTGAAAGCCGACGGCATCCAGCGCCCAGGGATTCCGGAGGATTATGATTATCGCCGCCAGACATAGTCCCTGAAAAGGGTGTATCCTGCGCTCAAGAATACGCCCCGCCCCCATAAGTGTAAACATCAACGCCGCCCGCACAGCCGATATGCCCATACCCGTCAGCATCACGAAAACCCACACGAATGCCATCACGACAAGGTACCGTACTTTCCACCCCTCCACCAGATTGAGGGGCACCAGCAGGATCAGCAGCGAAAAAGCAAGGATTCCGACATGAAGCCCACTGAGGGCCAGCGCATGCGAGAGCCCCGCGTCTTTAAGAAGCTCCCGCTCCTCACGCCCGATGGCGTCGCGGTCAGCCAGCAGCAATGCCTTCAGCATGGCGCGGCTACGGCTTCCCATACGGGCATGCTCGATTGCCGCCGCAAGTCTCTCCCGCATACTCCAGAACCATACGTCCACACCCCCGGAATGCCCCACCTTCTCCGGATGCCGCTTGAATCCCATTATCACCGTCATGGCGGGACTCCCCGTCATTTCCGATTCTTCGGCTACCGCCTTCCCCCGGCATACCACAATATCGCCCGGCTCCAGACCGCTTTCCCCCCATGAGACGACCATTACGTCGGCCGTCGTAGCTCCGTAAGGCACTTCAACGGTGAATCTTTCGCCACGTGTACCGATCGTGCGCCCCTTGACTCTCCCGCGCAGAGTCACGATCCTGCCGTCAATATCGCGGTACTCGGCAGGGGGTTCATGAAGCGACATGGTCACCATGCCTAATCCACACATGACGAAAGCGGCCGAAAGCAGACCTATCCAGTCGCTTTTGACCGCCTTCAATGGAGACTTGCGCGCATACCACGCATCCGCCAAAGCCGCCAGCAGGCCCGCCGCCGTCACGCCAAGCCCCCATACAGGAGTCAGTCGCATGGCGTGCCCGGCAAGTATGCCGGCTATCGTCATCATGAGGAGCAGAGGAAATCTCATTTCTCCTGTCTCTCAGTGGAAGAGTAATATTTCTGACTCCAGGAATTGGAGTACTGAGTGGAGTCGAACGGCAGTTTGTTGAGCTGGATGCTGTCGGCCCATAGAGGCATTGACTCACGCTTCACTTCCACCACACCGTATATGCGTCTTGCCACACGTCCCGTGTCCGAGTTGAGGGTCACGGTCGGCTTCCGGTCAGACGAAAATTCACGTACGATCTGGGTGCTCGAGCCATCGGTGTATTCCACTCCAAGGGTCATCTCCACTTTTCGGGGAGTGCTCAGGCGCATCTTCCACTCCACGCGCTCACCCTTCTCAAGCGTTTCGCCCGGCACCTCCATTATCAGGGCGTCGCTGGCCGCCATCGGAGTGAACATCACATGCGGCGGGAGCGGCCAGATGTCGTTGCCTTCCGATTCCGGCGTGCCGCTTCCTCCCTGTTTCTTACGCTCGGCAAGAAGACGTTTGTCGACTTTTGAATAGAGCGCGGCGTAGTCGTCAAGGTTGCGTGAGTACCAGGCATAGGTGCTGTCAAGCGTCTCGCGGTCGATGCCGTGCGCCTTTATCACCCGTTCGCCAAGAGTGCGCCGCAGGGAATCGGGCATTGAGCTGCCGGCAGACTGTTCATATGCGTCGGCCACGATCATGTCGGTGAGGAAATCCACCATCTTCGATTCAGGCAGCACTTTCTCGGGCCTCTTGGAGCATCCCGCCGCGAGTGCGGCCAATGCCATCACCGCCACCGGACCGATACTACTCCTTACCCTCCTTTTTGTCCTTGTCATTTTCAAAGAGATAATTGAATGCCGTGGTGGCGTCGGAGGAATAGAAGAATATGAGCAGCAGCACTCCTACCGTTATGGCCGAGTCGGCTATATTGAAGATGTACTGGAAAAACTCATAGCGCTCCCCCCCTATGCCGGGCATCCATTCAGGCCACGTAAAACTGAAAAGCGGAAAATAGAGCATGTCCACTACCTTTCCCTCGAACCATGGCGCGTAACCGCCGTCGACAGGAAATGCCACGGCCACTTCCGTAGGCATCGGATTATTGAATATCTCGCCATAGAACACGCAGTCAAAGATATTGCCCGCCGCTCCGGCTATGATCAGGGCGAACGCCAGCAGAAATCCGGCCCGGAGACCGGAGCATTTCGAAAGCTTCACATACGCCCATATGAAGAAGCCTACGGCGGCGATGCGTCCGAACGTCAGCACATACTTGTTAAGCCACTCTATACCGAAGGCGAAGCCGTTGTTCTCAATGAATTTAAGCTTGAACCATGAGGTGACCGGCATTTCCTCACCGAGGTAAAAGTGGGTCTTCACCCAAATCTTCAGCCATTGGTCGGCTACGAGCACGAGCAATATAATAAGAGCGACGAGCCAGCCGGTGCGCATTGCCCGGCCGGCTCGTGTATTCACTGAATCTGTGTTCATTTCTTCTCTACTTTGCAGAGGATCTTGAGTCCGTCGATTTCGAGTTCCACACCGTCGGTCATGCCTTCAGCCAGTTCGATGGAGTCGGCAAGCACCTGCGAGGCGATATAGTCACCGTAAGCCGTCACGGCACCCTCAGTCTCGGGAACCTTCGACATCACTACCGACACACGGTCGGAAATCTCGAAGTCGTTCCCCTTACGGATATTCTGGATACGGTTGATGAGCTCACGCGCCATTCCCTCGTTGCGCAGTTCCGGAGTCACGGTGACGTCAAGGGCCACTGTGACATTTCCGTCACTTCCCACAAGCCAGCCGGGAATATCCTCGGGGATTATCTCCACGTCGTCCACAGTCACTACCGGAGCGCCCTCGATGTAGGTGAAGGTATAGCTTCCGTCTCGTTCGAGCTGCTTGATCTGGGTCTGCTCCATCGACTGGATGGCCTTGCCGAGCTGCTTCATCACCTTTCCGAATTTCGGGCCGAGTTTCTTGAAGTCGGCTTTCACCCGCTTCACGAGCCCTGACTCCTCATCGCTTACAATCTTCACTTCCTTGACGTTGACCTCGGCGGCGATAAGCTCGCTTACGGCCTCTACGTTCTCGCGCATCTCGGCGTCGACCACAGGCACGAGAAGGGTCTGCAGCGGCTGACGCACCTTGATGTTGACTTTACGGCGTAATGCGAGCACGATGGAAGTGATGTCCTGCGCCAGGCTCTGGCGGGTCTCAAGCACGGAATTCTCCAGTGCACCGTCATAGGCCGGGAAGTCGGCCAGATGTACCGATGCGAACTTACCTTCCTCACGTACTGGAGCCGTAAGGTCAAGCCACATACGGTCGGCGAAGAAAGGCGAGAACGGAGCCATAAGACGCGCCACTGTCTCAAGACAGGTATGGAGTGTCTGGTAGGCGGCGAGTTTGTCCTCAGTCATGCCTCCGCCCCAGAAACGCTTGCGGTTGAGACGCACGTACCAGTTGGAAAGATTGTCGTTGACAAACACCTCGATGGCACGTGCCGCCTTTGTGGGCTCATAGTCGTCTAGCGCCTCACCCACCTCTTTCACAAGGGAATTGAGAAGAGAAAGAATCCAGCGGTCGATTTCCGGACGATCCGTCACGGGCACAAGGGACTCGGAACCGGTGAAGCCGTCGAGATTGGCGTACTGGGCGAAGAATTTATATGTATTGTAGATGGTTGCGAAGAGCTTGCGGCTCACCTCGGCGACTCCGTCCTCGTCATACTTGAGGTTGTCCCAGGGCTGGGAGTTGGAGATCATGTACCAGCGTACGGGATCGGAACCGAACTTCTCGATGTTGCCGAAGGGGTCCACGGCGTTTCCGAGGCGTTTCGACATCTTGGCTCCGTTCTTGTCGAGCACGAGTCCGTTGGACACCACGGCCTTGTAGGCCACGGAGTCGAAAAGCATTCCCGCGATGGCATGAAGCGTGAAGAACCATCCTCGTGTCTGGTCCACACCCTCGGCTATGAAATCAGCCGGATATACATCGCCCGAATCAAGCGCTTCCTTATTCTCGAAAGGATAATGGATCTGGGCGTACGGCATGGCGCCGGAATCGAACCAGACGTCGATCAGGTCGGTCTCGCGCTTCATCGGCTTACCGGATGCCGACACAAGGATTATATCATCGACATAGGGACGGTGCGCATCGAAGCGTGCATAGTTTTCCTTGCTGTAGTCACCGGGCACGAAACCTTTGGCCTTCAGCGGATTCTCCGCCATCACACCTGCGGCCACGCTCTTCTCTATCTCATCATAGAGCTGTGCGTAACTTCCGATGACCATCTCCTCCTTACCGTCGTCAGTGCGCCAGATCGGGAGTGGAGTACCCCAATAGCGTGAGCGCGAGAGATTCCAGTCCTGCAGGTTCTCCAGCCATTTTCCGAAACGTCCGGAACCTGTCGAGGCGGGTTTCCACTTGATGGTCTCGTTGAGGCTTATGAGTTCAGGGCGCGACGCCGTGGTGCGGATAAACCAGCTGTCGAGCGGGTAGTAAAGCACCGGCTTGTCCGTACGCCAGCAGTGAGGATAGTTATGCACATGCTTCTCTATACGGAAGGCCTTTCCTTCGGCCTTAAGCTCAAGCGAGAGCACGATGTCGAGGTTCTCGGCCTTTGAGGCAGCCTCTTCGTCATACTTCCCTCCGGGGTTGAACTTCGGATCGTAGGCATTCTTTACGTAGTCGCCCGCATGCTTCTCATACAGCGCCACATCGACGCATTTCTCCACAAATGAAGCCGCCAGTTCGTCAAGGGGATAGTATTTACCCTGCAGGTCCACCATGGGGCGTGTCTCCCCCTTGAGGTTGATCATGAAGAGCGAGGGCACATCGGCGGCCTTTGCCACCTTGGCATCGTCGGCACCGAAGGTCGGGGCTATGTGTACGATACCGGTACCGTCCTCGGTAGTGACGTAATCGCCGGGTATAACGCGGAACGCGCAGTCGGCGAGCTCTACAAATTTGTCGGAGCCCACCTCGAAAGTACGCTCAGGGTGCTCGGCGGCCTGAGTCCTTACATAGTCGGCAGCCAGGTCGTCGACTTTCTCGCAGGGCTTCACCCACGGCATCAGCTGCTTATAGCGCATCCCCACGAGCTCGGAGCCTTTCCAGCGGCCCGTGATTCTGTAAGGAAGCACTTTGTCCCCCTTCTTGTACTCCTCCATAGGCAGTTCGGCGCCTTCGGGTTTGAAGTAGGAGTTGACGAGCACCTCCGCCATTACGGCCGTGATGGGTTCGCCGGTATAGGGATTATAGGTCTGAAGGGCCACATAGTCCATTTTCGGGCCTACGCACAGGGCCGTGTTGGAGGGGAGGGTCCACGGAGTGGTGGTCCATGCCATGAACATCGGCTTTCCCCATCCCGTCATTTCCTCCTTCGGATCGGTGATTTCGAACAGGGCCGTGGCGGTCGTGTCCTTCACGTCGCGGTAGCAGCCCGGCTGGTTGAGCTCATGCGTGGAGAGGCCGGTGCCGGCGGCGGGAGAGTAAGGCTGGATGGTGTAGCCCTTGTAGAGGAATCCTTTCTCGTAAAGCCGGGAGAGGAGCCACCACAGGGTCTCGATATAGGCATTGTCGTAGGTGATGTAGGGATTGTCGAGGTCCACCCAGTATCCCATCTTCCGGGTAAGGTCAGTCCACTCGCGGGTGTATTTCATCACCTCGCGGCGGCAGGCCTCGTTATACTCATCGACGGATATTTTCTTGCCGATGTCTTCCTTTGTGATGCCCAGAGCCTTCTCTACGCCGAGCTCCACGGGGAGGCCGTGGGTATCCCAACCGGCCTTGCGCTTTACATGGAATCCCTTCATGGTCTTGTAGCGGCAGAAAATGTCCTTGATCGTACGGGCCATCACGTGATGGATGCCGGGCATGCCGTTGGCTGAAGGAGGACCCTCGTAGAATACGAACGACGGCGATCCCTCGCGCGCCTTCATTGTGGACTCAAAGAGGGAGTTGGCCTCCCACGACGCCAGCATATCGCGGTTGATATCGGCAAGGTTGAGTTGCTTGTTGGGCTCTGAAAATTTCATTATATAAGAAAAGTGTGAATTGACGGGATACCGGAATCCGGGTGCTCCGCCGTATTTTGTATGCTGATTTATTTGAAGTATCCCCGTTTGACGCCCCCTTTGGCCCCCTTTGTCCCTCCGCCCATGGCGAAGATATTATTGTCGTAGGTGAATGTCTTGGCGTCGGTCTCACGCTTGCGCTTGAGGGCGAGCTGCACCAGACGGTCCATCAGGGCCGGGAAAGTGATGCCGGTGGCCTCCCAGAGATAGAAAGAGAGGGAGCCGGGGATAGTGTTGATTTCGTTGACATAGATGTTGCCGTCGGTTTCGTCGATCATGACGTCGACCCGGCTGACGCCGTGGCAGGAGAGCACCCGGAATGTATCGGCGGCCATGCGGCGGATCTTTTCCGATACCTCCTCAGGGAGTTCGGCGGGTATCCGCTTTTCGCTCGCCTGCATTCCGGCGCCTTTTTTGGAGCCTCCCATGTACTTGTCCTCATAACTCAGGAAGTCGCCGGTCTTGATCGGCTCTTCGCAGACACTGCTCTGATGGTCGTCGGCGTCTCCGAGCACGGAACAGTTGATTTCCTTGAGTTTTCCCACCATGCGCTCCACGATTATGCGCTTCGAGAATTTTTCGGCTTCGTCGACACGGCGTATGAGTTCTTCCCTATCGGCCGCCTTGCCGATTCCCACGCTCGACCCGAGGTTGGCGGGCTTGACGATGACGGGATATCCGAGGCGCTCTTCGACACGCTTGACCATCGGCTCACGCTGCGTGTTCCACTGCCTGTCGGTAAACCATACATAGTCCACTACCGGAATCCCCTCCTCGCGGAGTATCATCTTCATCGTGATCTTGTCCATGCCGTTGGCGGAGGAGAGGGTATTGCAGCCGGCGAAGGGGATTCCGATTGTCTCAAGCAATCCCTCGAATGTGCCGTCCTCCCCGTTGGTGCCGTGCAGCACCGGAAGGGCCACGTGCAGCTCCGCCACCACTTTCGGTCCCTTGGAGAAGAGGCCTCCCTGACGGGCTTCATAGAGGTTGTAGTCACCGTAGACAGGACGCATGTACACCTCGGTGGCCTTTGTCTCAAGGCTCTTGAGGTCCTTATAGTTGTTGATGTCAAGAAGGGCGTCCCCCGTAAGCCATCTGCCTTGCTTGGTGATGTAGACGGGCACTACCTTATACTTGTCGGGATTCATGGCGTTGATGGCCTGGAGCGCCGAGAGCACTGAAATCTCGTGCTCTACCGATCTTCCCCCGAAAAATACTGCGACATTTGTTTTCATTGCGATATTTTTTCTTGTAGGATTCAATCCTTTACGGTCTGCCCTGACACGGAAAGGCGTGTGCGTGTCCTCCCCCTTGCGGTCAGAACATATTATTCCGCAAATTTACTCATTCTCGCTGAATTAATCAAATAAAACCTTCAGAGTCTTGCCTCCGCAGCATATCAGATAGAGTCCCGGGACGAGTCCTGAAAGCGGGGCACATAGCGTTTCTCCCCCTACGATGCCTCGGGCCACTGTCCTCCCCGCCAGATCCATTACGCTGAACCCATGCGCTCCGATGCCGGCGTATATCAGGGATCGACCCTCAATCCTGACCTCATCATCCGTCGTATCAGGTATTCCCTCATATTCCGCCGTATTGGCATTCCACATCCTTATACGGTCGTCATCAATACTCATCCTGAAGGATGTCTCGCCATCCACAGGTATGCGCACATACTCCCAGTCGGTAGTCAATGCGCCTTCCGCGTCACACAATGCGGCAATCGGCCTGACCTCATACAGCCCGTCAGGAACCAGTCCGCGTGACCATTTCACCGAGATATCCCGGTATCCTTCACCAAGCCGGAGCGCATCGACGCGATGCGAGGCGACACGATGGCGCTCCCCCGTCTCAGCGGAAGTCAGTTCGAGCCCCATCACAAGACGTTCCAACCCTTCGCTCAATATATAGCTGTAGAAACAGTCCTTGTCATCCCGGGCCACTTTCACCGTCACCAAGCCAGAGGCATCGATTTCCCCCTTACCGGGCATCACGCCTCCGTATGTGCGCACCGACGGAGTTTTACCGTCACCCTCGCTCCGGGGGCGGATTCCCACAATCACCTGCTGGTTTAGGTTGAAATGTGCGACTTCGTTATTTGCTCCATGTGCGGGCGCAAGGTCGGAAAGAGGGTAATAGCCGTTGGATTTTCCTCCCCATCCCCAGTTGAAATGGTATTTTCCTGAGGCCGCATCATAGCCGTCGCATACGAAAGCATGCTGTTTTCCCTCGTCCTCAGCCTTAAAGAGCACCGGGCGCCCCGCACGCAGTTCCTCATATATAAGTGTGTCCCACTGCTTATCGGAAAAGCATCTACGGTCCTCCAGCCTCATTTCCTGTGAGTAGAGGAAGTCGCGGATCATGCCGACTCCCGCTGTGGCAAGCATCGTCGCCGAGGAATTGGCTCCTCCGCTCGCATAGTCCATGGCGAATGAGATGCCGAGGTGTTCCATCAGGAGCGCGACCGCCTCACATGATTCCTCATCCTCATCTCCTTCATATGAATCCTTCATCGCACTCCATCCGTAGAGGGTGTCTCCGAAATCGGCGGTAAGTTCAAGAGTCCTGCCCCCGACTTCATCGGAATGCCTACGTGAGCCCGCTCCTTTTTCCGGAAAACAAAAATACCTCATCACCTGACCCGCGGCCACTGCCACGCATCCGGCGTTACACCTCTCACCCGGCGAATACTCCGGGCAGCGGTCATTGTATGGCCCGCACTGATTCCAGGATGTAGTCAGCATCGGGGGTATGTCTTCTCGCTGAGTCGTCGCACTGTTCAGGGCTTCGTCTTTGGCTTCAGCCGCCATGGTGTCTTCGTAACTGCAGCCGACAGCCACGTCGCCGGCCTCAGCCGCCGATAATTCCCCCTGCATAAGCGCGCAGACCGCCAGTATCGATTTTAAGGAGGTCAATAGCATGTAATAGTCAATAGCATGTAATATATGAACCTATGTAAGACCGACAGTTCCCTCTCGGGCACCGCCTGTAAGCAACAGGAAATGTCCATGTGTCACAGCATTCCCATGAGGTCGAGTTTTTCATCTACAAATTTACAAAATTCCTTTCATCCCCGTCTTATGCCATCGCATGCTTTACAACATAAAGAATAGTGCATCCCGGCCCCCTTCGCCTGATTTGTGAAATATAATTAAATATACTGCCGGCGTAAAGTGCCGACAGGTCAATTGATTGTTATATAGGCATAAGGACTGCGGCCACGCCCATGTCCGGATACAATATGACTGCAAATCCGAATAACTATGAAAGACACTATTGTAGCTGAATTTAAGAAAAGATTTGGAGGTGTTCCCTCTGTGTATTCCTCCGCCGGCCGCATCAATCTGATCGGCGAGCACACCGACTATAACGGAGGGTTCGTATTCCCCGGAGCCATCGACAAGGTGATTATGGCCGCTGTCCGGCCCAATGGTACGGAACTCGTGCGCGTCTACTCGATGGATCTTGAGGAATACGTGGAGTTCGGCCTTAACGAAGAGGACGCACCGTCCCAACTGTGGGCCAGTTACATTTTCGGCGTATGCCGTGAAATTATCAAGAGCGGCGGAACGGTCAAGGGGTTTGACGCGGTCTTTGCCGGCAACATCCCCCTCGGCGCGGGCCTAAGCTCTTCCGCGGCCCTTGAGAGCTGTTTCGCGTTCGCCCTCAACGACCTCTATAACGACAACCGCATCCCCAAGTTCGAACTCGCCAAGATCGGCCAGATGACCGAGCACAACTACTGTGGAGTGAACTGCGGAATAATGGACCAGTTCGCTTCCGTAATGGGACAGGCCGGAAAACTCATAAGGCTTGACTGCAGGTCGCTTGATTTCGAGTACTACCCCTTCGCTCCCGAGGATTACGAGCTCATTCTGCTCGACTCACGCGTGAAGCACGAGCTTGCCGACTCCCCCTATAATCGCCGGCGTGAGTCCTGCGAGAGGGTAGCCCGGCGCCTCGGAGTCGACACTCTGCGAGATGCCACAATGGAAATGCTGGAGAGCATGAAGGATGAGATTTCAACCGAGGATTATTCGCGGGCGAAGTTCGTGATAGAAGAAAAAGAAAGGGTCTTGGCCGTATGCGACGCGCTGATGGCCGGCGATTACGATACGGTGGGGAGGAAGATGTATGAGACCCACCGGGGCCTCTCGAAAGACTATGAGGTAAGTTGCGAGGAACTCGATTTCCTCAACGACGTGGCCCGCGAGTGCGGAGTCACCGGCTCACGCATCATGGGGGGCGGATTCGGCGGATGCACCATCAATCTCGTACGCAAGGACCTCCGCGACGACTTTATCCGGACAGCACGGACACGCTTCCGTGAGCGTTTCGGCCATGACCCGGAGGTCTACCCCGTAGTCATAAGCGACGGCGCACGCAAGGTGGTATAATCCGCAGGCCAGGATAACGGCACTCCCCGCCCGCACCGCTACTTTCCGGCAAGACACAATCATCCCCGGCGCGCTCCGCCGGGGATGATTTGCATACTTCGGGATTAATTGTTAAATTTGAAGTCAGAACAGGGGGCACCAACGCTTCCCTATACTATTCATATGGCTGAATTTACACTCGAAGGTCTCGGAGTGGCGCTCGTCACTCCCTTCAAAGCAGATAAAACCATTGATTTTGAGGCACTCGAAAAGCTCATAGAGTTTCAGATTGAATCCGGTGTCGATTTCCTTGTGGTGCTCGGCACCACCGGAGAGACCCCGACCCTATCGCCTGACGAACAGCGGCAGATCCGGGAATTCGTGCGCGAAAAGGCCGCAGGCCGCGTGCCGCTCGTGCTCGGGATGGGAGGCAACAACACGCGGGCCCTTGCGGAGGCACTCGGCTCCACCGACCTCACAGGCTATTCCGCCGTGCTGTCAAGTGTGCCGCATTACAACAAGCCTTCACAGGAAGGCATCTACCATCACTTCCGCACCATCGCCAATGAGAGTTCACTTCCTGTAATACTTTACAACGTACCCGGGCGCACCGGCGTCAACATGACGGCGGCCACCTGCCTCCGCCTTGCCCATGAGCACAAGAACATCATCGGCGTAAAGGAGGCATCCGGCAATTTCATGCAGATAGAGGAAATCATCAAGAATAAACCCGACCACTTCGAGGTTATATCGGGCGACGACGGAATCACCTATCCACTGATGACCCTCGGGGCAAAGGGAGTGATCAGCGTAATCGGCAATGCCTTCCCGAAGGAGTTCGGCAAAATGGTACGCAAGTGCCTTGCAGGGGATTTCCACGGCGCCCTACCGCTCCACTTCCAGTTTACCGAGCTGTTCAATCTCCTTTTCGTCGACGGGAATCCGGCCGGCGTGAAATGCACCCTCAATGCTCTCGGCATGATTGAGAATGAGCTGCGTCTGCCCCTTGTGCCGACCCGCCTCAGCACCAACGAGAAAATCCACGCCATCTGCGACAATCTCAGAAAAGCCTGACAGGCCGTCCGGCCTCTCCACCAATCCCCCTCCACTTTCCTCGCCCGGCGGGGATACGAAGCAGAACAAGATAAATGATAGACAGAGCTACAGTTCAGCGCATCAAGGACACCGCCGATATCGTCGAAGTGGTGAGCGACTATGTGCATCTCACCCGCCGCGGCTCCAACTATATGGGACTGTGCCCGTTCCATAACGAACGCACTCCGTCGTTCTCCGTAAACAAGCGCCGCAACTTCTGCTACTGTTTTTCCTGTCATAAGGGGGGCTCCCCGGTCAATTTCATAATGGAGAAGGAGGGGGTGTCGTACCATGACGCACTTCTTCATCTCGCAAGGAAATACGGTATAAAGGTCGAGGAACGCGAGCTCACCGATGAGGAACAGCGCCAGGCCACGGTGCGTGAAGGACTTCTTATAGCCGCCGACCGCGCGATGCGCCAGATGGAGAGCGATCTCACCAACTCCCAGGATGGGCGCGACGTCGGACTCTCCTACTTCGTGCAGCGCGGCATCACGCAGGAGGCCATAAGGAAATTCCATCTCGGCTACGCCGTCAATTCCTCCGACCATATCACATCCATAATGCAGCGCGAGGGCTTCGAACTCGAAATGCTGCAGAAACTCGGTCTGACGGGTAAGAGCACCACCGGCCGCTATTACGACAAGTTCCGTGGCCGGGTAATCTTCCCGATAATGAATTCATCCGGTAAGACCGTAGGATTCGGCGGACGTGACCTGCAGGGCGGACCTGCGAAATACATCAACTCCCCCGAATCCGAACTTTACAGAAAAAACCACGAGCTTTACGGAATATTTCAGGCCAAGGGGGAGATAGTGCGTCAGAATCAATGCTATCTCGTAGAGGGGTATCTCGACGTCATATCTATGTGGCAGACCGGAATGCAGAATGTCGTGGCCTCTTCGGGCACTGCGCTGACCGACGGCCAGATAGCCCTCATTCACCGTTTCACAGAGAACATCACCCTGCTTTACGACGGCGACTCGGCCGGCATAAAGGCGGCCCTGCGCGGCATCGACATGCTGCTGAAGCATAAGATGAACGTCAAGGTGTGCCTGCTCCCTGACGGGCATGACCCCGACTCGTTCGCACGGCAACATACCCCTGATGAGTTCCGGGAATATATCGAGCGCAACTCCACCGACATCATCAAGTTCAAGATGCGTGTGCTCCTTGAGCAGAACGATGGCTCGACCCAGGCCCGTGCCGCCGCCATCAACAGCGTGGTGGAGTCCATAGCCTGTATCCATGACGATGTGGCGCGCACGCTGTATGTGGCCGAATGCTCAAGAATCATGAATGTGGAGGAGGCCTCAGTGGCAGCCGCCGTCGAAAAGGCACGCTACCGCGTCATCGAGCAGGCACGGCAGGAACGCAGCCGGCGCCAGTTTGAAAATACTTCGGATGATGACCGACCGACCCCCTCACCCGGTCCGCAATCCAGTCCACCGTCAGTCGACGGCGACCAGGCCCCTCAGGCCGGACAGGACAAAGGCACCCGGCCCCCGCTGTCTTCCCCCGAGATGCCCGGCAACGACCTTATCCGCACCAGCCTCGAACGCCAGGCCACCTCGGCGCGCCATCCGCTGCAGCCGGTGGAGCACCAAATGATCATCGACCTCATCCGCTATGGCTACATGAACTATATCGAGAGCTCCGTGCAGAAATGTGATTCCGATTCCGTACAGGAGGACGCCGGCGAACCCGACGGCATCTATACGCTCATGGACTTTGTAAACACCGAACTTGAAGCCGACAGCCTTCAGTTTTCCGATGAATCCTTCGGCCGGGCTTTCACCCTGCTCTACGACCATATCGACGATTATATCCACGACCTCGACGAATTTGAACTCCGGCTCATGGCCGACCTTGAAGATAAGCGTCAGAAGGGGTTCGACGATATCGCCGGGAAATCCCTGAGCATCGATGAAATCGAACGCGAAGAGCGCAAGCTCCAGAAGAGCCTCGAAGTCATCCGCACCAAGGAACTATATGAATTCACGCGATACTATCCGGGCGACTTCCTGGCAAGCCATCCGGAAGCCTCGATGCGGCGTCTGGCCAACGAAGCCATCAATGAGAAGCATGTGCTGTCAGCGCTCTTCACAAAGGCCAGTCAGGAACCCACGGAAGAGGAACTCACCGCAAGGGTGCGCAGATCCCTTATCGAGTGGAAAAGCGAGGTCGTCAACCAGCAGCTGAAACTCCTCCAGTCGCGTCTGGCGGAGATGGCCGGCAGCGATCCGGAAGAGGAAATGAAATTAATGACCGAGATGCGCAAGCTCATGATCTTCAGGTCACGCATAGCCAACATGACCGGCGACAGAGTCATCTCCCCTACCCGTTGACGCCCCAGTGACCACCCGCACTCCACGTATCGGCGCGCAATGACGGATCAGGATTCTGCCGGTGGGATATGACATAGAAACGGACTAATGACGGCTCATGGCTCTGCCTGCAGGGCATCAAATAGAAACAGACTAATTCTTCTATAATGGAAAATATACTTGAGATAAAGGGACTCACGAAATACTTCGGCGACAAAAAGGCGCTTGCCGACGTGAGTTTCAATGTCGAGAAGGGTTCGATATGTGGCCTGCTGGGTCCCAACGGCGCAGGCAAGACCACCCTTCTGCGCATCATCAACTCCATCATGGTGCGGGATGCGGGCGAGGTGCTCGTCGGCGGCCTGCCGGCCACTATGGAGACCACCGGCAAACTCGGCTATATGCCTGAGGAGCGAGGCCTGTACGACAAAATGACCGTAGAAAACCAAATACTCTATTTCGGTCAGCTTAAAGGAGGAAGGAAGAAGCGCCTTCGTGAGGTGATGAACGAGTATCTCGAACTTTTCAACCTCACCGACGACCGCAAGAGAAAAATCAAGGAGCTCTCCAAAGGTAACCAGCAGAAAGTGCAGATCATATCCACGCTCGTCCACGAGCCGGACATCGTGATCCTCGATGAACCCTTCAGCGGATTCGACCCTATAAACGGCGCACTGCTCCAGGAACTCATCGCAAGGCTTCACGAACAGGGCACGACGATCATCCTGTCGTCCCACAATATGCCGGCCATCGAGGAGATGTGCTCCGACATCGCCCTCATCAACCATGGAGAGCTACTCGTGAAGGATTCAATCGAGAACATCAAGGAAGCCAACAAGGACAACTCCATAATCCTCACCACTACCTCGCCGCTTCAGATTCCCGCGCTCATCGACGGGGGGGCTGTGACCGACATCGAGGCCACAAAGCCGCTCAACTGGCGGAAGGGGTATGCCTACCGCCTGTTCAAGGCCGAAGGAAAATCGAATATGGATGTGCTCGATGCTGTGGCCTTCCAGTCGGATGTCGTACACTTCGAGGAGGCTCTCCCGTCGCTGACCGATATTTTCCTTAAATACACTACCCTCCAGCAACAGAAAGCATCCGAACCGCAATCAGAAAACAACCGATAAGTGGCTCCTAAAAATCGATGAACCTATCAAATGCCGCAATCCCGCCGAAAGCATGGTTGCGCACTGAAGGGGCTTGGCGTGCCGAGCGGCTGATGCACAGGCCCGCAACGCCACGTGAGAACGGCATTCCATAGTTCAGGATTAAAAGCCACATGTATAGTTAAATTCTTAAGAGCCACTTAAAATGTCGCAGTTATCACTAATTATAAAAAACGAATACCTGACAGACGTCAAGGCCAAGTCTTTCTGGATTTCGACCTTTCTCGTACCCGTGATCTTCATACTCTTCGGAGGTGTGATGGGCTATCTTTTCTCTGAATCCGACTCGGCGATGGAGATGCAGAAAGCCATCTCCCCGGAAATGGATTCAGAAGATATGACACCTCTGCAGGGTGTAGGAATGATGGTGGGAGTCTTTCTTACCCTTTTCATCATGATGTATGGCTCCACCATTTTCCAGAAGGTGAAGACCGAGAAGACAAACCGTATCGTCGAGGTGCTCGCCACATGCGTGAAAGGACGCACCATGATGCTGGCAAAAATCATTGCCGTCGGACTCGTAGGCATAACCCAGCTTGTGCTGTGGGGTCTCCTCATAGGTATCTTCATCGCAGCCATCGTATTCTTATTCGCTCCGGACATTCCTTGGGACGAGATCCTCACCTACGATTACATCATGGCTGTCGTGTGGGGTATCCTCTATTTCACAGGGGGTTATATATTCTTCGGCTCATTGTTTGCGGCAGTCGGAGCCATGACCGATAAGAACAACGAGAATCAGGAATATGTGGCCGTACTCACGTTCATCCTCATGATATCGTTCTATGTGGGCATGTATGCCGTCGACCATGGTGGCACCACAATGGTGCATATCCTCAATTACATTCCATTCACATCTCCCACGATCGGTGCCATCAACTCCATCACGCAGACCACTCCGCTGTGGGAGTCGATACTGACGCTTGTGATTCTCTACGCATTCGCATGGCTCGCCATGTCGATCGCCGGAAAGATATACACCTCCTCGCTCCTGCTCAAAGGGAAGCGCTTCTCTCCGAATGACATCACGACCTTTCTTAAGTCAAAATGACGTCATAAGTCAAATGACATCCTAAGTCAAATTACGTCTTAGCTCAAAAATGACTTCAGGATTCCTTTGTCCACACGTCGAACGGCTTCCCTCATTAAGTCATGACATGAAAAATGGCGCGTCTCCATACGGACGCGCCATTTTAATGCTTTATATTCAGCACCAAAGTACATTCAACCTACCGAATGCGTGTGTGTGTAATCATAATTGTTCACTCCAAAGCCTTATCACCTCATCGGCGAAGGCGGCAGGGGAAAGACTGCAGCTTACGGGATGCAGCCTGAATCCCCGGCGCTCCATCCCCCGGAACCATGTCATCTGTCGCTTTGCGAACTGATGGATGGCGATTTCAAGCTCATGCAGCATTTCCCCGTAAGAAAGTTCTCCGATCACATGCCGGGTAAGGAATTTATATTCGAGCCCGTAATATATGAGGTCCTCGGCCTGAATGCCGGAATCGAGCAAGCGGCGCACTTCATCGATCATTCCGGCATTTATGCGTCCCTCCAGTCGGTCGGAAATACGCCGGCGACGCTCCTCGCGCGGGATGTCCACCAGGACTACAAGAGCATCAAGCGGGTTGGCCCCTTTCTTATGGGATAGGGCGCCCTCTTCGGGATTCCTCTGATAATAATCCTCAATCTCGATGGCCCGGATCGCACGCTTTGCAGTGTCGATGTCGGTGGTGTTGTGGAGTTCCTTGTATGTCCTCAGGATAGCGGCAAGTTCCTCAAGCGATTTTCCTTCAAGCGAACGGCGCAACGAGGTGTTCTCCGGCACTTCCGGCAGCGTCACGCCATTGAGGGCCTGCTCAAGATACATACCTGTGCCGCCGCATATCACCGGTACCTTGCCGCGCCGCAGTATGTCGTCATATGCCTCCCGGAAAAGATTCAGATACTGATGAAGGTTGAACTTACTCCCGGCCGGCGCCACATCTATAAGGTGATAAGGCACCTCCCCATACTCCGACAGATCCTTACCGGTGCCGAGATCCATCCCTCGGTAGACCTGACGCGAATCGGCGCTGATGATCTCTCCGCCGACCTTACGCGCCAGCTCTACGGCAAAACGGGTCTTACCGGAAGCGGTAGGACCCGTTATCACTATGCATTCTGCTTTATTCATGTCTTATCTTACACGGGGTTTTCCACGGAAGAATTTCTTAATCCGGAAGAAACGGGTGTCCGAATTGAACAGCGATATCCGAATCCACTTGTCGTCCTGGAAATCGAGGTCGGACTCATAGACGTCGATAAGATTGAACGACGGATTATAGCTCTTGATACGCGATTTACGGTTTCCCTCCTCGTCGAATATCTTTTCGGTCAGCACTATCGTGGCGAGACGCGAAAGGTCGGTGACGGCCATTGTCGAGAAGCGGCCCGGAGTCCGGCTGTAGATCCACTTGACCTCATCGAAATCCATCCATTCTCCATCCACAGGCATATCATAGTCCTCAGGCTTACCGGGAAGGAAATAGAAATAGCGGAGCACACTGTGGTTCTTAAGGTCGGGCGCCTTACGGCCGAAATAGAACCTGAGTTCACCTTCGTTGACTCCGGTCATGCGCTTGATGATGTTGCGCACCTCAGGAAGAGGGATACCGTTGACCGAACGCTTGGTGATGAACGGAGTGTCAAGCACTTCCTTATGCTCCTCACGGGGCACGATGGTGTGCGGATCGAAGAAAATCTTGTTGCCGCAGATCACGTAGAACCTCAGATAGGTCTTGGATGTCATGTCGCTGAGCTCTTCCTGGGATATGATCTCGTCGTTTTCCTTGAGGTCGAGGTAAAGATTGTAGTAGCGGAATATGAAGTAGACCTCGTTGAGGATAAACACGATAATCGTAAGCCACGTGAAGACATACCAGTCGCGCGACGAGGCTGAAAGGCTTATATATACATACTTGTAGTAAAGCCATACCGCCACCGAGAGGGCGCCGAATATCATGGCGAGGTTCTTGAGCTGGAAGAACGACTCGTACTGGAAAATGGCACCAGAGCGGCTACGCTCATAGAATCCGTTGATTTTCAGTCGGCAGTCCTGACAGAAGGAAAGGCTGTGACGTCTCATATAGAAGAACGCCATCGTGACGCAGCACACCGGATCCAAAAGCAACGAGGGGATATAGGGGTCGTTGAGATATACGAATTCCTTAGGCAGATAGACGATATTCCACATCGTAAGGATGTTGAGTATGATCGTCACCACCGTGTAGTTGATGATGCAGTACAGCAATGCGTAGATCACAACCATGCAGCTCGTTCCGGAGTGCATCCTGTTGTTGTAAAGCATCGTATATAGGAAGCCGGCCGCCATAAACGCCACTATGGGAGAAGCATAAAAAGGGAGCACATGTGAAAACGCCATCAAGGCTATGATCACAAGCAACCCTATGGAGAGATTCTTCCAGAAGGAATATAGCTGTATACTGCTTACTCTTGATAAATCTTTCATTAATTGCAATATATTGCTGTCATCTCGCTGTCTCAGAAGAGATTAACCGCTAAGCCATTCCCTGAAGCCGGCCTGCCTCCGCAAAGCTTCGCCACAGGAACGGTAAGATGGCACATTATCACTGTACAAAATTAAACTATTTTAGTCATCCCACAAATTATCCGGCCATGAATTTATCATCATTCCCTATTTTTAACATTTAAGAGGCCCCGCGGCACATCAGTGCCCGGAGCCTCTTACGGATTTCAATGCGCGGAGGCGATTACTTAAGATTGGAATCGAGGTAATGCACCAGCTTGTCAAAAAGGCGCGAGCGGGCGTTGCACATCCGGAGGCTGTGCTCGAATCCGGCATACGACATCATGTCGAAAATCTTACCCTCATAGTTAAGCTTGGATGCGAATTTGAGGGTATTGTAGTAATGCACGTTGTCGTCGCTCGTGCCCGACATTATCAGGAGACCTGCGTTCAGCTGGCCCGTACGGCGTAATGCCGAAGCCGCCTCGTAGCCGCTAAGGTTCTGCTGAGGCGTGCGCATATAGCGTTCGGTATAGATTGAATCATAGAAACGCCAGTCGGTCACGGCCGCCATCGCCACGCCACACTTGAAGCGGCAGTTGGGATCGGTCAGCTCCATAAGAGTCATATAGCCGCCATAGCTCCATCCGAAACAGGATGTGCGCCCGGCATCCACGTAAGGAAGGGCCGCGAAGTAGGCTGCTCCGGCAAGCTGGTCGGCCGTTTCGTCCTGACCGAGACGGCAGTACACGCTGTTGGCCCATGCGCGGGAGCGGTTGCCGGTGCCGCGGCCGTCGACAGCAGCCACGATATATCCCTGCGAGGCCACATAGAAGAGTCCCTCCATGCGCCAGCGGTTAAGCACCTCCTGGGAGTCCGGGCCGTTGTACTGGTACATCATGAGCGGATACTTATGGGAGGGATCAAAGTCGGCCGGCTTGATTATGTAGGCATTCATCATCTCACCCACGGCGTTAGGCACCTGCAGGAACTCCATCTTCGGGGCCGACGCATACTTGGCCGCGTATTCCGCGTTGTCCTGCACGCTCAGAAGCTGTTTTCCATCGGCATTGCAGATGGAGTAGCGGGTCGGAGTGGTGGCTGAGCTATAGCTTCGGAGATAGTACTGGAAATTCTTGCTGAACCATGCGTTCTCCGTACCCTCCACTCCATTAAGGAGACGTACGTCACCCTTGGAATTTACCGATGCCACGTTGCGGTTGATGGCTCCGAGCGAGGTGGTCTGTACGAAGAAAAGATTCTTTTTGGCATCACGTCCGTAGAGGGCCGTGATGTTGAAGTCACCCTTCGTAAGCTGACGCTGCAGCACTCCGTTGTAGTTATAGAGGTACAGATGCCTGTAGCCCGATTCCTCCGAGCCGATTACAAAGTCATCGTCGTAATACTCCACCATCTGGTAGGCCGCCGGTGAAAGCCATGCGTTCGATGTCATGCTTACGATCGGAGTGCCGATCGTGGAGCCCGGATCGGTGACATAAAGCTTCAGTGCGTTCTGGTCGCGGTTGAGGATCATGACCATGAGCTTCTTCCCTTTTCCGTCAAACTCCATGGAGGGCACATAGTCGGTCTCCCCTATCGGTAGATCCATCGTTTTGGTGATGCGTGTATTCAGGTCATAGGCGTGGACGCTTACCTTCGAGTTGGGGAATCCTGCCAGAGGATACTTATAGGTGTAGGTGGCAGGATAAAGGTCCGACTCCGGCTCCTCATCGCAATAGCTCTTATAGTTGTCGAAGCTGTAGGCCGGGACATCGGTCTCGTCAAACCGGATATAGGCGAGCGTGTTGTCGTCGGCACTCCAACGCATGGTGTTTAGGACGCCGAACTCCTCCTCGTAACCCCAGTCGGGCGTGCCGTTGATGATGCGGTTGCGCTCACCGTCGGTGGTCACGGCCACATCCGTGTTGTAGTCAAGGTTGGAAATGAAGATGTTGTTGCCGCGCTGGTAAGCCACCATTCGCCCGTCATGGCTCATCACCGCACCCTGCTGCGCGCCTGCGTCCGACACTTTCTGCATCGTCATGCGAGCGATGTCGTAGACATAGTAGTCCGCGCGGAACGTATGGCGATAGATTTTCTCCACATTGTTCCACAGCAGTATCTTCTTTTCGTTCTCGCTCAGCTGATAGCCGTCGAAGCCGTCGATCTTCACGGCTCCCTTCACGCCGTCGAGACTGAACAGCACACGCATCAGTTTGCCGGTACGGTATGAATACTGCTCGATTGCGCGTCCGTCCTCGGAAAGGCATGAATAACTCTCGCCGTCGGCCATCGGAGTCATCTCCTTCACTCCTGCCGGAGTTGCGGTGGCGATATCACAATAATCGTCCAGGCCGAGAGTAGCTCCCTCGGCCTGGATACCTGCGCACAGTGTGCCTGCCAGCACAAGCGCAGTCTGTAGTTTACGTCTCATTAGTCGGTATGTAGGATTGACTGTAATCAATACGAACGGGCGAAGAGCACGCGGCGCTTCGATGGCTTGCCGGTGATCATGTCCACTCCGGGGGTTTCGTCGCCCTCCAGCGGAATACACCGTATGGTAGCCTTTGTCTCAGCCTTGATTTTCTCTTCGGTCTCGGGAGTGCCGTCCCAGTGAGCGAGGATAAATCCGCCCTTTTCGATCTGTTCCTTGAACTGGTCGTAGGTGTCCACGACGTAGATGTTGTCGTCACGGAATTTACGGGCCTTCTCGAAGAGGTTCGACTGAATGTCCTCAAGTTCATTTGCTATATGGTCGGCTATGCCGTCGAAGCCTACCGTCTCCTTTTCGAGGGTGTCACGGCGCATGATCTCGCAGGTGCCGTTCTCGAGGTCACGCTGGCCGATTGCCAGACGCACGGGAACTCCCTTGAGCTCGTAGTCGGCGAATTTGAAGCCGGGGCGTTTGTTGTCGGCGTCGTCGTATTTCACGCTGATGCCCTTGGCGCGGAGCTCGTCGACAAGGGGACGCACCTTATCCGAAATGGCCTTCAGTCCCTCGTTGTCCTTGTAGATAGGCACGATCACCACCTGGATAGGAGCGAGATGCGGCGGAAGCACCAGACCGTTGTCATCGGAATGCGTCATGATGAGGGCTCCCATAAGGCGCGTCGATACACCCCATGAGTTGGCCCACACGAGCTCGGGCTTGTTTTCCTTATTGACGAATGTCACGTCGAACGCCTTGGCGAAGTTCTGGCCGAGATTATGCGATGTGCCGCTCTGGAGGGCCTTGCCGTCCTGCATGAGGGCCTCTATGGTGTATGTGTTGAGGGCGCCGGCGAAACGCTCCGACTCACTCTTGACACCCTGTATCACGGGCATGGCCATGTATTTTTCGGCGAAATCAGCGTAGAGGTTGATCATCTGCACTGTGCGTGCCTCGCTCTCTTCAGCCGTGGCGTGGGCGCAGTGCCCCTCCTGCCAGAGGAATTCCGCTGTACGGAGGAACATGCGGGTACGCATCTCCCAACGCATCACGTTGGCCCACTGGTTGACCAGCACCGGCAGGTCGCGCCAGGAGTGTATCCAGTTCTTATAGGTGCCCCAGATGATTGTCTCTGAGGTGGGACGCACGATCAGTTCCTCCTCAAGACGCGCTTCGGGATCAACGACCACACCCTTTCCGTCCGGATCGTTCTTAAGACGGTAGTGGGTCACCACGGCGCATTCCTTAGCGAAGCCCTCCACATGCTCGGCCTCACGGCAAAGGAATGATTTCGGAATAAGGAGAGGGAAATAGGCATTCTGCACTCCGGTCTCCTTGAACATTCTGTCCAGCGTCTGCTGCATCTTCTCCCAGATGGCATAGCCGTAGGGCTTTATGACCATGCAGCCGCGCACCGCGCTCTGCTCGGCCAGATCAGCCTTGACTACGAGTTCGTTGTACCACTGTGAATAATTCTCTGACCTCTTGGTAAGGTGTTTAAGTTCTTTTGCCATTATGTTGTAGCGTTATTCTTCTTATATTGGTTTTTTCGGCGGCGCGGATGCGTCGCGGCATCCCGCGTCAAAGCGTCACGCGTCACATCGCGGAATCAGCCAGAATCAGCGCAGGCGCTCCGAATCGCGTATGATGCGGTTGTCGCGCACGATGCGCTGGTAGGCCATGATCTCGGCGATAAGGGCGATGAAGGGTGCGCATACAAGCGACGACCAGCTTATCTCTCCGAATTCATTGGCATAGCCGAGCCACGCGGCAAGCACAGTGGCCACACAGGTGAGCAGGATGCTGTAAGCACACATGCGGCGTTGCGCCTTATAGTTCTTGAAAAGGAATATGTCGATCAGCGCGAGCAGCGCGCTCAATGCAGAGGCCACGAAGAGATACCATGTGCTCTGCCCTTCGGGAGCGGCGCCGCCGGTCGGTATTCCCTCCGGCATTATACCCAAAGCTGTGAAGTTGTAAGTCACGTCAGCTCCCTGAAACTGCCCCAGGCTCATGAAGGAGAAGAGACCCATCATTACCGCGGCCACGAGCAGGAGCACCGATTGCCATCTCTGGATTACCATAATAGAATGTCGATTTTTTTAGAGTAAATAAAACAATAACGCGAATTTACTAATTTTTCACTGATCTGCAAAACGTAGGGCCGGTCATGGGGGCACGTACTTTTTGGCATAATTTTTGTTATTTATAAGTGACGGACCCTTTTACGGATAATCTCCCCTCAGGCTCCGCATCCACCTCTCTCTTAAATCCGAATCAAATGAAAGAATTTCTTAATAAGACACTGTCCCTTCTGCGCCAGGACCGTCTGCGCGAGGCCATGGACGTAATGGAGTCCCGACTTCTCGCCGACCGTGATGCCACAGCCCTCGACCAGCTCCGGCGTCTGCGCGAAAGCTATACCCTCATGCTCGACTATATGGTCAAGGGCTACGACGATCCCGGGCGTGAGCGCCTTTTCTCCACCGTCAAGGAGGAGCTGTACTCAATGGTGCGCCGCATAAAGGTAGCCCCCATGATTGAAGAATCCCCGCTGATGTATTTCTCGCAGGCGCGCCGTGTACGCGGGCTGCACCTTAATTTCAGCGATGTGCTCGGCCGCTATATGTCGCTCGCCACGACTCTTGAGCTCGTGCCCGAAGATTCTCCCGAACGCAAGCGGCTGCTCGACGAGAAGGATGAAGTACTGCGCGACATCTTCTCAATCGCATGGACCGTCAGTGGCTCCGACCGAGAGTCAATCTCCAAAATGGCCGCCACCGCCGTCAATCCCGACATGGCACGTGAAGTGACCGACCTCATAGTGGCAGGCCTGACACAGAACACGCTTTACATCTACGAGCGCTGCAAACTCCTGGCCCTTCTCGACATTGAGTCGAAGGCCGCCGACGACCATACGAAGGCCGAAGCCCTGACGGGCATCCTGCTCGTGCTCAACAAGTATTACGACCGTCTGCCCGACGACTACGAACTGAGGATGCGCTTCGAGGCATGGACCGAGGACCTTACGAACTACGCCCGGCTGCGCGCCGTCGTGATGTCGTTGGCCCGTGTACGCGGAGCAGCCAGGCTCCTCTCCCGTCTTGAAAAGGACTTCCTTCCCGGATTCCAGACTCTTGGAAAAGACCTGATGGATAAGCTCAAGGACAGCAAGGGCCAGATCTCCTTCGAAGAGCTGGAGGAGAATCCGGAATGGCAGAAGATGATGGAGAACGCCCATCTCGACAAGAAGATGAAACGCCTTAACGCCATGCGCGACAACGGCGCCGACCTTATGGTGAAGATGGTGGCCAACGTGGCGGGGTCGCGTGACCTGTATAATCCGCATATCTGGTTCCGGCCGTTTGACTCCGATGAGGGGATACGCCTCGGTATTCCTGACGGAATCAGCTCGTTCCTTTCCGACCAGACCACCTCGGCGGCGCTCTGCCAGCCCGACCGCTATGCAATGGGATTGACGTTCCGGCTCATGCCGGCCGCCACACGGGATATGCTCATGAACAACCTCCGCAGTCAGGCCGCCGAAATGACAGACCAGATGAAAGCACTGGCCGAGTCGGCATCATTGAGCGATTTCGACTCCGAGGCCTACAACTATGCGCGTACGCTTTTCCGGTTCCACACCTACCACCAGAAGCATACGGAGTTTCACGATCCGTTCCGCACCGTCCTCCGGCTGGCCGACATACCCTATCTCCGCAAGCTACTCGATGACTCCGAGATAATGACGGCCGTGGCCGAGCTTTCGTTCCACCAGGGATTCTACGACGACGCCATCGCCATCTACCGTCAGTTGATGGACTATCCCGACCAGTCGCGTCCGCTTTTACTCCAGAAGATGGGCTATTGCCATGAAAAGAACGGACAGCTCCGGGAGGCCCTTGACCTTTACCTCCAGGCCGACCGTTATGCCGAAAACGACAGATGGCTCGACGGAAAGATCATGCAGCTCTCACGCCGTCTCGGAATGGAAGACTCTGAACTGGCCGCCATCGACCATCTGCTCTCCGGCAATCCCGATGACGCAGAACTTCTCGCACGCCAGGCCGAGCTGAATCTGAAGCTGGCCGAAGCCTCGCTCCCATCGGCTGATCCAGAAGAATATCTGAGGCTTACAGAACGTCTTGCAAAGACACGCCAGTCGCTTGCACGGCTGAGATATGATTTCCCGGATGACGAAAGGTTTACCCCCCTTCTCGCACTCTGCGACCTCCTTTCGGGCAATACGGCTTCTTCACTCGACCTTCTGTCGGGAACTCTCGAAGACGCCGACATGTACCTCGCATCCAATGCCCTCGGAGCCGCCGCAGGCTCATCCGGTGCCACACCCGGGGAGGCCCACTCTTCCGCCGAAGAGGCCGGAATAGCCGGAAGGCTTATCCTGCTTGCCTGCGCCCACGCCGCATCCGGACGGAATTCCGATGCCATCGCGGCCTTGAACAAGATTACTCCGCTCCGCGCCTCGGGCCTGTCACGCTCCGATGTACGCTCACGCCTCACATCCATCTGGAGCGCCGTTCCGAATCTGGCCGACCGGCTGTCGCTCATTCCTCTCCTGCTTGAAGCCTGACCGAAACCTTATCACGCCATATGGCCGACAGGCAGACTCACCTGAAACAAGTGGGTCTGCCTGTTTTATCATATCATTTCCTTTAGCGGGAAACTTTCACGGACGGAAGCTGCACCCGGGCGACTGTGGACATCTAAGTTGAGGGTATACGCCAACTTCGGGCACCGCCGTCATCTTTCCCACCGGCATAGGGCGCAAGAACGCATAAAGCTCTCCAACTTACATCAGAGAGCTTTCTATCGTCTGTACGGCCTGCGTGACTTCCGGCACCACATCCAGGCGCTCCTTTATGGCCGAGATGCCGTAAAGCACTGTACCGTGCTGCCGATTCAGCTTCCGCCCTATGACAGTGCTCGAAAGTCCGGTGTGCTTATGCGCAAGATACATCAGCACCTGTCGGGCGTCATTGATGTCGCGCATACGCTTCTTGGAGAAAAGCGTGTCGGGATTCAGCTTGAAATAGTCGGCGGTAGCCTCCACGAGCATTTCAAAATTAACGGGTTTCTTCTCGGCGATGTGGATGGTGTTCTTCATCACATCGCGGGCCAGGTCGAGGGTAATGGGAGCGTTCAGAGTAATGGACCGGTTGAGTATCCCCATCACCACTCCCTCGATCTCACGAATCGAGTTGACCGCATTGGTGGCGATGAAATCAAGTACCTCCTCCGGGAAATCGAGTCCGTTCTTGCGGGCCTTGAACGACAGGATCTGACGGCGCAGGCTCTCGTCCGGACGCGGCAGCCTCTCGGTGAGGCCCCATTTGAAACGGTCAATCAGACGGTCGGAGATTCCGTCGAGCTCCATCGGGGGGCGGTCGCAGGTGAACACAAGCTGCTTGCCGCTCTGGTGGAGATGGTTGAAAATGGGGAACAGGGCGTCGGATGTTCCCGGCTTGCCGGCTATCTCCTGCAGGTCGTCGAGGAGAAGCACATCGCAAAGCATGAACCAGTTGATGAACTTGGGCACCGACTTACTGAGCACGGCCTGCTGATAGAGGTGCTGGAACTGTCGGGCGGTAGTGTACAGCACTCTTGAATTCGGGTCCTTCTCCTTGATGCGGATGCCGATGGCCTGGATAAGATGGGTCTTGCCTATACCGACGTCACCATACAGGAAGAACGGGTTGAAGTCGTTGTTGCGCGGCTTCTCGGCAATGGTCTTGGCAATGGTCACGGCAAGGATGTTGGAATGCCCCGTGCAGTAATTCTCGAAATTGTAAATCGGATTGAGCTGGGGATCCATCGGCTTGGCGGGAGCGGAATTGCCCCTGACCACTGACTCGATCGGCTGAGTCCCCTTTGCCGATGCGGCGGGGCTGTGATGGGGCTCGCTGAGCACGACTCTGGAGTCTGACGCGCCGCTTACGACCTGAAACACATAATATATCTGCATCGGGCGTCCATAGGCCTTCTTCAGCGCCGCATGGATGAGCTTCAGGTAATGGGCTTCGTACTGTTGACGAAAAAACATGGAGGGCACCTCCAGTGTGACGCTGGATTCATCTTGCGCCACAGCACGAGTTTTGGAAAACCACGCCTCGTAGCGCGTCTCTCCAATATTGTCGCGTATGAAATCGAGGCATTGCCGCCACTTTTTCTCCAAGTTATCTGTCATTTTCTTATCCTCCTATTGGTGTCTGCCTGACTACATGGTTTCAGAAGTCATTTTCCCCGGCATGCCCCTATGCTTCCGACGTCTTCCCGGAATCGGATTCCGTCGGGACGTCCCTTTTCAGAGTACAAAGTAAGCAAGAAAAAACCGAAAAAAAAAGTGCAATCACTATTGCACTTTTCTTTTTTTCGGTAAGTATCTAAAATATCGTATGAAACTTTTTTCAAAACTCCGGTCGTCCCCTGCAGGACATTCCGGAGTGCCGCTTACGGTCAAAGGAGCTTGATGCTGATATAGCGCTTCGGGTTACGCTTTATGTCCACTATCAGCGAGTCGATATCGGCCGACACCTGATTCAGCTGATTGTAGAGCGTGGGATCGGAAGTAATCTTGCCCAGAGTGGAGTTCGGATTGTTGAGTGTCTTGGAGAAAGCCTCGAGATTGGCGGTGAGGTTCTGCACATTTTCCATCGTGGGCTGCAGGGGAAGCGTTTTCAACTCGGCCGACAGGGCCGCGAGATTCGACGTGATGCTGTCGATCCGCGTCACTGAGCGGGATGCGCCGTTCATGATGCCGGGCACCGAACGGTTGAGTCCTCCCATCGTGCTGTTGAGCGAGGATGTCGCATTGTAAAGATTTCCGGTAATGCCGTCCAGTCGCTGTACGGATGCGAGAAGCGCCGGATCCCCGACCAGACGGTTGACGTTGCTGAGCAGTGAGTCGATCTTGGGCATCATTGTCTCCACGGCGGGGAGGATATCGGTCTGGACCTTTGTCATGAGGTCGCTCGCGGTAGCCACCGGAAGCGTCGAGCCTTTTTCAAGATAGGCAGGCCCTTTGCCGAGACGCAGGTTGATGAAGGCTCCGCTGAGCATCGTCTGGCCGAGCTCGGCGGCAGTACCCTCAGGCAGACGCAAATCCCTGTCAAGGGCAAGCACCACCTTGAGCTTGCCGGGCTTGGCATAGTCCATGGTCACTTCCCTCACCTGACCGACCTTGAAGCCGTTGAGATTGACCGGAGCCGACTTCTCAAGCCCATCCACATTGTCGTAGTATACCTCATAGAAGTTGCTGGGGTTGAACAGGTTGATACCTTTCAGGTAATCGATTCCGAATATCAGGATCAGGATAGCCACGATGACTGACAATCCTATGATCAATTCCTTGCTTACCTTTTTCATAGAATGAATCATTTTGGGTTTTACCGGTGAAAGCCGACATCTTGTCATCTCTCACTCGGCCACAGTTCAGTTTTTATGGATATAGTATAGTAGTGTCTTTCGGCGGCATATGCGCAATGCATACATTCCGCACATCCGGATCAACAGGCCGCATGACTCACATCGACTTCGAGCCCGACCTCAGCGAGCGCCTTGAGCCTGCGTGCTGCTGCTCCTGCTGCGCGGAGTTTTCCTGACGGGCCTCCACGCTCTTTGACGACGATGCCTGCTGACGGTCGGCGTTTTTGGAATCGGCCTGCTGGCGCTCCCCTTTTTTAGCTTTGGCCCGGTTGTTGATTTCCTCCACCCAGGCCTTGGTGTCCTTCTTGGACTGGTTGGCGCGCGACTCCAGAGCCTGCCGCGTGGGGGTCTTTGCCGTTTTGGCCTGTTTGGCCTGGTTCGGTTGCTTCGACTGCTTCTCCTTATTAGTCTTAACAACTTTTTTACCCCCTTTTCCCTCGGAGGTGTTGTTTTTTTGCGCGGGCTCCTGCGCCGGGGCTGCCTCGACCGGACTCACGGCCGCCATTGCAGTCAGCTGGTCGGACTCCGAGCGGAGAGCGATGTCGGCCACAGCTACATCTCTGGAAATAGACTTCTGACGCGCTGCGGCACTTCGGCGACGCCGTCCGTCATACGAACTCCTCGCACGGGTCTGGGAACGTGTCGCCTCAAGATTGGCATGGCTCATGTCACGTGCCTCTGTCTGCGGGGCGCTACGCATGATCACCGCCGAGGCAGCCATCTCAGTCTCCTCCATGGCGAGAGCCATATCAGCTTCCACCACCGGCTGTGCATCGGTTTTGGATTCTCCACGGCGGGCAATGGCCTTCTGATTGTAACGGAAGTTCTGCTCAAACGACTTGATGGCCTCGAAAATGGCCTCCGCCATCTTGCCGACGCCTTGACTTGAGGTCATATACTTGGCCGACTCGGGATTGCATATGAAGTCAAGCTCCACAAGCACCGCAGGCATCGATGTGGCCCAAAGCACCCAGAATCCGGCCTGATGTACTCCACGGTCCTTTCTGCCCGCTATCTTCACGAGATTGTCCTGACAGGCTTTGGCGAAACGGTTGCTTGCCGCGATGTTCTGCTTCTGCGACATCTCGAAGATGATGTATGACTCCACCTTCGAGGGATCGAAACCGGCATACTTCTGCTCGTAGCCGTTCTCCAGCTCGATGACGGAGTTTTCCCGTCGGGCCACGCTCATGTTGGCGTCGTCCTTATGCGGGCCCTGCGTATAGACCGACGCGCCGGCCACGGTGCGGCGGTTCTTGTTCTTTGCATCGACGGAGTTGGTATGTATCGATATGAAGAGGTCGGCCTTAGCCTTGTTGGCGATATCGGCGCGCCCCTGCAGGGAGACGAATGTGTCGTCGTCGCGCGTAAACACCACGTTGGTGTTCTTAAGCTTCTTCTTAACGAGCTCACCTACCTTCAGGGCCACCGCCAGGTTGATGTCCTTCTCGCGGGCTCCGTTGTCGGTGGCTCCTATGTCTTTTCCGCCGTGACCGGCGTCAAGCACCACTGTGAAATCCTTTGGAGAGGCGGCCATGGCGCAGAACGCCACCAGACCACCGGCCATTATAACGGTCGCCGCCATAAGACGCAAAGCCGTCTTACGCACTCCCGACCTTATCTTGTAATATATTTCAGTCATTTATTGCAAAGTACTATTAGGCACTATGCAAAATTATAAAAAATTTTCCTTATCCGCTCCCCTCAATTCCTTAAAAAAGCTTTCATCAAAGTATTTTCATGGCTATCGCCGCACAGGCTTCGGCGTCGGCCAGGGCATGATGGTGCTTCTTAAGGTCGTAGCCGCAGCGGGCGGCCACTGTCGGGAGCCTATGGTTGGGTAGCGTTTTACCGAACACTCGCCGTGAGGCCAGACACGTGCAGTGAAACTCATAGCCCGGATAAGTCATGCCGAAACGCCGGTGAGCGGCCTTGAGGCACCCTTCGTCAAACCTGCTGAAATGAGCCACAAGCGGCAGTCCCTCGATAAGCTGCACTACCTCGGCCCACACTTCGGGAAACGTGTCCTCCCCTTCGGTATCTTCCGGCCTTATGCCGTGCACCGCCACATTGGAGTCGCTGTAATAGTTGGGCACCGGATGTATCAGCTTGTAATACCGGTCGGTTATCACTCCGTCCCTCACTACCACCACCCCTACGCTGCACACACTGCAACTATTTCTGTTGGCTGTCTCAAAATCTATGGCCGCAAAGTTTCTCATTTTCGTTTTTCTTATTATATTTGCAAAAATTTTCAGTTATTCGACACAGATCTTAATCTTATACGCATCCGGTGGGGCTATTGACGGCCCCCGGCGGAAGCACCGACTTACCTTCACTTTCTTTTCGATTCGGCAGACCGCCTGTGTGTTTACCGACAACATAGGTTGCCGATGAAATAACAACGTAAAAGCATTGTATTTATGATAGCTTTTATAAAGAATTACGATTTGCAGTCACCTGACGAACTGCGTCTGAAATTCCTATCCAAGCCCGGCCTCTCTCCGGAGGAAAAGGAATTTTACTCTAATGCGATACTCCAGATTGAATGTCGCCAGAAATTCGGCAGGAAACTCCGGAATTTCCTTTCCGGCCATCCTGATTTCATCTTTTCCTCTTCTCTCAGCGGGGAGCAGGCCAGCCATGAACGTGTGGCGGCCTACCATGCCTCCCTTGCCGCCGGCTGCACTTCACTGGTTGACATGACGGCCGGACTTGGCATCGACTTCATCACCCTGGCCTCCGCCATTTCTCCCGGCAAGGGAACAGACTGCATGGCAGTGGAGATGAATCCCGCCACAGCCGAAACGCTTAAGGCCAACCTCGCGCTCTGCGGGCTGCCCGAGGCCGAGGTCGTCAACGGAGATTCGCTTGCCGCCGTCCGCTCACTCCGTCCGGACTCCGGCAGGCTAATATTCGCCGATCCGGCACGCCGTGGCTCGCAGGACTCACGCATCTACGACCCCCGGCAGTGTTCCCCTGACGTAGTGGGAGCATGGGATGAATTGCTGTCGAAGTGCGGGCTGCTGCTCGTAAAGAATTCACCTATGCTTGACCTCAAACAGGCGCTCCGCCTATTCCCGCATACGGAATACATCCATGTCGTAGGTGTGCGCAACGAGTGCAAGGAAGTGCTGATCGAAGCTCGGGCCGGAGCGGAGTTCAAAGGGGTGAAGTGTGTGGATTTCCGTGCCGGCGGAGCTGCCCAGACCATCTTCATCTCCGCCTCCGATTTTCTTGGAGACAACAATGGAAACCGCGCGGACACACTGATGACATCCGACGAGCGAAGTCTGAAGGAACGCCTCGACAAGGGGATGGACCTTTATCTTTACGAGCCCAACACCTCCCTTATGAAGACCCAGTGCTGGCAGGCTCCGATGAATCTCTTCGCCAAAGGGAGCGTGGAAAAGCTTTCCCCAAACTCGCACATCTACGTTTCCCCCGAGCACATCGACAATTTCCCGGGGCGTGTGCTTCATGTCGACGGCATAATCGGACGCCGGCAGATCAAGCGGCTGAAAGGGGGGCGCTACAACATCGTAACCCGCAACTACCCCATCAAGGCGGATGCCCTTTTCCAGAAGATAAAGGTCTCGCCGGACGCCGAGAAATTCATCTACGGCGCCACGGTGGGTGTGAACGAAACTCCGATTCTCATCTCCGGCACTCTGGTGAATTACTGAACATTCTCCCCCTGGGTATTCTCGGGCCGGTCAGTATTTGAATAGGTAACAGGCTCTCACGTCAGCTCTTCCCTGCCTAAAGTCAGCCCTCCCTCAGATGAATCCTGAGGGAGGGCTGACTTTATATCGCTGCGGTATGCCGCCGGGGGCTTCAGAACTTGAAGCCCAACGAAAGCAATACCTGATTCTGCTCGAAGCTAAGGGATGCCGCAGGCGACATTACGCTGCTCCCCGCATCCTGAGGAAATGCGTGATAGGTTGATTTCTGGTGCTTGTAGACATAGGCAAGGTCAGCATAGAACTTTCCTGTACGGTAGCCGAGACCGGCGGTGATGTAGTTGGTGGCGTCATCAAGCCGGTAGCCGGCGGAAGTGCCTGAGGTCATCACATTGATATTGCCGTTTTTCAGTTCGGCCTTTACCGGAGAGGATACATTGGCGTAGCCCGCGCGCACGCTGAACTGAGGAGTTACACGGAATTCAGCTCCGATGCGGAATGTGTTCTGGTCCTTGTAGTACATATTGATGGCCTGGTTCACACCCCGGTAGGAATTGCCGTAGTCACCGTAATAGTCGTTGTCGCCGAGTCCGTACCAGTCCCAGCCGTAATCATAATAGCCCGTATAATAGGTAGGGTCGTTGAACTTCATTTTGGAAGTCTGGCTCCACTGATATTCGCCCGACAGTATGAAGTTGGACCCGATCACGGCCGCCGCAGACACCTGTATCTTCCACGGCGTATGGAATCTCAGGTCGCTGTAGCCCGGGATGCCGCCGTTGGTCTCCTGCCCCTTCACGCCCTCGCCGTTGTAGGAATAAAGTGTGTTGGCGCTGAATTCCTGCGAGAGGTTGTAATAGGTGGGGGTATGGAAGGCGAATCCGATACGTAATTCCTGAATGGGCTTCAATATGAAGCCGAGCTTATAGCTGAAACCGGTTCCCGACATACGGTAGTAGTCGGAAAGTCCCCACTGCGATGCCACCTGTTCGACCCCGTTTGTACCTTCGACATAGGCATTCTGAAGAGTCTCTTCATAGTATGTCGACCGTCGGTAGCTTATGCTGGCGATATCGAAGTCCATACCCCAGTACAGGATATTGTTGATATTGCCGCCGAATGCGATATTGAAGTTGTCGACTCCGCCTGACTCCGACACATTGTATATGGCGTTGCCCGAAGTGCCGGAGTCAAACTGTCCGTACCATGTAGGACTGTCCGGGTCCCCCTCCGGTGTAATCAGATAGGAGTCATATGCCAGGATAGTCATCCAGGGAGCCTGATAACCGCTTACGGGATTATAGGGGTCATAGGTATTGGTGGTGGTCACATCGCCGACAGTCACACCTTCATTATTGGCCACTCCCGCCATCCAGTTCGACATCGAAGTCTGAAGGGCGCCGAGCGGGCCCCGGTAATTGCGGTTGAACGACGCGCCTTTACTGTACGTGAAGCCGAAGTTGAGGTTAGGGCATGCGGTGCTGGGGAGGCGCAGCGTCAGTACTCCACCTATGTTGTTGAGGAAGAAGTGAGTCTTGTTGACACCCTGAGTTCCGCCGACCGAAGTTGATTCAGCACCGTGCATGTCAAGGTCAAGGGTCAGACCCACCTCATTGCCGCGGTATACTCCGATGCCGGCCGGATTCTGCGAAAGAGTGGTGAGGTCGCCGCCGAGGGCGCCGAACGCGCCTCCCATCGACATATATCGCGCTGTGCCGCGCATGTCCTGCTGCGAGAGGGCCATGGCGTCCATGGGGCTTTGTGCATAGGCGCCGGTGAAAGCGAGCGCCGCCGCGCCGGCCGCAAGATAATGTTTAGTCTGCATAGTCATAGTCATGTGTGAGTTAATGTCCGTACATTCCCGGATTATCTGTGGCCGCCCCGGCTTCCGCCTCCACGGCTACCGCCCGAGAATCCTCCGCCCCCCGTAGCGCGGTGCCCCCCTGAAGAGGCTCCCCCACGGTTGTAGCTGCCCGATGAGGAGTTGCGCGACGGAGAACTGTAGCTTCCGGTCGAGCGGTTGCTGTTGTTGGATGTCGAGGTGCGCCGCTGTGTGGAAGTAGAGCTTGAGCCGCGGTTTGATGTGCCGGTATAGGCTCCGGAGCCGGTGGTGCGGTGTCCGCCACGGTTGGTGTTGACCGTAGCGCCCGAACCGGTGGCGCTTCCGTTGGCGGGACGCGATGTGGCGGTAGTGCCGTGGCTCTGGGTCGTTGTGGTCCCTGTGACCCGGTGTCCGCCTGTAGTGCTGTGGTAAGCGCCTTCCCCCTGCTGGCGGTGACCGTTGCTCACCGTACCGGCGGTGTGGCTGCCGTTGCCGGAGGAAGCTCCGCCCCAGCTGCCGACTGCACCTCCCGGAGTTCCGGGATGGCTCAGGCCGGCGTTGCCGTTACCGGGACGTGCTGCCGTACCTCCGCCGATAGGACGGCCGGAAGTGGTGTATCTGTGTCCGTTGTAATTGCCGCCGGGGCGAGCGGTGTGCGCCCAGTTCCCTCCTGCGACGACGGGACGGTGTCCACCCGGACGGTAATCGGCGTAATACGGACGGCCGGGAGGAAGCGGACGTCCTCCCCAGCCTGCTCCCCAACCCCAGTTGGGTCCCCAGTAATACGAGGGTCCCCAGGCATATGTGGGCCCCCATGACCATGACCATCCGGGTCCCCATGACCATGCCGGAGCCCAGCCCCAGCTCCATGAAGGACTTGCCCAGGCCCAGTTCCAGGCGAAGCCGGGCAACGCTCCCACGAGGTTCCACCAGGGATTGTAGGTTGAGTAGTACGGCCCGAAGTACGGTGTACCGTTGACGTTGAATTCAATGTTGACGTTACCGTAGGAATCATTGAGCACATCCGCCAGCAGGTCGGCGTTGTCGACCACTATGGTCGGATTGTAAAACTTCTGGACCTGCGTGGTGTACCTGAAATCCTCGGCCGAGGCCACATCTGCGCCGATTGTATCGACGGGCGTGGCATAATATTGTCCCCGCATATTGTACTCGTCAACGTCCATATCCTGGAAGTTGGCGATGTAGCTGCTGTTCTTTTTGCCGGCGGCTGAAGAAGTATGACCCGATTTTTTCGGATTATAGTAGATATCGTCTTCTACCTGGGCCATTGCGGGAAGAAGTCCCAGCAATACGGCGGATGTGATGAGTATCTTCTTTTTATTGTCCATACGTAAAAATCTTTATCATTGTGAAATACAGCGGTTCCGGCTCTTCACCCCTGTCGTGCTTCGGGAAATCGGACTACTGTGGATGCCTTGTCTTATCTTATAACACCATGGACGTTTATAAGTTGCACGAGCCGTTTCCATTCTTTATTTTATTGACACCGTATTAGTCATAGGGTTTAAGGCTACGGCATGACGTCAGGAAATAAAAACGGTTCCACACGGTCTCCCGAGCACTGGTGACCCGTCAGAAGCCGCACAGCCGGTTTATCCTACGGCGCAGAGCATCCTATCAGAAGATGATGTAGAAGTCCCTGCAAAGCGATATGTACTTATCATCATATTTCCCGGGGGCGGTCTCGATGTCAAGTTCCTCCATCACAGGCGCTCCGGTCCCCGGGGAGGATTGCGGTCTCCACTCCATCATCACTCTCTTGGGAACCATGTCCGGACGTCCTCTCACGATACAGCATCTTCCCAGCGCGAGACCGGAGCCCTCTCCCACTCCGATAAGCTCCTCCATATCCGTGTATGGTGCGATGAAGGCCAGCCGCCCCGTAGGGGTCAGCATATTCCGCCCCTCTTCAAGCAGCCGTCTGGGAGAGAGTCCGGCCGCATGGCGGGCGAGTTCGCGTGCAGTGGTGGGGCTGTCGATTCCGGAATTGAAAAATGGTGGATTAGACACAATCAGGTCATATCTCCCCTCTTCCCCCATCCTCAGCTTCTCCATCAAGGAGTCAAAGTCAAGCAATGACACCTTTACACGCTCCGTCCAAGGAGAGAGGGATACATTGCACTCGGCTTCAAGGAAAGCGTCATTGTCTATGTCGATTCCGGTTACCGACGCTTCCGGAAATCTCTGGGCCATCATCAGGGCTATCAGTCCGCAACCGCATCCCACATCCATGATATTGGAGAACGCACCCCCTTCACCGGCCCAGCTGCCGATAAGCACACCGTCCACCCCCACTTTGTTGGCGCTCCTTTCATGGCGCACCTCAAAGCGCTTCATCCTGAAAACCCTTTCCTTCCGCTTTGCCATTTCAGTGAAATTAAATACCGTAACGTTTCCTGACAAGCTCGATTGCCTCCTTCCCCGGCATGCTGTCGATGTCAAGACATAGACCCGACACATGACTGAGACATTTTAATATTTCAGCATCCGGGTCGATACCGGATGAATATTTCTCGCAGAGTAACAAAAGCCCCTTCATCATCTCATCACAGAAGATTTTTTGCAAATGCCATTCTTGACCCTGATTCGTACCAAATCAGTCCGCAGTAAGAAAAACCGGCTTTTTTCAGAAGATTGAGCATTCGGGCATTATCATGATTGGTGTCAATGCGGAAACTTTTGATATCCTTGGATAGTGCCAGTTTTTCAACCGCATTCAGGAAAGTCATTCCAAGGCCCTTTTTCTGCGATGCCGGCAAAACAGCCAAGCGGTGGACCACGGCATAAGGCTCGTCGGACAACCATTTGCCTCTGATGTCAGCATAGGCGGGCTCCCCATCGAAGACCACGGCGCCGTACGCTACGATTTCATCGTTGCAAGTCAAGACATACCCTTTGCCCTCGGCCACGTCTGCCCGGACATGATTCTCATTCGGATAGCTGTAGTCCCACTGATGTTTACCTTCCGACAACATACGTTCAACGGCAGCCTTTAGAATAGTGGCGACCTTGGGAATATCCTCTTCTGTCGCCCTACGGAACACAATGGTGTCTTCGGCTTCAAGGTCATTAGCCGAATCACTCGCCGGTGGAGCTAAATCCTTAAGACACTTGCAATTAAAACGTTGCATAGCTCACAAATTATTAGCAATGTACTCATAGCCGAATTTTGACTTGAATCTATCAAGGACAGTAAGCATATCAGCCGGGAGCAGTTCCAAAGCCTTCTCCCGGATATGCGCCGGGATACCCCACCGAGCCTCAGCGAGTGAGCCGACGATGGCTGCCAATGTGTCGGAATCGCCACCGTGGAGGACAGCCCGGCGTATCGCATCCTCGAAGCCACAGGACTGAGCGCAGATGTGGAAAGCAAGTGGGACGCACCCCTGACAGGTTTCGTCAAACACCCCGCGCGAAGGAAGATGCCGATTCCAATCCGGTCCATAGGAAGCCTCTACGAGAGCGGCGACTTCTCCATCGAGGAAAGAGGGATGGTTCGACGTACGGAGTAGGAAGATGACACGGGCCACGACGGAAGCCCCTATGAGACCCTCGACATGGTTATGGGTGGGAGCGGCCGAAGCAAGAGCCGCCCGGAGCGTATCGGCTTCCGACTTGAACGCCCAGCCCACAGGAGAGACGCGCATGGCCGCCCCATTCCCCCATGAGTTATAGGGCATCGGATCTACGGCATGGAGCCAAGCATTGAACGAACCGCCATAAGCGCCCTTCGGATCCGGGTATTTCCGACCCCAATGCCGGAGAGCGGAGCCGAAGCTTTCTCCAGTGACAAGCGCGTCCGCAATGGCGATCGTGCAGATGGAATCGTCCGTGAAGTCACTATGTTTCGAGAACAGAGGAAAGTGCGGATCTGAAGTGTTGGCAAATTCGTAGGGCGAGCCAACGATATCGCCGATTATAGCACCTAACATAGGCAAAAAGAGGTTTAAATCATACAAAGTTACATTAATTAATTGAGAAATGGAGCAGGTGCCCCCTGATTTCATCGCCGTACCGCGATAGAGCCACCTGGTAGACGCTATCCATCCGTGAGGATAGGCCGGCCTACTCTTCGGAAGGCTACCTCAGCTGCCTCTTCCACTCAATCATAGTTGGCAGTATCAGAATAAACACGTATCTTTGCAGACCGAAATATAGGGCGCAGACTCCACAAAAATCCCTGTTTCCGACATTTTTGTTGCTGAACTGTAGCCCCGACCTTAAAGTATGGAGGCCTACACAGTGGACCCATGGCAGTCAGCCATACGGCATCACTCTGCAGGCCAATATCTTACGACTGATACGAACGACTATAAACTGGAACTGATGAAAAAGAAGAAGTCGATGGATTATAGACTTACCGATGAGGATTTCACCTTCATGGAAGATGATATGGAGATGGGATGGGATGACACCGTCGAAGATGGCGATGGCGACATTTTCTCTGAAGAATACATGGATGAAGGAGAGTCTGACGCCTCAGCTCCCGAACCTGGCTCTTATATGGAGCTCCTTCAAATGGCAAAGGCCAAATACAAGCCGGTTTTCTCCACACGTAAGGACACACTGCGTCTTCCCATGATACCGCTGACTTCCGGCGTACCGTTCTCCCTCAGCGGCATCTATACCAACGAGGTCATACCCGAATCGATGTGGCCTTACCTGAAACAGTTTGCCGAGGAAAAGGTCCCCGTAGTGTTTACGATTCAGGATGCGGAAGGAGTGTACGGTCCGGTCGATACCCTCATGCCGATCGCCGTCACCGGCATCATCGACCGCTTTACCACACCCGACAAGGCGCGGGGCGAGGATTTCTGCCGGCTCCGCCTTTTCGGGTGGGAACGCGCGCGTCTGCTCAAGATATTCCCCCCGGAAAAGAAGCATCCGTACTTTACGGCCGACGTGGTACACTTCCCCATGGAGATGGACAGCGACGTAATGGAGCAGACCGCCCTCTATCATGAACTTTGGGAATCATGCGACGAACTCTATAAATTCAATAAGAACAGCATTCCGGCACCCGAAGAAATAGCCACTCTCGATCCGCTGACGGCGTTTATGTCCACTCTTTCCGTGCTCCCCGTCAAGACGGTGTATAAGATGGAGGCGTTCAAACAGCCGAAATTCTCTAAGTTTGCCGAGGAAGTGCTCGTGCAGGTCAATGAAATGCGTAAAGTGATGCGCCTGCGTCAGGAAATACATGAGCGTACCACCGAGGAAATGTCGATGGCCCAACGCGACAATTACCTTCAGCATCAGCTTGGAGTAATTCAGAATGAACTCGGACAGACATCCGACTCCGACGCCGATAACCTGCGCAAGGCGGCTTCAGAAAAGAACTGGAGCGAGGACACACAGAACCATTTCGAGCGTGAACTCGCGAAACTCCAGCGCTACACTCCGTCATCGCCCGACTATTCAATACAGTACGCCTACCTCGACACTTTCGTCAAACTCCCCTGGGGATACTACACCCCTTCCGATTTTGATTTCGACAAAGTGGAGGCAACTCTCGAACGCGACCATTTCGGACTTGAGAAGGTGAAGGAGCGCATCATGGAGCAGATAGCCATCGCCAAACTCCGCGACGACAACAAGGCGCCCATCCTGTGCCTTGTTGGACCTCCAGGAGTGGGAAAGACTTCCCTCGGCAAGTCGATAGCCGAGTCTATGGGAAGGGAATACGTGCGTGTGTCGTTTGGCGGAATGCATGATGAGGCGGAAATCCGGGGCCATAGGCGCACCTATCTTGGCGCCATGCCCGGGCGCATCATCACAAGCCTTTCAAAAATCGAGACCTCCAATCCCGTGATGATGCTCGATGAAATCGACAAAATAGGCAAGGATTTCAAGGGTGATCCGGCCAATGCGTTGCTCGAAGTGCTTGACCCGGAACAGAACTCCACGTTCCACGACAATTACATCGACGCCGACTACGACCTGAGCAACATTCTCTTCATAGCCACCGCCAATTCCCTCGACACGGTATCCGCCCCCCTTCTCGACCGCATGGAGATAATATCCATTCCCGGCTACATCACCGAGGAGAAAATCGAGATAGCCCGGCGCCATCTCGTGCGCAAGCAGCTGAAGGAAAATGGATTCGGTGAGGACGAAGTGGAGTTCGACATCGAAGCGCTGAGATACCTCATCGATTACCACACCCACGAATCAGGCGTGCGCCGCCTTGAAAAGAGCATCGGCCGCGTGCTGCGCAAGCTCGCCGTAAAGAAGGTGCGCGGACAGGAAATCCCCAAAGTCGTCGACAAGGCTCTGGTAAGCTTACTCCTCGGCAAGGAGGAATACAGTCCCGAGCGATACGAGACCAATGAATTCACAGGTGTAGTAACCGGACTGGCGTGGACCTCGGTGGGCGGAGAGATACTGTTCATCGAATCATCCGCCACCGAAGGCAAAGGCAAACTGTCGCTCACAGGCAATCTCGGCGACGTGATGAAGGAATCGGCCACGCTTGCCCTCCAGTATCTGAAATCGCATGCCGACATTCTCGGCCTCAAGTCGGAAGACTTCGATAAGAAGGACTTCCATATCCATGTACCGGAAGGCGCCATACCCAAGGACGGTCCTTCGGCAGGCATCACTATGGTGACCTCCCTGGCCTCTACCATGACTGGACGGAAGGTAAAGGGAAGACTCGCCATGACGGGCGAGATCACCCTTCGTGGAAAGGTCATCCCGGTCGGGGGCATAAAGGAAAAGATTATCGCGGCAAAGCGAGCCGGAATCACCGACATCATACTCTGCCGCGAGAATGCCAAGGATATCGCCGATATCAACGAGCGTTATCTTCAGGGGCTTTCTTTCCATTACGTCGACCGGATCTCCGACGTCCTTGACCTCGCCCTTGTTTAGGCTTGTCGCCTGACGGGGCCCCACGGTGGCGCCGGCGTCCGGAGGATGTCGCCTTGGGTTGGTCACCTCCTTTCGGAGCCTCCCCGATGTGGGCCGGAATCTTTCCGCGGCGCACCTCCTTGCCCAACAGGCGCTCTATCTGAGAAAATGCACGACGGTCGCGTTCCGACACCAAAGTCACGGCGCGGCCGTCGCGGTCTGCACGGGCGGTGCGTCCCACACGGTGTACGTAGTCCTCCCCTTCGCGCGGCACATCGTAGTTCACCACGAGCTGGATGTCGTCGATATCTATGCCGCGGGCCACGATGTCGGTGGCTACCAGCACATTGATTTTACCGGATTTGAAGTCGAGTATCACGTCCTCGCGGGTATTCTGGTCGAGGTCGGAGTGCATCTCCCCCACTTTCAGGTTCTTGAGCTTTAGGCCGCGCGCCAGCTGCTTCACCTTGAGTTTCGAGGAGGAGAACACGATGACACGCTTATAGTCGTCCTCCCCGAGCACGTGCTTCAGCAGGGCTTCCTTCTGGGGTTCGTAACATATATAGGCCACCTGGGCGATCTTGTCGGCCGGCTTGGATACGGCAAGCTTGATTTCGAAAGGATTCCTGAGGATGGAGTTGGCAAGCTGCTGAATCTTCTTCGGCATGGTGGCGGAGAAAAGCAGGGTCTGACGCTCTTTCGGAAGATGCTTCTCGATGCTCATTATGTCCTCGTAGAATCCCATGTCGAGCATACGGTCGGCCTCGTCGAGGATAAAGAAGGAGACCTCCGAAAGGTCAATGCCGCCCATCTGCAGATGGGCAATGAGGCGTCCGGGAGTGGCGATAACGATGTCGGCTCCCATTTTCAATCCACGCCGCTGCTGCTCGTAGGTATGTCCGTCAGTACCTCCATATATAGGGAGCGAACTGATGGGAAGGAAATAGGCGAATCCCTGAAGCTGCCGGTCAATCTGCTGCGCCAGCTCACGGGTGGGAGCCATCACGATGCAGTTGACACGGTCCTGCGGATAAGAGCCGCTGCAGATGAGGTCGATGACGGGCAGGAGGTAGGCGGCAGTCTTGCCGGTGCCGGTCTGGGCGCATGCCAGAAGGTCACGCCCTTCAAGCACACGCGGTATGGCCTGCTCCTGAATGGGAGTCATGTCGTCGAAATGCATGTCCCACAAGGCATCAAGCAGGTCATCGCTTTCAAAGTAATCTTCAAATTTCATGTCTCTAAAGAGATTTTAGTCACCGGAGCCCGGAAAAACATCCGTAGTCTCCACTTTTTCACCTTATCGCCGAATCAAATCGCACATCACGTCAAACTCCTGATTAACAATGTTTAAACGCGACTTTCCAAGACTCTCGGACATTCGGCGTCAAAAAAAATCACAATCTTTTCGCAAATTTAGGGAATTTTTCATAACTATCCTCGCGAAGAATTGTTTTAATTACAAACGCCGGAGAAATCTTAAGGCATCTTTAAGTCCTCCGGGAGTGAAACAACAATTTCAACAACAACCTTTATTAAAACGCTTATAACATGAATACCAACGATACTTTCAAGAACCGTCTTTTAGGCCTCCAGGGCAACCTCCTTAGTTTCGCCTATCAGCTTACATCCAACCGTGAGGCCGCACAGGACCTCCTTCAGGATACTACCCTCAAGGCTCTTGACAACGAAGACAAGTACGTCGACAATGTCAACTTCAAAGGCTGGATCTTCACTATAATGCGCAACATCTTCATCAACAACTACCGTCAGACAGTGCGTCAGGCCACAGTGGTTGATAAGACTGAAGACCTCTATCACCTGAATATCAGCCAGGACTCAGGCCTCACCACTCCCGAAGGCTCATACGCGGTCAAGGAGATAAGCCAGGCCCTCAACTCTTTCTCGGAGGAATACCGCGTGCCTTTCAATATGTACGTTTCAGGTTACAAATACCATGAGATCGCCGAAAAGCTCGGTCTGCCCCTCGGTACCGTCAAGAGCCGCATATTCTTCGCCCGCAAGCGCCTCCGCAGCCAGCTCGCCGATTATCAGGCATGATGGTCCGATAATAGAAAATACACATTACGACATAATATCACCCCGCTCCGGATCCACCGGCCGCGGGGTGTGTCTTTTCTCAACTGCGTTAAGGGAGTCCCGCGTGCCGCAGGAAATCAAGGGTTCAGCGCCATGCAGAGTGCCGCAGGAAGTCAAAGGGTTCAGGCTACGCAGCGTGCTGCAGATAATCAAAGGTTGGAGTTGTAGTAAGCCGGATTCCCTGTCACTTCCTCACCCACAAACGGCGGAATCAGGAAATCCTCCCCTTCTGACGAGAGTTCGATCTCGGCGATGACCAGACCCTCCCGGGAACCGTGGAACACATCCACTTCCCACCGATGCCCCCCGTAAGGCACATTCCAGCGGGTCTTGCGGAGAATGGATCCTTCGCACATGGTCAGCATCCGCTCGGCATCCTCCACCGGTATCCCGTACTCATATTCCTCACGACAGTCGCCGGTGGTCAGGCCCTTGACCGTGAGGTAGGCGCATGAATTCATGATCCGCACCCTTACGGTGGCTTCCGGGCGCCGCGACAGATAGCCCTGAGCTATCTCGTCATTACTCTCGGCCATTGCCCTGAAACCCATATCGGTGACCAGAAACTTACGTTCTATCTCATACTTTGCCATAATATACGTTTAATGATCGATTACAACTGTTACGGAAGCATACTTACATACTTTCTCAACGCTAAAATTAGGAAATTCTAAGCGTAATAACTAATTTAGCGCTCGCTTTTTTAATATTAAGTGGCTCTTAATAATCAATGATCTAATAAAAATGCCGCCATTCCTCCGGGAATTTGGTTGCGGACTGATGGAGCTTATCGGGTTAAGCAACTGAAGAACAAGACCAAAACGACAGGTAAGGACGGCAGTCTATAGTTCAGGATTAAAAGCCACACACATCGTTTAATCTTTAAGAGACACTTATACATATTTGCCTGATAACATTTTACATATTTTGAATCTCCCCCGTAAGTCGGTGCCCCGTAAGGAAGTATCTTTTCTCCTGTGGTTCACGATGTGCCTCATCGTGTGGCTCACGGCATGCGGCATCCCATGCTTCGCTTCCGATGCCCTACCGGCTCCGGCCGACAGCCATGTCCCCGCCCCTAACCATGCCGAAGCATCCGATTCGGTCGAGGATGAGGATACCTTTATCCGCGTCACCACACTCGATGATGTGGTGATAACCGAGAAGAATCAAAAGTACTCCAAGAAAAACAATCCGGCCTACGAGCTCATGAAGCGTATCAGGAATGCGCGTAAGCAGACCGATCCGAGGCTTCTGCCGGAGTACTCCGAGGATTATTATACCAAAATCACACTCGGACTTAATGACTGCGACGCATCTTCCTTTACAGGAAAGGATAAGTACAGGTTTCTGGAAGAATACATCGACACCGCCGCCAATACCGGAGTGCCGGTCATGCTCCTTTCGTTGCGTGAAAAGGCGGGGACACGCTATCATTCACTCAATTTTCTGAAAGACAAGGATGTGGTGCGGGGAGAGCGTGCGGTAGGCATCGACGATCAGTTCGACCAGGCCAACATCACGGTGGCCCTCAACGAGTATTTACGGAATATCGACATATATTCCGACGATATAAATCTCTTCCAGAAGAGATTCGTGAGCCCCGTGAGCCATCTCGCCGACAACTTCTACAAATATTCCCTCAACGATACTGTCATCCTCAACGGCGTACCGCATCTGGAACTGGTGTTCGCACCGTTCAACCCCCAGTCCGACGGATTCAACGGGCGCCTGTTCGTGGAGGCCAACGACAGCTCTTACCTGATTCGGCGCGTAGAGATGCGCATCCCCCGCTACATCAACCTCAACTTCGCCGACAATGTCTACATCACGCAGGAATACGATATGGACATCTACGGAAAACGCCATCTCGTCAGCGATGACATATCCCTTGAGCTGAAAGCCTTTCCGGGCTCTCCGGCACTGTACGTGCGGCGTCAGACGAATGTGGACAGCCCGAAGTTTTCCGATGCCCGCTCTCTCCACAACTTCCTTATCGAGGCCGACCGCCATATCGTGTTCAAAGACGATGACGAGCAGCCCTGGGACAAATGGGAGGATATGCGCATGATTCCGCTCTCCAGGGCAGAAAGCGGGCTCGGCACCATGATGAACCGCCTGCGCCGGTATCCCGCCGTCTACTGGATAGAGAAAATACTGAAGACCTTGGTCGACGGATACATCACCACCGGCCGGAACTCGATGTTCGACATCGGGCCTATCAATTCATTCCTGTCGTTCAGTTCAATCGAGGGCACGCGCCTTCGTGTCGGAGGACTGACCACCGCCAACCTGTCCGACCACTGGTTCGCACGCGGATACCTGGCCTATGGGTTCGGCGACAGGAAATTCAAGTACAACGCGGAGCTCGAATACTCGCTCGCCGCGAAGAAATACCATTCAAGGGAATTTCCGGTCAACTCCCTGAGGGTGTTCTACAGCTATGACCTCGATGACATCGGACAGCATTACGTCTACACCAACTCCGATAATATTTTCCTCTCGCTGAAACGCAAGGCCTCCAAGCTCTCGCTCTACCGCCGGGAAGCGGGACTGACCTATCAGCTCGAACTGAAAAACAACCTTTCATTCCTCGCCTCATTCCGCCACCGTATATACAGCCCCTCCGAGTGGCTCCCGTTTGTCGACGGCTACGGTCATCGGCATGATTCCTACACCCTCGCCGGATTCATGCTGGAGATCCGCTATGCCCCCGGAGAAAAATACTTCCAGCGGAAGACCCACAGATACCTGGTCAACCGCGACGCACCCGTGCTGTGTCTCCGTCAGGAGATTGTGCCGAAGGGTATGCTCGGCTCGGCCTTTACGCTCAACAAGACGGAGCTTTCACTGTCGAAGCGTTTCTGGTTTTCGGCGTTCGGCTATGCCGACGTCATCCTTAAAGGAGGAAAGTTATGGAGCAAGGTGGAGTATCCGGCCCTGCTCTGGCAGAACGCCAACCTTTCGTTCACCATCCAGCCCGAATCCTATTCGCTGATGAATCCCATGGAGTTTCCAATGGATTACTTCGGCAGCATCGACATCGGATATAACGGCAACGGTATTCTCTTCAACCGCATCCCGCTCATCAAACGCCTGAAGCTACGCGAAGTCATCACATTCAAGGGCCTCATGGGGGGGCTCACCTCCAAGAACGACCCCGACAGGAATCCCGCCATGTTCCGCATTCCGTCCGACGTCAATCCCACCCGCATGACCTCCACTCCATATATGGAACTGAGCGCAGGCATTGACAACATCCTGTCCTGCCTCCGTTTCGATGCAGTATGGCGCCTCACCTACCGCCATGCCCCCGACATCGACCGCTGGGGGCTGCGTGTGGCTTTCCACATATCATTCTGAACCAGGGCCCTTCCGCAGCAAACCACATACGCCGGTAAAGCGTTTAGCTTGAAAGAATAAATGAAAAACACTTTGCGCTATGAGCATTTCCGACAGACTGAAACACTGGTTTCACGTGATTTCCAATATCCGTCCGATCGTATGGATTTCAAGCTACGTGGCTTTGACGCCGATTTTCGCCCTGATCTATTGGGCCCTCCCCGACGGACAGTTCCGTATTCCCGACGGCGGCACCACTGATTTCGGGTCATGGCTTTATTACAGCATCGTCACCATCACTACACTCGGTTTCGGCGACTATACCCCCATGCACGGTTGGGCACAGCTCGTGACTGCCGTAGAGGTGATGTGCGGCTTGATCATCCTCGGCCTCTTCCTGAATGCAGTCGGATCCATGAAATCGGAAATCGACGTCACTTCGGAGATTGAAAAACAGCGTAAGCTGCATGAAGCCCAGCAGACCGACAAACTGAAGAAGAATATCCCGTCCGTGATGCACTGCCTCAACACGTTCCTCGCCTATTGCTATGCCGTCACCACTCGGCACAAGGACCGCACTCCCGATTCGGAGTACAATCCCGACTTCTCGATCGACGACATGGCCGACATGTACAAGCCGAGCAATCTTCCGCAGGACCTGGCGGGCCGCCCCGCCGTGCAGTCGCTGATGCATTCCACATTCCGCACAAGCCTGTGCCTTGACTCCCTGCAGACCAAAGTCGACCTCGAACTATGGCCCGACCTGATGGAGGAGTGCTTCTCATTCGTGGCCAACGCGCAGGTCTTCTCCAACGCCGAGAATCTTCAGTCGGAATCCTCGGCCACACCCGAAGCCGTCAAGGACCTCTATGCCTTCATCAAGGAGAATGCCCAACTGGCCCAAAAAATCGAGACGCGCCTTACCTCGATTGGCGAAGCGGACTGAGTACGACCCGCCACATATCGGACACTGTGAAAAAAATTTGAACTGCACCTCAAAAGTTGAATACAAAACTTTTTGGAGTGCAGTTCAAAACTTTAAGTATGACACAATATCTTTATTTATCGTCGGATTGAATCCGGATGTCATCAGGTCATGCTCATTTCACAAGCAGCTCACGGAGCTTGCCCATGGCATCGGCAAGTCCGGAGGCATCCTTGCCGCCGGCCTGAGCGAAGAAAGGCTGGCCGCCGCCGCCGCCCTTGATGGCCTTGGCGGCTTCCCTTACGGCCTGTGAGGCGTTAAGCCCGTCCTTAACCATGTCGTCGGTGAGAGCCACTGTCAGTAACGGCTTGCCGCCGAATTCCGTGGCCGCCATGAACACTGTCTGCCCCTTGGCTTTCTTGCGCACGCTGAAGGCCACGCTCTTCACATTCTCCGGATTGACCGTGCCCTGCATCGAGATAACACTGACACCGTTGACTTTCTCGGCATCCTCGATGAGCTTTTCGACTGTGGCATTGACTTTCTCCTCCACATACGCCTCCACCTTCTTATGCAGGTCGGCATTCTCCTCGATGGCCTTCCTTACGGCTTCCTTAACGTCGGAATTATTGCCGAGCAGCGACTGGATGGCGCGGAGCGTATCCTGGAACTCATCGAGGGTCTCCTCGACCTGGACTCCGCTGACGGCCTCGATACGGCGTATGCCGGCGGCGATGGAGCTCTCCCCTATGATGCGCACCATTCCGATGTTACCGGTGTTGGCCACGTGCGTACCGCCGCAAAGCTCAATCGAGTCACCGAATTTCACGACTCTCACCTTATCGCCGTACTTCTCTCCGAAAAGCGCCATGGCGCCCATTTCGCGGGCTTCGTCGATCGGACATTCACGGCGTTCCTCAAGTGCGCGTGCCTCACGGATGCGGGCATTGACGAGATGCTCCACCTTGCGTATTTCCTCCGGGGTCACTTTCTGGAAGTGGGAGAAGTCGAAACGCAGCGAGGCGGGAGTCACGTAAGAGCCTTTCTGCTCCACATGCGTGCCGAGCACCTCGCGCAAGGCCGCGTGGATGAGGTGTGTGGCGGAATGGTTGGCGGAAGTGGCCTTGCGGGCGTCAAGGTCGATACGGGCGATAAACTCTCCTGCGGGATCGGCGGGAAGCTTATGGGTCAGATGCACGCCCACATTGTTTTCCTTCTTGGTGTCGAAGATTTCGGTTTCATTGCCGTCGGCGTCGATGAGCATGCCGCGGTCCCCCACCTGGCCGCCCATCTCGGCATAGAAGGGAGTGCGTGTGAGGAGTATCTGATAGTACTCCTTCCCTTTCTGCTTCACTTTGCGGTAGCGGAGAATTCGTGTCGGAGTCTCGTACTCGTCGTATCCCACGAACTCCTCCTCTCCGCTGTTCACCTCTACCCAGTCCGTCGTCTCGACCGACGCCGCATTGCGCGCACGGTCTTTCTGATGCTTCATCTCCACATCGAATCCGGCCTGGTCGAGAGTCATGCCGTTTTCACGGAGAATGAGTTCGGTGAGGTCGAGCGGGAAGCCGAATGTATCGTAAAGCGTGAAGGCCGTCTTTCCGGAGAGCACCGTCTTCCCCTCCTTGCGGAGGTTGGCCATCTCGCCGTCGAGCATGGATATCCCCTTGTCCAGAGTGCGGAGAAACGACTCTTCCTCTTCCTTTATGACCTTCTTGATAAGGTCTTTCTGTGCGGGGAGTTCGGGATAGGCGTCGCCCATCTGCTCCACGAGTGTATCCACGAGTCGGTAAAGGAATGCCTCCTTGCAGTCAAGGAATGTATAGGCGTAGCGCACGGCACGGCGCAGGATGCGGCGGATTACATAGCCGGCCTTGGCGTTCGACGGCAGCTGGGAGTCGGCTATCGAGAAGGCGATGGTGCGCAGATGGTCGCTCACCACGCGCATGGCGACGTCGACCTTCTGGTCCTCACCGTACTTTTTATCCGTGAGCTCGGAAATCTTCGCTATGTAGGGAGTGAATACGTCGGTGTCGTAGTTCGATGTCTTCCCCTGCATGGCCATGCAGAGGCGTTCGAAACCCATACCGGTGTCGATTACCTTGGCCGGCAGGGGTTCGAGGGAGCCGTCGGCCTTGCGGTTGTACTGCATGAAGACGAGGTTCCAGATCTCTATGACCTGGGGATTGTCCTTATTGACGAGCGATGCGCCGTCAATCTTGGCACGCTCCTCGTCGGAACGCAGGTCGATATGTATTTCGGAGCAGGGACCGCACGGTCCTGTGTCGCCCATCTCCCAGAAGTTGTCCTTGCGGTTGCCGTTGATGATGTGCGATGCCGGCAGGTGTTTTTCCCATATCGCGGCGGCCTCGTCATCGCGGCCGAGTCCTTCGGGAGCGTATCCCTCGAATACGGTGGCGTAAAGGCGGTCGGCCGGCAGATGCAGCACGTCGACGAGATATTCCCATGCCCAGTCGATGGCCTCCTGCTTGAAGTAGTCGCCAAACGACCAGTTGCCCAACATCTCGAACATCGTGTGGTGATAGGTGTCATGCCCCACTTCCTCCAGGTCATTGTGCTTGCCGGATACACGGAGGCACTTCTGGCTGTCGGCCACACGAGTGTGCTTTGCGGCGCGGTTGCCGAGGATTATATCCTTGAACTGGTTCATGCCGGCGTTGGTGAACATCAGGGTGGGATCATCCTTGATCACCATCGGCGCGGAGGGCACTATCTGATGTCCCTTGCCGCGGAAAAAGTCCTTGAAAGACTCGCGGATCTCTTTTGCTGTCATATGTCGATGTATTACTTGTCGTGTTGAGTTGTGGAATTGACTTGCAAATTTAGTAATTTTAGCCTACTTTTGCAATTGGTTTGGACAGAAAGGCTTTATATAAATACAACCCCGCGACCAACAACTTCGAACGTGTCTACCCTTCGTTGGCCGACCGCCTGAGATCTCTCGGGCGGCTCCTGATGCTCGCCCTCCTTCTGGCCACCGGCATTTTCCTTATCGTCTACTTCGGTTTCGCCCACCGGTCGGAGACTGAGCTGAGGGAGGAGAACACCCGGCTGCGCACACAGTACAACGTGCTTGAGCGCCGTGTCGACGCCTCGCTCAAGGTGATGGACAACATCCGTAACCGCGACGACAACTTCTACCGCGTGATGATGCAGATGGATCCCATGAGCGTATCGCGTCGCTTCGCAGGGCTTGACTATGAAAAGAATTACGCCTCGATGAAGGCCCTGACCGATGAGGACCTCGTCAACCGTCTTTCAGGGCGCATCGACATGCTCGACCGCCAGCTGTACAGCCAGAGTCAGTCGTTCGACCAATTGCGGAAGTCGGCCTCCGAGCAGAAAGACAAGATGGACCATATTCCCGGCGTGATTCCGCTCGACATCAAGGATTACACCATGTCATCGGGTTATGGAGTGCGCCGCGATCCCGTCTACGGCACAAGGAAGTTTCACGAGGGCCTTGATTTCGCGGCTCCGACGGGCACTCCCGTCTATGCCACGGCCGACGGCGTTGTGGAGGTGGCAGAACGCACCGGAGGCTATGGCAACTGCATCGACATCGCCCACGGCTACAACTACCTTACCCGCTACGCCCACCTGAGCGAGATTCTCGTGGCGCAGGGACAGCAGGTGAAGCGTGGCGAGCTTATCGGAAAGGTCGGGTCAACAGGAAAGTCGACCGGTCCGCACCTCCATTATGAAGTAAGGTTCAAGAATGAGCCACAGAATCCAGTCAACTACTATTTCCTCGATCTCTCGCCCGACGAATACGCGGAGATGATCCAGCTCGCCGAGGATGCAGGCCACGTGATGGACTGACACGTCAGCTCCGCAGAGACAACGGATTCTTTTGCGACATCTTTTGTGACATGAAGAAATCAGAACTTTCAAACGAATATTCAAAGCCCTACTACCGTATCCGCGACGTATCGGATTTCGTCGGTGTGCCGATGTCGACCCTGCGCTACTGGGAAAAGGAATTCCCGGATTCCGTAAAACCGGTGCGCAACGGAGGATTGACCCGCTACTATACACCCGAGACCATAGAGACGCTGAAACTGATAAAGTACCTCGTCCACGACCGCGGAATGAAAATCGAGGCGGCCCGCGAGGAGCTGCGGGGCAACTCCTCAAATGTCTCCCGCCGCGTCCGCATACTCGACACCCTCGAAGAGGTGCGCCGTGACCTCCTGCTCCTCAAATCCGCCCTCGACCGCCGCAAATGACGGATGCCGCCGCTCTCCTACTTCAGGAAGCGGCGGTACTGGCCACGGCCTTGGGTGATTTTACCGTAGTTGATGGCGTTGGTGGGGCAGCCGTGATAGCATGCCATGCAGCTGACGCATTTGTCCGCCCATCGCGGCCGGCCGTCCTTGATGCGGATATTGCCGACGGGGCAATTACGCTCGCAGCGTCCGCAGGAGATGCAGGTGTCGGAGACATTCCATTTCGAGGCCACGACACCCATCTTTTCAAACAGCGGATATACGGCCTTGGTCTTTATCCATGCCAGAGGCCCTTCATGACAGTCCTCCGCATACTCCCCTTTCCCGATCGCCCGGGCTATGTCTCTGACCTGTGGGCCGGCGTTCCTGATCTTCTTGTTCTCCACCTCCTTTGAATCGAGTGTGAAACCGGGAAGCATCAGATACACATTCGGCATTATGACACTCCACAGTCCTGCCGGAGTCAGGTCACGCTTAGCCAGCATCTTCCTAAGCATATCAGGGGCTTTTCCTGTTTCGTCGCCACAGGTCAGCACACCCCATACACCTTTTTCCCGGGCCGCTGCAACGAAAGCGTCATTGAGACGCGAGATGACACCCCCCACCAGAGGAGGTACCCCCCAGGCATAGACCGGGCATACGATACCCAGCGTATTTCCCGAGAACTTCAGCGAGGCGGGATCACAGGAAGTCATCTTCACGACCTCCTCGCCAAGCTGTTTCCCAAGTTCGTCTGCAATAAATCCCGAATTACCGGTACCACTGAAATATAATATCATCTAACTCTCTTTTACTTAACAGATTCCCCTCAGGGACTTCTCTATATAAGGCGAAATTGCGGCAAAGTTAATAAAAATTTCGGTTTAAAGGTATATCCATGACAACTTTATAGTGATTCTCCGTCTCTTTTATCCGTAGCCTCACCCGGCTCCCGTACAGCAGACTCAGCCGCCGGCGGAGATTCGCGATACCGAGGCCACCCCCCTGGCGCCCCGTCTTACGGAGCTCCCTCACATGCCTCGAAAAACAGTTTCCGCACTCAAACGTCAGGTTCCCACCGTCAGATTTCATATTGATCTCGATGATTCGCTCCCCCGTCACTCCCGCGCTGTGCTTCACGGCATTCTCCACCACCGGTATCAGAAGCAGCGTCGGTATCCTGTCATCGGCCGCCACCAGGTCGCAGTTGAAACGGAACGCCAGGTTGTCGGCCCTCATCTTCTCCAGGGCCATATACGATTCCAGAAAACGGACCTCGGCTTCGAGTGTGGCGGTTTCCTCCGTTGATTCCCTGAACTGATATTCCATAAGACGCCTTAATCCGACAAGCATCTCCGACGCCTCTCTCCTTCCGTCGATGGCCAGTATACCTATTCCGTTGAGGATATTGAACAGGAAATGGGGATTTATCTGCTTTCTGAGGAAGAGGTATTCCTGACGGGCCGTCTCGGCCGAAAGCATCGCCATACGCTGCCGGCCGGCCATCCAATGCCGGAAGACGAAAAGCGCGGAGAGACCGGCATTGAAAAGCACAAGGTTGATGACGGAACCCACCATGGCCGCGATAAGGATCCAGAACGGCTCCATGGTAGACTCCGGCGATTCCTTTCCGCTCAACACTACGGCGGCGAACATGAGCACCAGCAGGAGGATTGCCAGGCTCAGCTCCATCAGATAACGTGCCGGAGAATCATGTTTCGGGAAACGCCGTTTGAAGAACCATCTGTTGAGCGCGGCAATGACATTCAGTACCAGGAATACAATGCCGGCAGTCAGCACCGACCACAAACTGAAATCCGGCCTGTCGGGATAGACAAGGCAGCTTGCGAAGGATATGACAAAGAGTATCTCCTCGAAAATGAGTATCCGTGCGCCGCGGCGGACGGGGGATGTCATGAACTCGGCTATCCTCTGGTGGTCACTCCGGCACTCCACTCTCTCCACATCGGGAGGTGCCGGAAGCTCATAAAGCTGATGACGCAGGTAATCCGACAGACTCCCGAGGTCAGCTGCAAACTCCTCATACGGGCCGTCCAGACTCCGCTCAAGCGCCCTCAGCCTGTCCATTATGCTCTCCGGGTCAAGACGCTTCCTCACGATACGCAGATATTCCGAAAGGGTGGCCGCGATGGCCGATTCCCTCGCGGCCTCACGGCGCCATATCGAATACAGCCTTACACCCCCTATGCCGAGCAGCATGAGCGTAAGGGCCATCGAGGTGCAGAACCTCTCTACGGCTATCCACGGGCTGGTCCAGTCATTGACGCGGGTCTCCACGCCATAATGCGCGCAGATAAGGTCCTCGAACAGGAGCGATCCGAATAGGGATATAAAAGCCATAAGGAATGTCAGGCCCACGAAAGAGGCGTAACGCCCCCTGAGCAGGAGGCGGGGTATGGTTATCCGGTCGGTGGCCACCACTGCGGCGGTGCAAAGCATCGCCAGAGGAAGCGGCAGCCACATTACATGATACCCTCCGACGGCATGACTCCATGCAAGAGTATTCAGCATCAGTTCGGTGCACATGAAATAGAACGCACTGAACGATGCTGAATAGAAAAGTGTCCTACGTATTGCGGTGTCAAGCATCAAGTCTGCCTGTGAGGTATGCTTACTTATGGCCTCGGGCACCTGAGATTTCCTTAAGTTCGGCGGGGGTGAAACCCACTGTCACCTCCTTGCCCGACTTCGAGCCCACATACTTGTATTCGAACCCCTTGTCAAGAGAGGCGAGCACTTCGGCCTGACGGCGCATGGCGCGGTCCCGCATCATCTTGCGCATGTTCCCCTTGAGTTCCTCCTTGGCATTTCCCATTTCATCGAGGTCGTAGTCATCCTCGTCGACAGCACATACATACACGAGGTTCCTGCCGTTGTCCTCGATTCCCGTGATGGTCAGGCCATCGGCTATACGGTAGGGTATCTTCTTCTTTTCCATCCGGATCTGACTTGAAAGCATCACCTGGTCGGCGTCCTTCTCACTCATCGGATTGTCGACCATGTCCTTGATTTCATCAGCTGTGAACCCGACGGTGAATTCCCCTTCGCTCCCTTTGTTCCTGTAAGTCACAGTCAGCCCCGCTCCTGCGTCCTTCATCATTTCAAGGAGCTTCTTAAGGTCCCCCTTCTGCAGCGACATCCGCAGGGTTGTCTTCGCGGCTTCGGGATCGGCCTGGAAATCCTTTATGTCAGAGACATCCTTGTTAAGGGTGACGGTGAAATCCACCGTCTTTCCGGCTTCATCATACGACATTGCGGAAATCTTTCCGGCCATGCCCATGCTTATCGGACAAGCCTTTTCGCCGGATTCGATCTGAGCCTTGAGAAGCTTCTCGGAGGGATTGCCGCACGCGGCCATTCCTGCCAGCAGCACTGTGGTGAGCAAAAAACTGAAAATCTTTTTCATAATCGATAGAATCTATTTAGTTGCCTGTAAAATTCGGTTGCCTGTAAAGTATTCCGGAAGTCGGAATCATGATTATCTTTACCCGGTGGCCGATGTCGGATACTGCAAAATTAATTCAATTACGGCGGTTATCTCCGATGATTGCGACCAACCCCCGCCGTTCTGCGACAAACGGGCGTTTTCATTTCCCCGCCCACAGCAACGCATCCGGTTTATCACTTCTTTTCCCCGGCAAGGCGCGCGAGCACCGCATCCCGGTATACCTTCCCTATCGGTATGCCCGTCCCTCCCACCGTTAGCGACGCGGAGTCATAGGCCTCCACCATACGCAGGTTTACGATAAACGATTTGTTGACACGCAGGAACATCTCTTCCGGCAGCACGCCGAGCGCTCCCTTCATCGTCATGCGTGTCACCACCCGGGGCTTCTCCTTAAGATAAAACATCACATAGTCCTTCATACCCTCGACGTAAACTATATCCGCAATGGGAACGACGACATATCTCCGGTCGGACTTTACGCAGACCGTCATGGATGGAGCGGCCTTTATTCCCTCCGCGAATTTCAGCCTGAACGCCTTCTCCACCGCTTTCACGAACCTGTCGGGCTGAACGGGCTTCAGCAGATAATCAATCGCCTCCACCTCATAGCTGTCGATGGCGAAGGCGGAATATGCCGTGATGAACACCACCATGCATTTACCCATCAGGCGGCGGGCGAACTCAAGTCCGCTTTCGCCGGGCATGTCGATGTCAAGGAATAACAGGTCGACGTCATCCACCTCCCTCATCATCGCCTCCGCCCGCTCCACACAGTCGGCGCTCCAGGCCACATGGAGCATATCGTTCATCTCTGCCAGACGCCGCAGCCCGCGTCGTGCCAAAGGCTCATCGTCGACTATACCGCAGGTCAGCTTCCGCTTTCTCCCGGGATCGGTGACCGTATTTCCGAAAGGTTCGATCATGAGGTTGACGACTATGATGGACCCGGCTATCCCCTGGAGGTGAAGATGCGGTAGATGAGCTCCAGCAACAGTGCGTGCTCGTTCTGCGTGGAATCGATGCCCTTGGCGGCCGCATCAAACTCGCGGAGGTAATGAATGGCCGCAATCGACTGCATGATGGAGTAATTGCGCATGGCGGACTTCATCTCGCGAAGAGCGAAAGAGTTGCGCACACCCATGGCCGCGGTCAGCCCCTGGTCACTCTTGTCCTGGGCCATATGGCCGAGCACGAGCTTGGAGAAGAAGCCGAGGAGCAGACCGGCAGTGACAGGCGTGGGATTGTTCTTCGGATTGGAGGCGAAATATCTCACTATGCGCAGGCATTTGTCATAGTTCTTGGCCGCGAGGGCAGCCTGTAGCTCATAATTGTTGTATTCCTTCGAGACTCCGATGTTCTCAGCCACAAGATCGGCCGTAATGGTGGAGAGCTTTCCTTTTGAGGCCACAATCAGTTTGTCGATTTCGCCGAACAGTTTGGAAAGCGAGTTTCCGACACTCTCCACGAGCAATGCAAGCGCTTTGTCTTGAATGGCGATTCTTTTCGAGCGGCAATAATCGCGGATCGGCTCGGCAAGTTCGTAGTCGCGCAGCTTCGGACTATCGAATATCACGGCCTCCGACCTCGCGGCGGCCTTCATCAGCTTTGAGGTGCCGCTCAGACGGTCATCTTTATACACCACCACCAGGATGTTCTGCTCCATCGGATGCGTGACATAGTCGGCAAGATTCTCAAGTTTCCGCTTCGCCTGGTCCATGCTCTGCGCCTCCTTGAGCATCACGAGCTTGCGCTCGGCCATGACAGGATACTGCCGGCATGCGGCCACCACATCCAGTATGTCGGAGTCGGCGCCGTAGAATGTAAGGAGATTGAAGTCACGTTCCTCTTCCGGCACAACCCGTTCCTCCAGTGCCGCCACAATCTGATCGATATAGTACGATTCCTCCCCCATAAGGAGATAGACGGGAGCGTATTCCCCGTTTCCGATCTTAGTGAGGATCGAACGGAAATCAGCGGTTGCGGATTTTGAGGCCATTGTCGAGGGTCTGGGCTTTAGTATTGATAAAGAAATAATGGGTTCCGTAACGGAAGAAAATTATCAGTATGACGAGACTCAGTATCGCCCACCAGGGAATCCCCCCCCGGATGACTCCGAGATTCTCAATGTCGGCAGTCACGGTTCCGCGTGCCTCCAGCCATGTGAATACCACGACGAGGCTATTGTTGAGGGCATGGGCGAATACAGCCGGCCATAGGGAGCCGCTCCAGTAGAGCACATAACCGAAGAAGGCTCCGAGAAGCACACGGGGGAAGAAGCCGTAGAACTGCAGATGGACGGCGGAGAAAATTATCGCCGTGACCCATATTGCGGCCGCACGCATGTGGCCGCGCTTCACGAGAAGATTCTGCAATGTGCCCCGGAAAAGAAACTCCTCCGAGAGGCCGGTCAGCACACCCACGAAGAGGACACCCGTGACAAGCGAGCCCGCCGACGGAGCGTCGAGGATTATACGTGTGACCTCAGCGCCGGCCTCCTCCATCCCGCGCAGCCATGACTCCAGCCCGGCCGGGAAGGTCATTTCGGAATTGTAGTGGATGATCTGATTGAGCAGAGGCATTCCGAGCAGCAGCACGATGACGACTCCCGCATAGGGGCGCCATGAGCATCCTCCTCCGGATAGCCCGAGGTTCTTAAGGGGGTCCGGGGAGATGATGCGCCATGTGGCGTAACCGGTGCCGCAGAACATCACGAGGTTCTGCACGACCGACTGCAAGAGATAGAACGAGCGGGAGCCGCTTACGGTGTAGCCCGAAAGCCATGTGGCAAGCATTCCCGCCACGATAGCCATCGCCATTAAGACACCGAACAGTATAAGGAGACCCCGGAGGGCGGAGCCTCCGGAATTGGATTGAATCATATCTGGATTGAGGTTTCTCTGAATTTTTCGGAAATCCGCAGAAGCAGCCTGTATGACACAGTGATTGTAGGTATCCCTCCGGATCAGTCAAATTTCTTGCGGCGGAACATGAAGTTGCGTCCGAGATACTTTTCCCTCACGACGGGGTTTTCGGCCAGTTCCTCCGATGTGCCCTGGAAGAGTATGCGCCCCTCGAAGAGAAGGTAGGCGCGGTCGGTGATCGAGAGTGTCTCGGGCGCGTTATGGTCAGTGATGAGGATTCCGATGTTTCGGTCCTTGAGCTTGTAGACCACGGATTGAATCTCCTCCACCGCTATGGGGTCGACGCCGGCGAAAGGCTCGTCGAGCATGATGAACTTCGGATTGATGGCAAGACACCGGGCTATTTCCGTACGCCGCCGCTCACCGCCCGAAAGACGGTCGCCGAGGTTTTTCCGCACTTTCTGAAGGGAGAACTCCCCTATCAGGCTTTCCAGCTTCTCGTGCTGTTCCTGACGGGTCATATTGGTCATTTCGAGCACGGCGCGGATATTGTCCTCCACCGAAAGCTTGCGGAACACCGAGGCCTCCTGGGCCAGATAGCCTATGCCCAGCTGGGCGCGCTTATAGACCGGGAGTCCGGTGATGTCCTTGTCGTCGAGGAAGATGCGGCCCCCGTTGGGAGTGATAAGGCCGGTCGTCATATAGAACGTCGTGGTCTTTCCGGCTCCGTTAGGGCCGAGAAGACCCACGATTTCACCCTGTGAGACATCTATGCTGACCTGATTGGCCACAATGCGCCTACCGTAGCGCTTCACGAGATTCTCCGTACGCAGCACTCCCTTTTCCGGAATCACTACTTCTTCCGCGACATGTGCCACCTCCCCGTCGGGAGCTGTCAGCTCCCCCTCGGCCGTCACTTCCTCGGCGCGCATGTCGGGCACACGTCCCGGAGCCAGCGACTCCTCCTCCTTAAGGAATTCCTCCGCCTCGGGGCGGGGCATCACGTCGGCGGTGCCGGGTGCGGTGGCGTCGGCGCCGGATTCCGCCGCAGGGGCTTTATGTTTCTTCTTGAAAAATCCCATGTCGATGCGTTTTTAAGACTGCGCTTTATTGAATGAGGGGAGCAACGACCGTATGTAGTCGGTCAGCAGCTTGATGGCCACTTCATTATGGCCACCCTGCGGCACGATGAGGTCGGCGTATCGCTTCGAAGGCTCGATATGCAGCTCGTGCATTGGCTTGAGCTGTGACGTGTAGCGCTCGATCACCATCTCAGGCGTCCGTCCGCGCTCTATGCAGTCGCGGTGTATGACCCGGATGAGGCGTTCGTCGGGAGCCGCGTCGACAAACACCTTTATGTCCATCAGGTCGCGCAGTTCCTTATTGGTCAGCACGAGGATACCTTCCACCACCACCACATCGCGGGGCTCCATATGCACCGTCTCCGCCATGCGGGAGCACGTAAGGAAGTCATATGTCGGACGCTCGATGCCCTTCCCCTCCTTAAGCTCTTTGAGCTGCTTCACGAGCAGGCTCCACTCGATGGCGGCCGGTTCGTCGTAGTTCATCGTCTTGCGCACCTCAAGAGGAATATGGGGATTATTGTTATAGTAGGCGTCCTGCGGGATGACGTCGACCTCATCCTTGGGGAGCGATTCGATAATCTTGCGCACCACGGTTGTTTTTCCGGATCCCGTGCCTCCGGCTATACCTATAATAAGCATTTCGGCTGTCAGTAAAATGAAACAATCCTTTGCCCGGCGCGTTCTAACTGAAAAGCGTCTTTCTCCATTCGGCCGGCGTATTTATGCCCGGCCGGGATTTACGGTAAGGCAAATTCCGCCGCAAAGATAATAAATTCCCCCCGAAGACTCCCATCAGACGGATTAATTTTACTAACTTTGTGGTGACGATTCCACTTACGCCCCGCCGCTTGCCGAGGATTGAGTCCCTTAGGCCGACCGGACGGGACGCGCTTTTGACTTTATCTAACTTATCACAATAGGCTATGCTTGTATCTTCAATAAAGAGTTTCGGCCGCTACTGCATGTTCATGACGCAGGTGTTCCGCGCTCCCGATAAATGGAAGGTTTTCTTCAAGTCGCTCGTGTTTGAAATCTACAAACTCGGCGTGGATTCAATTCCGCTCGTGCTGATCATCTCCCTCTTCATAGGCGCCGTCATCACGATTCAGATGACCATCAACATCGTATCCCCCCTGATACCGTCGTACTCCACCGGCCTTGCCACCCGCGAAATCCTCCTTCTGGAATTCTCAAGCACAATGATGTGCCTTATCCTGGCCGGCAAGGTGGGCAGCAACATCGCTTCCGAGATAGGCACCATGCGCGTGACCGAGCAGATCGACGCCATGGACATCATGGGCATCAACTCCGCCAATTTCATAGTGCTGCCGAAAATCATAGGTTTCGTGACGTTTGTGCCGGTACTCTGCATCCTCTCCATGTTCTTCGGCCTTGTGGGAGGCTGGTTCATAGCCGAATTCACGACAATGATTTCGGTGGAGGACTATGTCTACGGCATCCAGACCATGTTCAATGAATGGTATGTATGGTACGGCATCATCAAGACTCTCTTCTTCGCCTTCATAATCACGAGCGTAGCCGCGTATTACGGCTATTTCGTAAAGGGAGGTTCGCTCGAAGTGGGCAAAGCAAGCACCAATGCCGTGGTGAGCAGCTCGATCCTCATCCTTCTGGCCGACGTGATCCTCACCAAGCTCCTGCTTCAGTGATCGCCCAAATGTGAAGCACGCGAAATTTACATTCACCAGACTTTTTACGCATTATGATAGTAGCGGAAAACGTATCAAAATGGTTTGACGGCCGACAGATTCTCTTCGACATCAACGCCACCTTCGAGACCGGAAAGACCAACCTCATAATCGGCCAAAGCGGCTCGGGAAAGACGGTGTTCATGAAGTGCCTCATCGGACTCATGAGTCCGGAACAGGGGCGCATCCTTTACGACGGGCGCGCCATCCGCAATATGGGCAACAACGAGCGCCGCCAGCTGCGCACCGAGATAGGTATGCTTTTCCAGGGCTCGGCGCTGTTTGACAACGAGACAGTACTCGGCAATGTGATGTTCCCCCTCAAGATGTTCTCGCCCCTGAGCTATAAGGAGCAGCTTGAGCGCGCGCATTTCTGCATCGAGCGCGTAGGCCTGAAAGACGCCGACAGCAAGTACCCTTCGGAGATATCCGGCGGCATGCAGAAGCGTGTGGCCATCGCACGCGCCATCGCCCTTAATCCGAAGTACCTGTTCTGCGACGAGCCGAACTCCGGCCTCGATCCGAAGACTTCGATCCTCATAGATGAACTTCTTTCCGACATCACCCACGAGTACGGCATGACGACCGTGATCAACACACATGACATGAACAGTGTGCTCGGCATCGGCGAGAACATAATCTTCATCAACCACGGCCACTGTGACTGGACCGGCAACGACCGCACCATTTTCCGCGCGAAATCAGAGAGCCTCAACGACTTCGTGTTCGCCTCAAAGCTTTTCCAGGAGGTGAAGCTTGTGCTTGAACGCGAAATCGAAGCCGAATAATAACCGGATATCCCGGCATTCCACCAGGTCAGGAGCCGGCACGGCGGCCTCGGTACCGGGCACCGTCGGTCACAGACCGATTGTCAGCCCGGGGACAGGCGCGGTTATTTCAGCAATTCCAGAAGATGTGTGGAGAACAACTTTTTAAGCTCGGAGAAGTCGACAGGCGCCCCGAGCTCTTTTTCCATGGAGGTCACTCCACGGTCAGTGAATCCGCATGGATTGATGAGGGAGAAATAAGTGAGGTCGGTGTTGACGTTGAGGGCAAGTCCGTGCATCGTGATGAAGCGCGAGCATTTCACTCCGACGGCGCATATCTTACGTTCGGAGGGTGTGCCGGCCCCTATCCATACTCCTGAGGCACCCTCAACCCTTTCTCCCGTGATGCCGTAATGGCGGAGCGTGAGTATCACGGCCTCTTCAAGAAGGTCCACGTAAGCCTTTACACCAAGGTGATGCTTCTCAAGGTCGATGAGGGGATAGACCACCAGCTGGCCCGGGCCGTGAAATGTCACATCCCCGCCCCGTTCGATACGGTGGCATTCCACTCCCCTCTCGCGAAGGGCCTCCTCGCTGTAAAGGAGGTTGGATTCCTTGGCATGACGCCCGAGGGTGATGACGGGACTGTGCTGCACAAGAAACACATACTCCCTGTCGTAGGCCTCACCGTCCTTTTTGGCGCGTACCATCCTTTGGAACAGATCCCGCTGCCGTTCGAGGGTCTCGGAGTAGGAAGAGAGCCCCTGCAGATCAAAAACGTCTATCATTTTCTCCGGATTGTTACGGCATTGCGGTTCAGTTGACGTGCTTTTCAGCGTGATAGCTCGACCTCACCATCGGAGCCGACTCGATATGGCGGAATCCCTTCCGGCGCCCTATCTCACCGTATTCCCCGAATTTTTCCGGAGTGATATAGTCCTGAAGCGGGAAATGGTTTTTGGTGGGCTGGAGGTACTGGCCGATAGTCATCACCTCGCATCCCGCGCCGAGGAGGTCGTCCATGGTCTGCAGTATCTCATCCTCGCGCTCGCCAAGGCCGAGCATTATTCCGCTTTTGCTACGTATGCCCGATGCGGCTATGTGGCGTATCACCTCCAGCGACATGTCATACGTGGCGTAGGTGCGCACCTGAGGAGTAAGGCGGCGCACTGTCTCAAGATTATGCGAGATGACATCCGGCCGCTCCGCTATCACCATATCGATAAGCTCCTTGCGCCCCTGGAAATCAGGTATGAGCACCTCCATCGTCACCCCGGGGCATTCCTCCTTAATCCTGCGGATCATCCGCGCCCAATGACCTGCGCCGAGGTCGGGAAGGTCGTCACGGTCGACCGACGTGATGACCACATGCTTCAGTCCGAGCTGCCTGACCGAGGTGACTATCTCCTCGATTTCCTTCTCCTCAAGGGGAGCGGGGCGCCCTGTGGCCACGTTACAGAAACGGCAGTTGCGCGTGCAGACATTTCCTCCGATCATGAAGGTGGCCGTGCCGCGTCCCCAGCATTCTCCCCTGTTGGGACACATTCCGCTGGAGCATATCGTGTGAAGATGCTTCTCGTTAAGGAGGCCCACCACCTGGGAGGTCTTGAATCCCCGGGGAAGGCGTATCTTGAGCCATTCAGGCTTTCGCCTGAAATCCACTTTTTCCATGGTATATCAATAATAAAAGGGTGTACCGGAGTGGCTCATCAAGCCTGCCCCGCAAAATCCGGAAGTGAAATTAATTCAAAATCTTGAATTTTGCAAAGCGGAGCAACAGCTTTTTGGTACCCACCACACCGAAATCCACCATTATCATGTCGTTGTCGCTGACACGCTCCATACGCAGCACCTCGCCAATGCCGAATTTGGCGTGCTCTATCTTCATTCCGACTTTCAGTTCGCCTGCCTCGGTGTGCATCACGTCGCAGGCTTCGCCTCCCGCTCCCCCTCCGAGGTCCATCCGGGTCCTGGAGGCCGCCACGGTATTGCGGCGTATATCGGCCGCCACATAGTTCGACCTCGATTTTCCGCGCCCGCGTGAATATCCTCCCGGTTCCTCGCCGGAAGAGTAAGGGCGTGACGAGAATGCATCCGAAGCGCCCGCGCCCGAACGGTAACGCGCCGTAGGATCGGTGAAGTTGCCGAACAGGCCCCCGGTGGACGGTGCCGAGATATCGGAAGAGGTCTGTATCTTGAGGTAACGGGTGTCGATGTCGCCAAGAAAGCGCGAGGGGCGTGTCATGACTGTCTGGCCGTTGCGGAACCGCGATGTGGCATAGGTCATCGTGCAGGTGGACTTCGCTCGGGTGATGGCCACGTACAGCAGGCGGCGCTCCTCCTCCACCTGGGCCAGAGAATCCATGCTCATGGCGGCGGGAAACAGTTCCTCCTCCACACCCACTATGTAGATATGCTTGAACTCCAATCCCTTGGCGGCATGCACGGTCATCAGTGTCACCTTGGGTTCATCGGTCGTGTCGTCCTCGTCCTGGTCGGTCGACAGCTGCACTTCGCTAAGGAATGCGCTCATTCCCACGTTGTCCTCGCCGCTCTCCAGACGGGTATCCACGAAATCCTTCAGTCCGCTCAGCAACTCCTGAAGGTTCTCCTGCTTGGATATGCTCTCCGGGGTATTGTCGTGGGCAAGCACGGCAAGGAGTCCCGACCGGTTGAAAATCAACTGACCCACTTCATAGGCGTTGGAGCCGTTCTCGACGTCGGAGATGAACTCCTCCATCATCACGCGGAATGCGGCGAGTTTCCTGAGTGTGCCGTTGTTGAGTCCGACGGGATAGTCATTGGGGTTGCAGATCACCTTCCAGAGGCTGACACCGTTGTCGTTGGCGGCTACCTGCAGCTTCTTCATCGTGGTATCGCCGATGCCCCGGGCCGGATAGTTGATGATGCGGCGCAGTGCCTCGTCGTCGTCAGGATTGACAGTGAGGCGGAAGTAGCATATTGCGTCCTTGATTTCCTTGCGCTGATAGAATGAGAGTCCACCGTAAATGCGGTAAGGTATGTTGCGTTTCCTCAGCGACTCCTCAAGCACTCGGCTCTGCGAGTTGGTGCGGTAGAGGATGGCGTATTGGTCGTAGGCGTCATGATGCGTGTACTTGGAGCGCGAAATCATCGCGGCTATCAGATGGGCCTCCTCGATGTCGGAATAAGTGGAAAGCACCTGTATCTTCTCCCCCACCTCGTTCTCGCTGTAGACGTTTTTCCGCATCTGCCGCGTATTCTTGGCTATAAGCGAGCCCGCGGCGTTGATGATGTTCTGCGTCGAACGGTAGTTGCGCTCAAGCTTGAAGATCTTCAGTCCCGGGAAATTGCGCTCCATCTGGAGGATGTTGCTGATATTCGCTCCACGGAACGAGTAGATGCTCTGCGCGTCGTCGCCGACGACACACAGCTGGCGCTTCTCCCCCGCCAGCTGCGAAATGATGAGATGCTGCGCGAAGTTGGTGTCCTGGTACTCGTCGACGAGTATGTAGCGGAAGAAATCCTGATAGTGGCGAAGGATGTCGGGGTTGTCGCGCAGCAGGATGTTCATGTAGTACAGTATGTCGTCGAAGTCCATGGAGCCGGCTATGCGGCAGCGGTCGGCATACATCTGGAATATCCGTCCCGTCATCGGCCTCTTTACCCGTTTGTCTTCGGCAAGGTTGTTGGGGTCGAGGTTGTACTGCTCGGCGGATATGAGGGCGTTCTTGGCATTGGAGATTCTGGAAGCCACCGCAGCGGCCTTGTAGACTTTCTCGTCGAGGCCGAGATCCTTGATTATGGTCTTGATGAGCGACCGGGAGTCGGCGGTGTCGTAGATGGTGAAGCCCGGCCTGAAGCCGAGGAGGTCGGCATGGCGGCGCAGAATGCGCAGGAAGATGGAGTGGAATGTGCCCATCCACAGGCGCGATGCGGTATTCTCACCCACTATCTCGCGCACACGGCTCTTCATCTCGTCGGCCGCCTTGTTGGTGAATGTCAGGGCCAGTATGCGGTAAGGCTCATAGCCGGAGGCAAGGAGGTCGACGATCTTATAGGTCAGTACACGTGTCTTACCCGATCCGGCACCCGCTATCACGAGAGCCGGACCGTCCTTATACACCACAGCGTCACGCTGCTGCGGGTTAAGCAGGTCAAGATAATTGTATTGTGCTTCCATATCTTAATGGTTATGGCCCGGAAATGAGGAAGAGGCGACGGCGCTAATTTCCGGAGAAAGGGAAGGTTTCGGAGTAATCGGGGATACGGGGTATGAAGTGGTAGCGGTCATGCGCGTAATCGTTGATGCAGCAGTAATGGCGTAGCCCGTTGGAGACGATGAGGTACCTCGCCTTGAGCCGCATGTTGTAGCGCACTATCTGATCGAAGACATCCTGCGTTATGCTGACTCCGGGAGCCTTGTATTCCACTATCACCCTAGGGCTTCCGTCGAGTCCGAACACGACCGTGTCACATCGCTTCTTCGTCCCGTTGAGGTCCAGGCCCACTTCATTGGCCATTATCGATTTAGGGTAATGGAGGGTATGGATGAGATAGGACGTGAAGTGCTGACGCACGAATTCCTCCGGCGTCAGCACCACGTATTTGTCCCTCAGCGGGTCATAGACTTTCACCGTATCACCCTCCGTGCGGAGCCTCAGGTCGGCAGGCGGAAGATTCAGTGGTGGCAGTCCGTTGCTCATTTATCAGCCTCCAGGGGCACTGCGGAAGCCTCCGTGCCATCGCAGCAGCCGGGTTTGGTGTTCTTGGGAGCTATTACGGTGTTTTTCTGCACGTACTCGGAATCGAAGATGGAGTTGAGCAGGTCGGCGAGACGGAGGCCTCCGCGTAGGAACTGGTTCTCGATCACGGGCGTCCACTCGGCTATGTAGTCGAAACCTACGTTTGTGCCTTCGGGAGTCTGTTCATAGACCTGCTTTGCGATTTCGTAGGTCTCCTTGCCCCACTTGTCGGGATTTCCCTGGGCGAGTATCGCGCAGCGCTCCGCGCAGCCGGTACGGTCGATCTGCTCCACCCATTCGGTGTAACCCCATTTGTGGGCGCTTTCCACGAGCTTGCTGTCCCAGATTGAATGCAGGTTGGTGTCGCCGCCGAAATACTTTATTTTATGGTTGTTGCCGCCACGGTCCACGGCGCGTCCCATATGCATGGGCTGATGGAGGTCGCCCATGAAATGGGTCACGAATACGAGAGCCAGCCACTTCTCATGTTCCGTAGAGCGGGGATTGTCAAGTATGGCGGCCTGTTGGTTGATGGCGGATATGATGTTGCCCTCCGGGATATTCGGAGCCGACTCATAGGTCTGGTCGGCATCGATGTTCTTGTAATGCCATGTCTTGGAGAAGGCGTATTCATCGGTATGGGCGGCATTGTCGGGCCAGTTGGCGTAATATACGAGGGATTTTCCCTTCAGGATTTTTTTCACGCTGTCCTGAGCGGCCTTCGTGAGATGTTTCTCGGCGATTGCCGCAGTGACGTCATGTCCTTTCTGTCCCCATCCGAAGGCTGAGCCGGCGGAGAGAAGCAGTGTGCCGGCAAGGAGCATGGACTTGAAAGAGTTATAGCTGTTCATGATTATTAAGTATTGTTATGTGCTGATGCGCCTCGATGGTGAAGCGTCACCCTAAATACCCGTCACATCCCGGAGTCAGGATTCCGATGCCGGACTTCACAGGCACTTGATATAAGTAAACGCAGTCGTGGATGCGATTATTTTATGGATTCCGGACGAAACGTCAGTCCATCCGGTCACGGTAATCCTCGTAAGTGAACTCCCGGAGTTTGGTCATGCCGCCGTCCGTAGTCCGGAGCCACATGGAGGGATGCTGTATGCCGTTGAACATATTGGTCTTTACCGTGGTGTAATGGTTCATGTCCTTGAGCGTTAGTTCGTCGCCGGCCCTCAGGGGGGAGGCGAAGCGCCAGTCGCCCACGAAGTCGCCGCTGAGGCAGGAATTTCCTCCAAGCCTATAGGATGTCTCCCCTGCCACCGGAGCGGAATCATCGGGAACAGCCTCTTCAATCGCGGGTTTATACGGCATTTCAAGGCAGTCGGGCATATGGCAGGCAAAGGAGGCGTCGATTATGGCGGTCTTGACTCCGGAGTTTTCCACCACATCGAGCACCTTGGTCTTCAAGTCGCCGGTCTGCCATGTGAAGGCGCTCCCCGGCTCGATGATGATTTCAAGGCCGGGGTGGCGGCGGCGGAGCTCTTCGGCAAGATGTATGAAGTGCTCTTTGTCGTATCCCTCACGGGTGATGAGATGGCCTCCCCCCATGTTGAGCCATTTCACCTTGTCGAGATACGGCCCGAACTGTTCCTCCAGGGCGTCGAGCACCTTTTCGAGGTCATAGCTCGTGGATTCGCAAAGGGCATGGAAATGCAGTCCTTCAAGCCCCTCGGGGAGTTCCTTAAGGTCGGCCGCGTCGACACCGAAACGGCTTCCCGGAAGACACGGATTGTAGATGTCGGTCTCGATGACGCTGCATCTGGGGTTGACGCGGAGGCCGGCCGATACGTGGCGTCCTTCGGAGGCATGTGCCTCGTTGTAGGCCTTTATCTGCGGATAGAATTTCTCAAACTGCGCCACGCTGTTGAACGTGATGTGGGTGCAGCCCTCGAGGAACTGAGGAAACGTCTCCTCCGTATAGACAGGGCAATAGGCGTGGACATCATTTCCGAGATAATCGAGCGAGAGCTTCATTTCATTGAGCGATGAGGCCGTGGATGCGGAGAAATATTCCTTGATGACGGGAAATGTCTTCCACAGGGCGTTGGCCTTGAACGCCATGATTATCTTCACGCCCGAGCGGCGCTCTACGTCCTTGAGGACTTCCATGTTGCGCCGGAGTTTATCTTCGTAGACTATATAATACGGGGTCTTGGGTTGTTCGGTCATATTGAAGAGATATGGGGTAAGTGTCCCTTATAAGGCGATGCGTCCTTTCTTAGCCATCTCCACCATCTGCTCGCCGGGGACAAGGAAGATTTCGAGGCGGCGGTTGCGGTCGCGGTTGTTAAAGGAGTCATTGGGCACCAGAGGGATATCGTCGCTCATGGCGAAGGGAAAGAGAAAGTCGGTGTTGCAGCCGGCGTTCTCAAACCATTCGAATACGGCCTCGGCACGCTTCATCGTGATGTCCTCGCGATATGCCTCGGAGCCGGTGTTGTCGGTGTGCATCACTATCAGCACCCTGAACATGTCAGGTTCCTTAAGGTAGCGCTTGAACGGATCGAGGTATTTGTTGGCTCCATGCACGAGTTCCGTACTGTTGGGACCGAAAAGGTCGTGGGCCGGAATCGTCACCACAAGCACCTCACGGTTGCGTATGGCGTCGATGGTGATGTTCTTGTTGTCGGAAATGGCCCGGTTCTTCAGGAGCACGTTCGAAGCCTCGCGCTCCTGAAACTGGCGTACGAGGTCGACCTGCTTGCCGGGATCGACCGAATTGACGAGTTCGGCGAAGTTCATCTCTTCGAGAGGCACCGCGTTCTTATCCGCCGCTACCGAAGGGACGACCGTCGCAAGACCGACGGCCACTGCAGCCGCCAGTCTGCGCATACGTATAAAAATGCTGTCAGTCTTCATCCACATCTTCCAGAGATTCTTCATAGGCGAGCTCTCCCTTCACGATCATGTCCACATCCTTGGGGTCCATGACAAGGTACTTGTCGTTTTTGAGTTCTTTCTTTACGAAAGCCACGAGCTTGTCGAGGCCGGTAAGCTCTTCTTCGGTCACGGCCGGAGAGAAGCGCAGGTTGCCGTTGCGCTCATAGTAGTCCCATATGATATCCGTCACATAGAGGATTTCGTCATCGCTCCACTGGGCGCTGATTTCCTCTCCTACGTAGTTCCTTATGTACTTGATGGCGAGGTCCTCGTCATATTGCATATTGTCTGCCATGGTATTCTCGTTTAAATTATACTTAAAGTGACTGCGGCGCGTGGTTCAGTTGAGGTCGACCATTCCTTCGGGGAGGCTGACATGAAGGCGTCCGCCTCCGTCGTCGAAATGCTCCGCCTCAGTGATGAATTCCTCGGCAAACGGCACCATGAGTTCCGAGCCGTCTGCCCGCCTGATGAGCATGAGCACATTCTGCGTGGAGTCGTCGAATCCTTCAAGCACACCGAGCACGCCGGCCTCGTCGTCGACCACTTCGTAGCCTATGAAGTCTTCGGCGAGTTCCAGTTCCTCTTCCTCCACCTCAAGGTATTCCGCCACATCCCGACGGCGCATGTAGACGATATGGTTGACAAACCTGCGGGCCTCCTCTTCCGAACCGACCCCTTCGAGAAGCACGAGTGAGCCGAACTGACCTTTAGGACGCACGCCACTGGCGTAAAAAGGCACATAGATGCCCTCCATCTCCACTATCAGCGGATAGTCCTGTTCAAGGATACCGTGCTCGTATTCGGTCACTATGTTGAGCTCCCCCTTCAGTCCGTGGGGTTTCAGGAATTTTCCTACTTCTATTATTTCCTCTTTCGTTATCATGTCCTTGACATCGGAAAATGCTTTAACTGATTCCGGCCCTCAGTCGGCCACCCTGATGATATGGGCGCCGAGGCTGCGGAGGCGTTCCTCTATGTTTTCATAGCCACGGTCGATCTGGTCGATGTTGTGGATGCGGCTGGTGCCCTTGGAGCCGAGCGCCGCGATAAGCATGGCGATTCCTGCGCGGATGTCGGGCGACACCATGACGGTGCCGTGCATCGACTGGAAGCGTCCGCTGCCGATCACTGCGGCGCGATGCGGGTCGCAAAGGATGATGCGGGCTCCCATGTCGATGAGCTTATCGACGAAGAAAAGGCGGGATTCAAACATCTTCTGATGTATCAACACACTACCTCGGGCTTGGGTTGCGACGACAAGGAAAATACTTAGCAGGTCGGGCGAAAGTCCCGGCCAGGGAGCATCGGAAAAGGTCATGATGCCTCCGTCGATGAATGTGTCCACTTCGTAGATTTCACTCTGGTTGACGTGGATGTCGTCACCCTCGAAGGTAAATTTCACGCCAAGCCGACGGAACATCTCGGGCATTATGCCCAGATCATCTACGCTGACGTCCTTGAGCACCACATCGCTTCCCGTCATGGCGGCCATCCCTATGAAACTCCCCACTTCAATCATGTCGGGAAGGCAGCGGTGGGAGGCGCCGTGAAGTCTTTCGACGCCCTCGACCGTGAGGAGATTTGAACCGATTCCCTCGATTCTGGCGCCCATAGCCACGAGCATCCGGCATAATTGCTGCACATAAGGTTCGCAGGCGGCGTTGTAGATGGTGGTGGTGCCCTTGGCCGTCACTGCGGTCATCACCAGATTGGCGGTGCCGGTGACGGAGGCCTCGTCGAGCAGCATATAGACGCCGTGAAGCCCCTCGGGCGCCGAAATCTTGTAAAGGCGGTTTTCTGAATCATACTCGAAGTCGGCCCCCAGCTTCATCATGCCGAGAAAATGGGTGTCGAGTCGACGGCGCCCTATTTTGTCGCCTCCCGGCTTGGGGAGCACGGCGGATCCGAAGCGGGCCAGAAGCGGGCCGATTATCATCACCGATCCCCGCAACGATGACGCTTTCTTGCGGTAAGCCTCCGTGTGGATGTAGTCCAGGTTGAGTTCATCGGCCTGAAAGATGCACTTGTTCTTCTCCGGGAATCTGATCTTGACCCCCATGTCGGCCAACAGGCCGATGAGGTTCCGCACGTCGAGGATGTCGGGGATATTGGAAATCTCCACAGGCTCCGGCGTGAGCAATGTCGCGCATATCACCTCAAGCGCCTCGTTCTTGGCGCCCTGCACCCTTATGGTTCCGCTGAGCTTATGGCCCCCCTCTACTATAAATGTGGACATGGCAATGGTCAGTTTTTACGTTTTTTACGCGCTTTCTTTCCCTTTACAGGCGTGACGTCGGTGTAATCGTGGAGCACGAATGTAGCCGGGTCAAGACTGATCTTCCCCTCCGAGTAGTCATATAAGTCACGTAGAATCTTGCTGTTGTCGACCCCCTCGGGATTATGGGCCAGCATGAGTTTCTTCATCTGATGGGCTATCATGGAGATGAGGCGGTCGCGCTCCTCACACTCCTCCATGTCTGCCACCTGCTTTATGATGTTCTCAAGGCTGCGTCCGTAATGGCGGTAGCGTATGGGTGACTTTCCATAAGGGATTCGGTCGGGTTTCGGATTTATGCTGTCGGCCGTCACCACCTCACATGGGAAGTCTATGTCCAGCTCAAAGCGGGCCATTATATTGAGATGGTCCCAGAATTTCTTCATATCCCCTTTCTCTCCTATATTCTGGGGGAAAAGGGTGCGCATCACCTCCACGATGCCGTAGGCGCACACACGCCGCTCCTCCGGATCGGGAATCTCGACGCAGTAATCCACCATGTTCTGGATATTGCGTCCGTATTCAGGCAGCGGCATCTGGGGCATGCCCGTGTTATAGGGTATGAACTTGTATTTGTCGTTAATTAGCAGTGAGTCTGTCATCTGAGTCGTTTAAAGTATGTTCCTCGCGGATTTAATAGGGTTATGCTCCGGCGGAGCGGAAGCCTTGCCGCTACCTGGCGGCCGCGTTCTCGCGGAGCACTTTGTTTTTCGGGGTTGAAGCCTGATATTCCTTGAGATATAGGGGCACCACGTAGGCCGGATCCACGAAATCCGAATTGCGGAAGGCACGTTCGGCCAATGCCACCATGTCCATCGCCACAGGCATGCGGGCGGAGAGGAATACGGAGCGGTCGGAGGCAAGAAGCTCCTTGGCTTTGGTGACGCCGTTGCCTATGAACAGCATCCTGCGCCCCGGCTCAATGTCGCGGAAGGACGCCTCATCGAGTATCATGGGCTGAGGCGGAAGTACGGGCCGGAGGGCAAAGTCATAGACAGCGGTGTAGACCTCCATTCTGCGTGCGTCGATGAGAGGCACAAGGAGATCGTCGCCCTCGGAGTCATGACAGGCGAACATCCCCTTTACCGCCATTATTTCAAGCGTGGACAGCCCTATCAGGGGGATTTCCCGGGCAAAGCACAGTCCCTTCGCAAGTGAAAGACCGATCCGGAGCCCTGTATAACTGCCCGGGCCGAGACTTACGGCCACGGCGTCAAGGGGCATCTCCCGCCGGGCTATGTGGCTGAGGGCTTTTTCCACGTAGTCGGCGAGTGCGCGGGAATGCTGCATGGCTTCATCGGACTCGATATGGAAGTCGACCGTACCGTCGACGCTCACAGCCACCGAACAGATCTCGCTGCTCGTCTCTATATTAAGTATTACACTCATCAGTATACTTCAAAATTAAGTGTCTTTCAAAAAATGACCGGTAGCAACTTATCCTGCAAAGATACAACTATTTTTTGAGGTCTGCAATTGCATCCGCGCATCGGCGCCCGTCGACGGCCGCCGAAACTATCCCGCCGGCATATCCCGCTCCCTCGCCCGCCGGATACAGGTCGCGGATGCCGGTGTGGCACAATGTCTCGCGGTCACGCGGGAGCCTCACGGGCGAGCTCGTGCGGCTTTCCAGGCCGATGACGGCGGCCTCGTTGGTAAGGAAGCCTCTGGATTTGCGTCCGAAGTCCTCAAACCCCTTCTGAAGGCGGCGGGATATGAAGTCGGGGAGCAGGGTGTCGACCCGGCTCGACAGGAGTCCAGGAGGATAGGATGACGGGGGTAGCGAACCCGACAGGCGCCCCTTGACGAAATCATACATCCGCTGTGCGGGAGCCTTCAGAGTCCCATCGGCCGCACGGAAGAAACGTTTCTCCACGTCCTCCTGAAGCCGCATGAGCTCAAACACCCCCTCGTCAGCATATTCCGGGAAATCGCCGGGGCGTATCTCCACCACCATCCCGGAATTGCTCCACCGGCCGCTGCGTCCGGATGCCGACATACCGTTGACCACCCCCTCGCCGGGAGCCGACACGGCGGGCACCACCACGCCACCCGGGCACATGCAGAAGCTGTAGACTCCGCGCCCGTCGGCCTGAGTGACGAAATTATACTCGGCCGCCGGAAGATACTCTCCCTTTCCCTCGGGGTTATGGTACTGGATACGGTCGATCAATGCGGCGGGATGCTCCAGTCGCACCCCCATTGCAAACCCTTTGGCCTCCATATCGACTCCCTGCGAGTGCAGCCGGCGGATGAAGTCACGCGCCGAATGCCCTGTAGCCAGTATCACCCGGCCAAGTATCCTCTCTCCGGTGGAGGTCACCACGCCGGCCGCACGGCGTACACCGTCGCCATCCTGCGTGATGATCAGTTCTTCGGCACGGGTGGAGAAACGCACCTCTCCCCCGCACTCACGTATTTTTTCACGGATGTTCCTGATGATGGCGGGAAGCCTGTCGCTGCCGATATGCGGATGCGAGTCGCTGAGGATCTCTTCCTTCGCGCCGAACTGCACGAGCAGCGCCATTACCGCGTCATTGTCCCCGCGCTTTCTGGAGCGGGTGTGGAGCTTTCCGTCTGAGAATGTGCCGGCGCCCCCCTCGCCGAAACAGTAGTTGGAGTCAGGATCGACTTCTCCGGTGCGGTTAAGCCGGGCTATATCCAGTCTGCGGGTGTCGACGTCATGTCCCCGCTCAAGCACGATGGGGCGCATGCCGTGCTCTATCGCACGCAGGGCGGCGAAAAGCCCGGCAGGACCGGCACCGACGATGACGATGCGTTCCGCATCGTCGGGCACCATACGGAACTCCACCTCCTGATGCGGCTGAACGGCACTCGTGTTCTCGCCATACGCCACATTGACCGTGAGGTTGACTATGATGTCGCGCTTTCGCGCATCGATGGATTTCCGGACGGTGCGCACGTCATTGACCGCCTCCGGGCGGAGGCCAAGTGCCTTTGAGGCATAGCGTTTCACCGTCTCAGGGTCGGCGGCATCACCCGGAGAGAGTCTGAGGTCTACTTTTTCTATCATGGATGAGAGTCTTTTTCAGGTTCGGGCCGGGCGTTGCGGCGCATTTCGTCCATGCGCTGCTGCATTTTGGCCTCCTGCGGATTATTGCCGGCAAACCAGAATTTCTTCCCCTTGATTTCCTCGGGGAGATAGAGCTGGTCGGCATAACCTCCGGCATAGTCATGGGCGTATTTATACCCCTCATGGTAGCCGAGGTCCTTCATGAGCTTGGTGGGCGCGTTACGCAGGTGAAGCGGCACGGGAAGGTTGCCCGACCTCGCCACTTCGTCAAGCGCGTTGGCTATCCCGACGTATGCCGTATTGCTTTTTGGGGAAGTGGCCAGATATACGGTGCATGCCCCAAGGAGTATCCTCCCCTCGGGCCATCCGATTTTCTGAAGGGCGTCGAAGGTGGCGTTGGCCAGAAGCAGGGCGTTGGGGTTGGCAAGGCCTATGTCCTCGGCTGCCAGTATCACCAGGCGCCGCGCTATGAAGGCAGGGTCCTCCCCCCCGGCCACCATCCGCGCCATCCAGTAAAGCGCGGCATCGGGGTCGGAACCCCTGACCGACTTTATGAAGGCCGAGATTATGTCATAGTGCATCTCGCCGTTGCGGTCGTAGGCCGCAGGGTTCTCCTGCAGCCGGTCGATCACTATCGGATCATCGATCACCACTTTCTCTCCCGGCGGGGTCGACTGCTCGATGAGGTCAAGGATGTTGAGGAGTTTCCGGGCGTCGCCCCCCGAAAAACGGAACAGCGCGTCGGTCCCCTTCACCTCTACTCCGCGCTCCACGAGCACCGGATCCTTTGAGACTGCCTCGTTGAGCAGATGCCGGAGGTCGTCGACGTCAAGCGACTTCAGTGTATATACCTGAGCCCGTGAAAGCAACGGGCGTATCACCTCGAACGAGGGATTCTCCGTCGTGGCGCCGATGAGGGTAAGCACCCCTTTTTCTACAGCTCCGAGGAGCGAGTCCTGCTGCGATTTATTGAAACGGTGGATTTCGTCGATGAAAAGGATGGGTCGAGCTTTNGAGAATACACTCTGGGCCGCCTTCTCGCACCGGTCGATGACCTCACGCACATCCTTCACTCCGGAAGTGACCGCACTGAGGGTGTAGAATTCGGCTTCGGTCGTGTTGGCTATGATGCGGGCGAGCGTGGTCTTTCCCACCCCGGGAGGTCCCCAGAGTATGAATGAATTGATGCGTCCCGTCTCGATCATGTTGCGTATCACTCCACCGGGCCCCACGAGGTGCCGCTGTCCGATATAGCCGTCAAGCGTAGACGGACGCATGCGTTCTGCCAAAGGTATGTTTCCGGCCATATCTATTTATTAGTGATGATNTGATATCTATTCATTGATGATAAGATTACGCAACTTCGCCGCCGTCATCCCCTCCAGCGAGGAGACCACAAAGTCGCAGTGCGGTGCGAGTGTGTCCGAGGCGAGAGTTCCGGCCACTCCGAGCACCCGGCCCCCCGAAGCCTTTCCGGCCTTGACTCCCTGAAGCGAATCCTCCACCACAACCCATTTGCCGGCCGGAAGGCCAAGACGCCTGGCTGCGAGTAGGTAGCCTTCAGGATCAGGCTTTGAGCGGCTCACCCGGTCGCCGAGCACTATTTCGTCGAAATAATCCTTGATTTCAGGTATGTCACGGTAGAGATGCTCCATTTTGTAGGAGTTGGAGCTGGTGAACAGAGCCACGGGNATACCGTTGGCCTTCAGGTCCTCAAGCAGTTCCCTCGCTCCCCGGCAGTAGGCATANACCATNCGCGCCTCTTCATCGTAGAGCCGTGCGATGACGCGCTCCCGCGTCTCAGGGTCAGGGAAATAGGTGGAGAGTATGTTGTCAAGGGTGGTGCCCTTTATGCNNATGGCGAAATCATCGTAGCCGGTAGGGAAATCCCTCCCGATTCGCTCCCATATGCGGGTATATTCGCGCTCGCTGTCCACCAACACTCCGTCGAGGTCAAACAGCACTCCCCACTCCCCGCTCTCCTTCATGTCTTCGTTCATANTGTATGTCTGCATTAATCGCTAAGATAACAATAATTATCCACATATGCAAATGCCCGGCATCTATGCACATAGGCTGATACACCGGATTCACGCACATATTCAACCAGCCCCGTCCCCCGCTCCGGAAACCCCGCTCCGGCAGGAAGTTTCAATCAGGTGTGGTACCGAAGAATCGGCAGCGCCGGCGCNATTTCGGTTTTCGCGGATGAAGCGGTCGGATTGAGGCGGAATTGACCACGCGCATGCCTAAGCAGCCGCGTGAAATGCCTATGGTGACAGTGTCGCCCGTTGACACCTGGTCGTAGTTGCTTTTAAAGGTCTCGAATTTCCGCTCTCCGACTGTGGGGAGGTCAAGCTCAAGACAGTAGACTTTATACGGTGCGCCACGTGTATATCCGTGGCGTCCGTTACGGTACGTATGGTGTTTTGTCTCGGTAAACTTGCGGGTCACCGTCACAGAAGCCCTCTCGCCGAGCACATCGAATTCGGCGGTAGAGTAATTGACCGCCGCCACACCTGCGAACAACAGGATGAAGATTCCGACTGCCGCAATTCCGAAATTGGCGAAACGGTTTGATAGCTCGGTCAGCCCCTCCATGCGCGAGGCGACAATCGCTCCGGCCACCAATGAGACAAGGGCTATTATGACCGTATACCACAATGTATCGACTATCGTGTCGGCTACAAGTATCATCCCGGCGACACCAATGCAACCCAGGCATACCACGATTAACGTCACCAGGACAAGTTTAACACCATCTGTCTTCATCAGGCTTATGTTTTATGTTTTTGTTTAAGGCTTGTGTTCATAAAAGCAAATCGGTGCCGGGCTTCACGATATATATGCCGCAGCGCCCGGCCGGGACTGTAAATCATCATCCGTGGACCCGAGTAACGCATCACCCGGCATATGCGCTCCTTCATGTCAGGCCGATAGCAATGGATNGCGCATTGGCGGCAGGTGGTTTTCGATTCCCCGTGCGGGCAATGCCGGAGGCGTGCCTCGCAATAGTCCATGAGTTCACGGCAGCCGGCACACATTTCGCGGNTCCCTTCATGATGGAGGCAATAGATTTCGATCATCACCCTGACGGTGGATATTTCTTCTTCTATTCTGTTCATTCGGAGTGCAAAGCTAATACCGATTTNCGTGGNACACAAAAAGGAGGACATCCCACTGTCCAAGTATTAAATAAATTTAACAGTATAATGGCGACGCACCATNTNTAANGGTACGCCGCCAAGGCAGATTTTTCAATAATTCAGTCGAGGANGGAGCGTAGANCCGTCCGGCTTAGAAATTATAGCCGAGGGTAAACTGGAAGAGGTTGTTGTGCATTGTGTATGCACCGTTGTTGGAGCTCTTGATNTGGTTGATCATGCCGAGGTCGCCGCTCACGCCGATGTAATAGTGGTCAAGGAAGTTGGTGCCGATACCGATTCTCCAGGCCACNTCGACACGGCGCTGTGAGAGATCCACAGGATTGGACTTGTCATACATCGTGCCCGAGGAGTGGTCGCGGTAGGCTACTCCGTCAGAATCGTAGCGTGTTTCGGTGGTGAGGTAGTAGTCGTTGGAGAATCCCACCTTGAGGACGGGACCCGTGAAGACCGCGATGTTCCATTTCGGAGAGAAATCGAAGTGGTAGCCGAGCATCACGGGAACGCGCATACCGAACGAACGTGTCGAGCGGCTCTTCCAGTGGGCGTCCTGCATGGTGTCGTCTTCAATGTTGAATTTCTGGGTGTCATAGTAGAACTCCACTCCGGGCTCTACATAGAAGTTGGCCACGATAGGCTGGTTGTAGATGGCTCCGACGCTGATACCCGCACCTGCGTCAAACATCTTTTCACGGATATTGCCGTATCCTACGGTGCCGGGAATGGATGATTCGCCGGACAGACGGAGGCCGAAATAAGACCTGTTGTTGGGATTATTGAGCACATAGGGCTGCGATACGAAGTCTACGACCTGATCCACTCCATTGCCCACATCCTTCATCACTTTCTGGGTCTTCGGACGGGCGCTCATTGTTCCGACGCCGGCCAGGACTGCGAGTCCTAAAAGAACTATCTTTTTCATAACTGTGTGTTTTTTATAGTAATTAAGAGTATTTCTATCCTTATAACACTAATTGCAAAGAAAAGTTCTAAAGAAAACAATTAAGTTAATCCCGGCATTTACAGTATATATTATATANNNTTATATNATAGTAAANNTGANTATGACTNATTCCANNATCNGCCNNTCCACTANCGGCCCCTCCTCCACCGGTTCTGCTCCAAGGGGTGCCTCCCATAATGGGACTGAAAGCACCGCTCCGGGAGGAGCGGGCGTGAACTTCGTCTTTCTGGTGATTTATCTTGCCGGATTGAGCGCGTTCGGTTCGTTTGTCAACGATATGTATCTGCCGTCGCTCCCATCGATGTGCGATTTCTTCCATTGCCAGGCCCCTACCGTGCAGCTGGGTCTGACATTCGGCATGATTGGCCTCGGACTGGGCGAGGTCATCCTCGGGCCGGTCAGCGCCAAGTACGGACGCAAGCCCGTACTGGTCGTGACGATCATCATCTTCATCGTGGCCTGCATAGTCAGCATCTANTCCCCCACCATACACTTCTTTATATGGTGCCGACTGTTCCAAGGNNTCGGCGCCTCGGGAGGTTACTTCCTCGCCCGNACCATTCCCGCCGATTTCTATGGCGGCCGGATGCTTGCCAAGACCATGGCCATCATCGGNGCGATAAATGGAATCGCGCCTGCATCGGCCCCCGTAATCGGAGGATTCATTTCGGATGCGTTCACATGGAAAGGCACTTTCTGGGCACTGGCCATATTCGCCACGGCTCTTCTGGCATTCTCTCCCAAGCTTAAGGAGTCGCTTCCCAAATCCCGCAGAAGCACCGGCAGCCTGCTCTCCACATTCGGACGCTACGGCCAGCTGGCCCGCAACCGCCGGTTCATGATCCACGTGCTGCTCAAGGGGACAGCCCTCGGATTTCTTTTCGCCTACATATCCTCGGCCCCTTTTATAGTGCAGACACATTTCAAGTACTCGCAGGTGGTGTTCGGCTGCATCATGGGCGCCAACGCCGTCTTCGTAGCGGCCGGGTCGATGCTGGCGNTNCGTTTCAAGGTGCTTAAGCGTGCGGCTTTTGTCGGTGGAATCGGGGTCATGGCGCTGACCTTGGTGGAATTCGCCATGCTGCGCTGGGGCGATTCGTTCTGGGCCTACGAAATTCCGATGGTGTGCCTGCTGTTCTGCCTGGGTATGATATTCACTGTCAGCAATACCCTGGCCATGAATGAAGGCCGGGCAAACGCCGGCGGCGCTTCCGCCCTGCTTGGTCTTGCGGGATATGTGTTCGGCGCCATAGTGTCGCCGCTTGTGGGCATCGGCAACGTGATGCATTCCACGGCCTGGGCCTTCCTGGCGCTTGGAGTGATGGTGCTCGCCAGCTCGCTCCTGTCGAAGCGTGTNCCGGCCGACCTTGNGCCTTCCGCCGGGTCGCCGGCGGCCGATTCGGCATCGGGAGCGCATTCAGAATTGCATAAGACAAAATAATTTAGTAATTTTGCATATTCAATATGGACGTGTGAATATGTCAGCTTGTGCCACAGTCCACACGCTCGTCTCAATCGGAGAATACGTTATATACTAACTTTTATCAAAATGAGAAAAAACATCGTAGCCGGCAACTGGAAGATGAATACCACTGTCGAAGAAGGTATCGAGCTTGCCGATCAGATCAACTCTCGTCTCGAAGGTAAGGAAAAGAACTGTGAAGTGGTGATCTGCGTGCCCTTCACCCACCTCACATCCGTAAATGCGGTAATCGACAAGGACCTCATGGGCCTCGGTGCCGAAAACTGCTCTGAGCACGAAAAGGGCGCCTACACCGGCGAGGTTTCCGCAGCAATGGTGAAGTCCACCGGCGCAAGCCACGTAATCCTCGGCCACAGCGAGCGTCGTCAGTACTTCGGCGAAACCAACGAACAGCTTCTCGCCAAGACCCAGAAGGCTCTTGAACATGGCCTGACTCCCATCTTCTGCGTGGGCGAAGTGCTTGAGGAGCGCGAGAACGGCACATTCAACGACGTAGTGGCCTCTCAGGTGGAAGCCCTCTTCTCCCTTTCGCCCGAAGCCTTCTCCAAGATCGTAATCGCCTACGAACCCGTATGGGCCATCGGCACAGGCAAGACCGCCACAGCCGACCAGGCCGAGGACATGCACGCCCACATCCGCAAGGTAATCGAGGACAAGTACGGCAAGGAAATCGCCGACAACACTTCCATCCTCTATGGCGGCAGCTGCAAGCCCTCCAACGCCAAGGAGCTTTTCGCAAAGCCTGACGTGGACGGCGGCCTTATCGGCGGCGCAGCCCTCGACGCGGATTCCTTCATGGGCATCATCGAGGCTTTCGACTGATCTCAGCCACGATACTTCAAACGTGAAAGAACATGTGCCTGACCGGCCCGGCGCCGGCCGGGCACATATTCACATCAAATCTTTTCTCCTAAAGCATTTTCTTCTGACGCAAGATGAGACAGTTCCTCCTGAGACGCCATTTCTGCCGGGCTCTCGCAGCCGTGTTAGCATTTTCCGCNTTCTCTCCCGTCCGGGCGCAGGAGCCCGAAGCGGAGTCGGCCGACTCCGTCGCCTCCGAACACCTTAACCCGATCGAGCGCATCGTGGAGTCGAGCAACGGGAATGTGGAGATACTCATCGANAGCNACCTTATGGAAAAGGTGCTGACTCCCCCGACGGCACATAAGAAGACCGTCGCGACCAAGCGTCAGTCAGCTCTCAGGCCCGGTATCAACAAACTGGCGGGATACAGGATACAGGTATTCAGCGACGGCCGCAACCAGGCCACGCTCGAAGCCCGCGCAAAGGCACGCGGCAATGCCATCACGGCGCGTTTCCCCAAATACCGCGGACAGATCTACACCTTCTCGTCGGCACCTAACTGGTACACACGTGTCGGCAACTTCCGCACCGCCGCCGANGCCGCCGACGCACTCGCCGAACTGCGCAGGAGCTTCCCGAATTTCGCCGATGAAATGAGAGTCGTAAAGTGCCAGATTGTAGTGGTACGATGATGATTAGACATTACCTGAATTATGGCAAGAAAAGAAACACATGATCCTGAACTGACAGCTGAGATAGCCCGTCATTATCGTGAAATACTTCGTCTGGTGGGTGAAGACCCGGATCGCGAGGGCCTGAAGAAGACCCCCGAGCGTGCCGCAAAAGCAATTATCGACATCACTCAGGGCTACCGCGAGGACCCGCTTGCCATCGCCTGCCAGGCCATCTTCGAGCATGGCGGCTCCCGGATAGTGATTGTCAAGGATATAGAGTTCTACAGCATGTGCGAGCACCATATCCTCCCCTTCTTCGGAAAGATATGCGTGGGATACATCCCCGACGGCAAGATGATCGGGCTCTCCAAGCTTGCCCGCATCGTCGACAATTTCGCCCGGCGCCTGCAGGTACAGGAACGTCTGACGGCCCAGGTTTGCGGCCTCCTCGACGAAGCTCTCCCCAACAAGGGGATAATCGTGGCCTGTGAGGCGGAACACCTGTGCATGAAGATGCGTGGAGTGGAGAAGCAGGATGCCTCCACGGTCACATTCGACTATACAGGCCGTTTCACCGACGACCCCTCCCTTCGCGCCGAATTCATGCGCCTCTGCGGCATCTGACAACAGGCACCGGAACACCATTACTAATTTACGGCTCTTATCCATAAGGGCCGTTTTTCATTTCAATCGGAATTGGAAACGGAATGAAAGAGAAATCGGCGCGGATTCTCATAATCCGCGCCGATTTCATATGTCGTAAAATCTTAGCCGATGCTTACTTGTTCACCTGGTACTTGTTCCAGCCATCCTTAAGGTATGCGATCACCTGCTCTGCGGCGGCCACACCTGACTTCGTCATTGCGTCACCTGGAGAGCGAAGCCCATCTTCCCGAAAACTCCCAAAGTATAATGATGTGACATCATAAAACAGCATCTNCACTCTGCCTCCCAGCACGGAGAACGTATGTTCCACGCTGATGCGCTGTACAGTATCCTGCTCAGTATTGTAGAGCTTGTCCATATAGCGATAGATCCTGCTCAGATTAATATCCCCGTCAAAGTGAGTCTTCGGATAATCGGCGGGTNCCATCTTACTCATAGGCTCACATAACCTTGATATTACCAGATGACGTAAAACATCATCTCCAACCCGGTCAAAGCCAGCTGAATCAAATNCCTTGTCGAGAATCAGTTTAGCTCCATTCAGCAATATGCTTTCAACGTTATCAAGGACTTTCCCGGAGTTCTTACGTTCCAATTCCTTTAAATCAGGTTCTTCAAAGTCGAGCTCCTGTATGCCCAAGTGCCTCTTGATCCATATGCGTCCCTGAACACATAGTTGCTCATTCTCACCCTCCTCATGACCTATGCCCACGGTGTGAAGCACCTTGAACCTGCCACCGTGTTTGGCAACGACTACGACACTTGTACTACCTGAACGATTTTTTCTTGCTGACAAACATACCGCTAAGATACAAAAATTCTCCTTGCGTCACCCTAAATCACCCTATAATTGTTGTACCTTGTTGAAAATCAAGCATAGTTATTTTGAGGCTCATAAAAGTGACGAAGTCAGGAGTGAGCACCCTACCAGTGGGACCTTCCCGGTGAGTCAACGCGATTGTTGGGGCTTGGGGTGGATTGCAAAGTTCTCGCATATAGTGCCGATTTGCCGATAACTTAGAGCACGACATATCTTTTCGGTCATTTTCCCATACTTCCTGTAGAAAATATTGAAAAGGAGGTATGCCGTTTTCTGATGTTTGGGAAGACGGCGGAAAATATTTTTCCAGGAATATATTTCCTTATAAATATTCTCATACCCTTTTTTGAGCTCGGAAGGGGAAAGTCCGATAGGATTATATACCACTTCGGAAGTAGTGTAGTTTCGTAAATCAAAGTCAGTTATGCGCCCGGCGTTCATCATGTCGTGATGTTGTTTCGTGCCGGGATAGGGTGTGAGAATGTGAGAGGTGACGGTTTCGATTTTGTTTCTGACAATCCAGTTGAGAGTATGGCGGAATGTGTCGGAGGTGTCACCGTCAAGACCGAAGACAAAACTTGCGTTTATTATAATTCCTCTGTCGTGAATCTCTTTTACGAGTCGCTCATATCTTTTTACAGAGTTTTGACTTTTGCTGACCCCTTTGAGGGCATCCTCGCTTAATGATTCGAACCCAATGAAAAGCCCGCTGCATCCGGCTTCTTTCATCTCATCGAGGAGTCCCGGGATGTCGGCTACATTGGCGGAGACAGCGGCATGCCATTTTATACGCAATGGTTTGATTCTCTTCAGAAATTCCCTTGTCCATTTAGGATTCCCAATGAAATTGTCGTCAATAAACATGACATGTCGTTTCCCAATCTTGCGAATGTCATCAATTACATCTTCAATTGGTCTGTTGACAAAGGAATTACGGATATTACTGCAACTGTTATAGCAGAACTCGCATTTGAAGGGACATCCTCGGCTTGCAGAAATGACATTCACATAGAGATATTTGGATGAATCCACCATATCATAAGCCGGGGCCACGATTTCTTCAGGGAGAAGACGGGTGCAATAATAGCGTGGTTTTAAGCATCCCTTTCTAAAATCTTCGATGATGTCAGGCCAGGTCTTTTCAGCGAATCCTATCGAAAGAGAATCGAAATAAGATTCAGTGCTTTCAGGGGAGGAGGTGATGTGAATCCCCCCGGCAACGGTCTTAATTCCTTTCTTCTGCAGTATTGAGGAAATCTCAATCGCCCGCGGTAGGGTATCGACCGTGACAGTTATTCCGGCGATATCGGCAGAGAGAGATGAGAAGTCGATATCCTCTATATTCTCATTCAGGATAGAAATTTCATTACCCTCGCGTATAATGTTAGCTACAGTAAGCAAGCCAAGAGAGGGAGCCATACGGGTTTTCAGAGTGGTATCCATGGGTCGCATTCTCATTTTGGGCTGGATAAGAGCTATCTTCATATTTATTTTGCTTTATTGAGCTGTGGAATAGGGTTAAGGTAGAAAGATTTTCGGAAACCATGAGGAGTGTCGTCAATATCCCAAAGACGGGGATAGATGGTTGCGCAACCGAAGTGGAGGTGGGATGGGGTGTTGGCAGCATTTCCGGTGTTTCCGACAGTACCTATGGTTCCTCCAATTGAGAGGGGATGGGTTTTCACCTCGTCAAGGTGTGCGTAATAATGGAGTCTCCAGCCGGGAGCGAGAGTAATCACACAATTACCACCTTTGCCCGGCATTTTTCCGGCGAAAAGCACAAGCTCTATCGGATAAGCTGTTCTCACGGGAGTACCTTTCTTCTTGAAAATATCCACACCCTTATGTGTGACCGATGAGCCCCAAGGATAATACCAGAAAGACCGTGGATGGTAATCGGAAGAGGATGCTCCTTCCACGGGATTACGGAAAGGAAGGAGGAGCATAATGAATCCAAAGAGGAAGACACTTGCTGAGATAAGCAGGATTTTTTTAATTCTGTTCTTTTTCATTGAGGCTAAACATTTATTGTTCTGAATTAATGTGTCTGAGACAGTGCAAAGGTAAACAGAATTATGAGTCTGAGTATTGAAAGAGATAGGCGAATGTATGGAAGACCTGTTTT
>JAAVCH010000011.1 GCA_014802425.1 Bacteroides sp.
CCCGGGGCATACCTCCCGAACATCTCCGCCCGTTCGCCACCGGCATTCCGGGCTGGGAAATCCTCTCCCTCCTTCCCGCAGAAGAAATCAGCGCGACCAGGCGTCGCGAAATCATAGCGGCCGTAGCCGAAGAAATCCTGCCGCAGACCGAGCGCTGGTACGTGATGCGCCTCCGTCAGGGCGTGGACTTCTACGAAGTGCGCACAGCTCTTGAAGATGCCGGCACATCCTCCTCACACTCCATAACTTACTTCTATCCCGAGCGTCCGGTACGCGAAAGGGTAGGGAAGCGCCTCGTGATGCGCCGCCGTCCCTACCTCCCCGGCCTTGTATTCTTCCGCACACGCCGCGAAAGAATCCCGGCAATCTTCCGTACCATCGGCCATCTCGCCTGGTGCTACCGCGTCACCGCCGCTCCCGGGGCCGACTACAGCGTGATTCCGGCTGCGCAGATGCGCCGCTTCCAGATGCAGGTCGAGCAATTCACCGAAGATGTGACGCTCGAACTCGTATCTGATCCTATGGAAGCCTACTCCGTTGGGGAGGAAGTGCGCGTAATCGGCGGCGACCATTCCGGCTACGAGGGTGAAATACTCAAGATGCGTCGCTCCGACGGCGCCACCGTCTTCACCCTCCGACTTGCCGCCGGCCAGTACCTCCGCTGGACCCTCGACATTGATCCGCGCCTCATCGAGCGCACCACCTCCAAAGTTTCGTAGCGATGGAGAGCGCGGACCATAAAGATAAAGGGACTATACACCATCAGGAGAGGATTGTCTGCGGTATAACCGAAAATCATAATTATTCAGATAACTCCCAAACACCGGATGGCTCCGAATTCAGAATTGAATTCAAGACCCGTGCGTCGCTCAACGACTGGCTCACGGTATCCTTGAAAGCCCTTGCCCGAGGCGCCTCCATCGACCGCGTCCGCCTCATGGAAATAATCCACGACCGTCTCGCCGCCGATCCCCTGAGCATCGACCGTCCGCACCGCGACTGGTACTGCCGCACCCTCGACCGCTGGCTCCGCCACGGCCTCCCGCTCGCTCCCTCCACCTCTCTCCCTGACCCTCGCGCCCGAGCCCTCCTCCTCCGCGCCGACCTAACCGCCTGGCGCCGCTGAATATCCCATAGACAGGAGCCGGCCACAGGAATCATCTCTCAAGAGATTAGGTATACAACAACACTTCATTTCCCGACCGGCCCCTGTCTCCTCATCACTATCTCCTCAGGTTGTCTCAATTCGAGCATGAAAAAAGTATTTCTTTCACATAGTAGCGTCCAGAAGCCCTTTATCCGCCAGGTGGCGAAAGAACTGGGCCAGAATCTCGCCATTGTAGATGAGTACACCTTTGAAGAGTCGCAGGACCTTTGGGAGGAAATAAGGAAAAATATAGACAAATCCGACATATTTGTCTATTTCATCTCCCGTGAGGCTATTTCCGCGCCTTGGGTCCAGGCAGAAATCGGATATGTGATGGGTAAAGTGATGAACGAAGATATCGTATTTATCCCTTTCATCATCGATGATTCCCATCACTCTGAAGTAGACAAGTGGATTCAGAAGAGGCTTCTAAAGCCAATGAAAAGTCCGAAAATAGTGGCGAGGATCATCCGAAGGGAGGTTTCCAAGCTCCTTGCCAAGGAGCACTATATTGAAAATCCCCACGGGCTTCTCTTTGAAGGGCGCGATGAGGATATACGGATACTTCGCCACAGTATAAATCATTACAATTCAGCTGACTTACGGGCCATCTTCATATCCGGGCAAAAAGCCTCCGGACGCCAGCGTCTTCTTAAGGAGGTAATCAACCGCCATATCCGTAGGGAGGGTTTCCTCAGTTACAATCCCATAACTGTGCGCCTTGACGAGGACTCATCTCTTACCGACCTCATCGGTATTCTCAATGATTATACCCGTACTTTTGACAATGAAGAACTCTTCGACTGCTTTGCTGACCGCGATTCAACGCAACGCGCCGCTGTGGACGTATTCAACGCCCTCGGCGATATGCATGAATATGTCGTAGTGGAGGAGGCTGGCGCAATCGTCAGGAGCAACGGACGTATTGTAGACTGGTTCGAGGCACTGCTTTCTGACGAGGCGCTTACACCGCGCATCCATTTCTTCATCGCTTCAAAATATGCCCTCGGACAAAATTATAATCAATCGAGGCAAGTCGTGGCACGTCGCATATCCCTGCTTGATGGTGCGTCCATACGTAGCCTTCTCGGGGGATACCTTAAAATATGCGACCTGGAGATGGAGGTCTCTATAAGAGAGGATGTGGCAACTCTATCGAAAGGCTATCCGGATGTGGTTTACACGGCCGTCGATCGCCTGAAAGAATCCAACATCGTGGAATTGAAGAAGTTCCTTACAACCTTCGAAGGACTGCATCTTAAGGATATCGGCGCCCAGATCGAGGCGCTGAAAGAGTGTCCTACTGACCGGGAACTCATGATACTCCTCTCGAAATTCGAGTTCATTTCTTTTCCTACTGTTGTAGACCTATTCGGCGAAACCGAAGCCATCGTGCTTGAATCCCTTGAGCGTCTGATACTCGCGGGAATAATCGAGGCCTTCGGTCGTGAACGTAATTATCTAAGGCTTGCTCCTCCCGTTCGCGACTATCTTACACGCTTTAAGTTCGATCTCACCGGAAAGTATAAGAATCGTCTGCGCCGTAAGATGATTGACTACGTTAATGACTTCTCCGATGCCGGTATGGTCAACGACGATTTCGGTATCTTACTCCTCACTGCCAAGGAAGCTATCAGGCAGAAAGGAGTAAAGCAACTCCCGAAACGTTATCTGATACCGGCGTTCATCCTGAAGGTGATAATTGAGGAATACAACGCCCATAAGTACGACCAGGTAATCGAGCTTGCGCGCTATGCAATCTACGGTTATGAGGGTAAGAAAGGAGCTGAGGCTGACATGTACACGTCCATGCGTAATTCGATGCGTTACTGGTACTGTCTCGCACTTGCCCGGAAGAATAACGATGAGGCACTTCGTGAGGCCGAGCGCCTGAATCCATACGGTAAGTACTTCGTGCGCGGATTTTACTACATGTGTCTCCCCGAACCTGAGTATCGCGAAGCGGCGCGTGAATATGATCTGGCATTGCGTGAGGCTCCCAACGCAATAAAGGCGAAGCATCAACTGGTGGTATGTCTGCAGAAACTTGGCGACCATGAGCGTGCGCTCAGCCTGGCGCGTGATTGTTACGAAGATGACCCGACCAATCCCTACTATCTCCAGGCATATTTCGAGAGTCTTGTGAAATCCGGCCACACTGACATCTGTCTGATGAAAGACCTTATTACAGAGATGAAAGCTCTCACTGACCGTATGAGCAACGCCCTGGCTGTAGGGATGGAAGCGCAGTACGACTACTTTATTTTCCGTCAGTTTGAAACGGCCTATGCAAAACTTTGTAAATTTGTGGCTCTTGAACCCGACTCTGACGGTACCGAAATTGTGCTCCGCATAGCCAAAGAAATCACATCAGCAGCTCGGGAGCACCGTAAATATCTTGAGCTTGAAGTTCTCCGTAAGTCGAAGTCCTTCACTCGCTAACATATATCCAAATTCAATGCTAAGTGGAATTTCAGTAGTGGATGAGGTATAAAGAATTACAATAATCCATAGTCATTAAGCCGGAACTGAACTACGATGGTATGGAAATAGTACTGCGTGTTGTGAAGGAAATCACCTCACACCCCCAAAAGCGGGGAAATATATGGAACTGAAAAGGCTCCGTGTAGCTGGCGATAAGGACTAACTCCTTTTAGGGACTACTTAACCTGTACTTTCCTCTTATTAATTCCTTGACTTGATGGATCATTCAACGGATAACAAGAGAATTGCTAAAAATACACTGATGCTGTATATAAGGATGTTGCTCATAATAGGAGTGACATTCTTTACATTTCGCATCTTGCTGCAGGAATTAGGGGATGCCGGGTACGGTACTTATAATGCTGTGGCGGGAGTTATAGTATTGTTTTCTTTCCTGAGCAGTGCTATGACCACTTCCACTCAGCGATTCTTTTCATACTATTTAGGGCGAAAAGAACATGAAAAGCTCTCTGATGTGTATTCAATGAGTATTAATGTACATGCATTGATCTGTTTAGTCCTACTGATATTGGCGGAAACCATTGGTCTTTGGTTCTTAAACAAGTACATGAGATTCCCTTCTCAGCTGTATGGAGAGGTGAATTTACTTTATCAGTTCACGATTCTTTCATTCCTTCTACAGATAATGATGGTGCCCTATAAGGCGATGATCATTTCCCATGAGCGAATGTCTTTTTATGCTTATTTCAGCATAGTGGAGTCACTTTTGAAGTTAGGCGCGGTTCTTTTTTTGAAATTATTCCATAATAATAGATTAGTCATATACGGAGGTGCGTTATTTGTAGTGACTCTCCTGTTAGGAGGAATATATCATGCATACTGTAAAAGGAGCTTCAATGCATGTCAGTACAGATGGAGTCCGGACAAAGTCCTTTTTAAGGAAATGACATCCTTTTCAGGATGGAACATGCTGGGGGGTATTGGAAATGTCGGTGCTTCGCAGGGCATCAATATGTTGTTCAATATTTTCTGCGGAGTATTGGTCAACGCCGCGATGGGTATCTCCAATCAGATCAGCGCAGGCATCTCGGGATTTGTCGGAAATTTTCAGACAGCATTCAATCCGCAGTTAATCAAGTCGTACGCTGCCGGTGACTACGGATATTTTAACAGCCTGATCTTTCGTTGTTCGAGGTTGTCATTTCTTTTGATATTCATCATAGGATTTCCAATCATAGTATGCACACCTCTTGTGTTAAGGATTTGGCTGGGTACTTATCCTGAAATCGCAGTGCCGTTCACACAGCTTACATTGATTTTCTGCATGATAGATGCTCTCTCAGGCCCATTGTGGACTGCGGCGCAGGCATCCGGACGCATTAAGACTTATATGATCATTATCTCGCTGATGATTTTTTCCAATGTTCCGGCGGCCCTGTTATTGCTATGGTTGGGATTATCTCCGGTTTCGGTGTTGATTTACAAAGTGGCAATGAATCTTACGATACATATTGTCCGTACCATTTACCTAAAATACCATATCTCTTTCCCGGCCATGGATTATTATAAGAAGGTAATGGTTCGGGTTGGACTGTTCATTCTTATGGCGGCCCCGGTCCCGGTGATTTACTATCATTCTCACTCCGGAATCATCCATGATATACTTACTGTTGTCATCTCAGTGCTTTGTTCGCTTATCTTTGGATTCTGGATTCTATTGACAAAAGGGGAGAGAAGTGTCGTATGTCATAAGGTAGTGGGTTTATTGAATTATAGAAGTGGAGAGAAAGACTGATAAAATACGGGTTGGGTTGATTACGGTACACGTCGGGTTTAATTTTGGCTCGATATTGCAGACAATCGCATCTTTCGAAGCCTTCAGGACACTGGGCTGCGAAGTCGAGGTAATCAATTACATACCTGACAGAGTTACATATAAAAGATATTGGAAAGTTGCGTTCAGTTCGTTACGTAATTTTATACGTAAGACATTATCATTACCGATATTCATAATAAACAGGCATTTGTATACGGGATTCCTGCGTAAATATGTTAAACTCAGCCCTCCAATATATACTACGGATGATTTTGTGGAAAAATGCCCGAGAAAGGATATCTATGTGACGGGTAGTGACCAGGTATGGAACAGTAAGCATAACGAGGGAATCGACACAAGGTATTTCTTTACGGGTATTGACGGTGAATGTAAAATTTCATATGCTTCATCCATCGGGCAGTCACATCTCAGTGCAGAGGAGAAGGATGTTTTCCGACAGGCGTTGTCCGGGTATTCCGGAATATCAGTAAGGGAGGAATCCGCAAAACAGTTATTGTTGGAGATCGGCATCCCGTCCCTGCAGTTGCTTGATCCTACCTTTATACTGGACAGATCGGAGTGGCGGAAATATATGAGCGATATGACGATAAAGGAGCCATATCTGCTTGTCTATGCTCCTTACAATATTAAGGATGAAGAGGCAATTTACACCGTTGCGCGGAAAATTGCACGGTATAAGAACCTTAAGGTCATTACTTTTTCGTGGAGTATAGTCCGTAATCCGAAAGCTGATAAGACTGTGTGTTTTGCCTCTCCCGGTGATTTCCTCCGGCTGATGAATGATGCCGCTGTGGTATTGACAAACTCATTTCATGGTACGGCTTTCTCCATAAATCTCAACAAGCAGTTCTGGGTGTTTAATCCTTCTGCGTTCTCAACAAGAATTGAGAGTATCTTGAAATTGCTTCATCTGGAGGATCGGTTGCTGATGGATGGTGATTTGGGAAATAAGCAGGATTCTGTCATAGATTTCGCTCCGGTCAACGGAATTCTACAAAATGAACGGGAACGAGCATATGCTTTTCTGGAAAAATGTATTAAGAAATGTATCTGATAACACATGATAAGAATACCTGTTGCGGTTGTACGGCATGCGAGCAAATATGCGGACATGGTGCAATTACAATGGAGGCGGACGAGGATGGATTTGTTTATCCCGTAAAGAATCTATCCTTATGTACTGGTTGCGGTCTATGCGAGAAAGTATGTCCGTACGAGCATCTGGACGGTGCCGGATCCGGAAACAGTAAAGTCTATGCCGCGTATGTAAAGGATAAGGCGGAAAGGGAGAAAAGTTCAAGTGGCGGTTTATTCTACATAATCGCAAAGCATGTCCTGGAGAATGGGGGAGTGGTATATGGTGCGTCGTTGACTTCACAGATGAAGAACGTGCATATGAGGGTGGACTCTCTGGAGGACCTGGGGCCTCTGAGGGGTTCGAAGTATGTACAAAGTGATTTAAGAAATACCTATAGGGAAATAAGGTCACTTCTCCGGGAGGGAAGGATTGTGTATTTCACAGGTACCGGATGTCAGGTCGCAGGTCTTAAATCCTTCCTTATAAAGGAGTATCCGACATTAATAACATCTGACTTAGTCTGCCACGGCGTACCGAGTCAAAAGTTCTTTTCCGAGCATATCGCATATCTGGAGGAGAAATATCACGGGAAAGTAGTCGACTATAGATTTAGGGATAATAAGTCATGGGAGGGATGTGAGTTGGTTGAAGTGAAACATTCTTCCGGTAAATGCCGTACCTATATATTGCCCTCCTATTTTCTTTCCCCATACCTGTATGCCTTTATGAATGCCATGGTAGACCGGGACTCCTGCTACAGCTGTCCGTTTGCCGCGGTACCCCGACAAGGAGACATTACGTTGGCTGACTTCTGGGGAATAAAAAAGTCGCATCCGGAACTTGATGCCTCTGCGGGAGTCTCCTTGGTTCTTGTGAATTCACAAAAGGGGATTGAAGTATGGGATGCTGTGAAAAAAGAACTTAAAAGTGAAATGTCGGATATAGTGTCGGCGGCACGGGAGAATAAGAACCTTATAGTCCATACCGAACGTCCTGAAATAAGGAGCAGGATATTCGATCTTATACGGACTGAGGGTTATGCTAGGGTTGCCAGGACAATATTCCGTCCGAAGAATTACCATACCTTATTGATGACTGCAAAGATTCGGGAATGGATAGGAGCGGATAACTATAAAAAGATACGAAAAATCATACGTAGATTGAGATGAAAAAGATAATGCTGGTTTTCGGTACACGCCCGGAAGCCATAAAAATGGCACCTTTAGTCAAGGAATTCCAGAAACACCCTGAGGAGTTTGAAACTATCGTGGCAGTCACCGGACAGCACCGGGAGATGCTGGATCAGGTCTTGAAGATATTCGACATCGTGCCTGATTACGATCTCAATATCATGAAACAGGGACAGGATCTATATGATGTGACTGCAAAAGTGATCCTGGGTATGCGGGATATCCTGACGGAGTCCAATCCCGACATTGTGCTGGTGCATGGAGATACCACCACTTCCACGGCGGCAGCTTTGGCGGCATTCTATAAGCAGATTCCGGTAGGTCATGTTGAGGCAGGACTACGCACCCACGACATATATAGCCCGTGGCCGGAGGAGATGAATCGTCAGATTACGGGTAGAATAGCCACTTATGACTTCTCACCCACGCCCCTGAGCAGGGAAAACCTGATTCTGGAGAATGTGGACGATGAGAAGATAACAGTCACCGGCAATACAGTGATTGACGCGCTGTATATGGTGATTGATAAAATCAAGATGGATTCCGACCTGACAGATCAGCTGACTTCAGAACTTAAGAAAGCCGGCTATGACTTGAATCGCCTGAATGACGGTAAGAAGCTGGTCCTCATAACCGGTCATCGACGAGAAAATTTCGGAGATGGCTTCATTTCAATCTGCAGGGCTCTGAAGACTCTCTCTGAAAAATATCCTGATGTGGATTTCGTCTATCCCATGCACCTGAATCCCAATGTTCGTAAGCCTATTCATGAGGTTTTCGGTGACGATCTGAGCAATCAGGGAAATATGTTCTTTATCGAGCCTCTGGAATATCTTTCTTTCGTACACCTGATGTCGAACAGTACAATAGTGCTGACGGACAGTGGTGGCATACAGGAGGAGGCGCCTGGATTGGGAAAGCCGGTATTGGTGATGCGCAATACTACTGAAAGGCCGGAGGCGCTTGATGCCGGTACCGTAAAGCTTGTAGGTACGGACTATGCAAAGATTGTGGCTGAGGTATCGACACTCCTGGAAGACGAATGCGCTTACGAAAGAATGTCCCGGGCAACTAATCCATACGGTGACGGAAAAGCATGTGAGAGAATCGTAAAGGCTTGCAGATGATGAAAACCAGACACATCTATATTGTCATGAAGGAGGATCTGGTCTATTATCCTCCTATCATTTCCCTGATCTCAATTCTGCTTAAGTTAGGATTGGAGGTAGTATGTCTGTGCATCTATTCAGATAGCCAGGGAAAAAAAGTCCTTACGGATGCCGGTGCGCGGTTTGTCGACGTAGGAGAATATGATTTGAAGGGGAATGTCATAAAGAAGTTTGGACAGCTTCTCTCATATAGAAACAAAGTACTGGGATATTTCAGAAAAAATACTCCTCCCCGGAATTCGTATATCTGGATAGCACAGAATGAGAATGTGAAATTATTCGGGTCCCTGATTGAGAAGTATCCGACCATCATACACCAACTTGAGTTTACAAGTCCGAGAATCAGCTGGAAGTATTGGCTGATGAATCCCTTTGCTTCCATCGAGACCTTGTACGGAAAGGCGGATAAGGTGGTATGCTGTGAGTATAATAGGGCTCAGATTACGAGAGGACTGTACAATCTCAAGGCCCTTCCCTATGTCCTGCCGAACAAGACTCTCGAACCGGATATGGATAATCTTGACACCCCGGCTGACGAGCAGCGGAAGATTGACAGTATAATAGAGCTGAGCAAGACGAAAAAGATCATACTTTATCAGGGTGTATTCAGCAGTAAGGAGCGCAGGCTGGAGGAGTTCTGTCAGGCGTTCGAGTATCTGCCTGCCGATTACGCAATGGTGGTGATGGGGAAAGGGTCAAGTTATTTTGAGGAGTTGAGGAAAAAGTATGACAGCGACAGGATACGCTTCATACCCTTCATACGTCCTCCTCATTATCTGAAAGTCACCCGGGTGGCGTATATCGGCGTGTTGTCCTATTTCCCGTCTCCGTCTAATATAGGGTCTGTCATAAACCCGCTGTATTGTGCTCCAAATAAGATATTTGAATATGCGCGCTTCGGTATACCGATGATTGCCAACGATATTCCGGGACTCCATTACATCTTTCAGGAATTCAAGTGTGGCCTGACAATTCCGTTTCCCATGTCACCGAGACAGATCAGCGAGGGTATTCTGAGGATCAGTGGGGATTACGGCCGGTATTCAGAAGGAGCGAAGGAGTTCAACCGTAGTGTGGATGTCGAAAAGACAATAAGTGAAATATTGGAATCGGAAGATTCCTAAGCGGTTCCTGTCTGTTTTGAGGCATTGCACAAAGGTGAATTTCTTACGCCATTGTAGATAAGCATCATGTCGTATCCGTCAGTTATTTGTCTTACCCTGCTCATGTATCTCGCCGGGTGTGTAATCAACCAATACGAGATCAAGCGCCTGGATAAGGAAAGAGCCGTAAGATACCTTCCTCTTTTATTGGCGATGGGATGGTTGACCTTACTCACTTCGTTCAGGGGTCAGAGTATCGGAAATGATACGGCGGATTATATGATGATTTTTGAAGATGTAAGTCTCGCAGGTAATTATCAGCTACTGAACTATCGCTACGAATTCGGATTCCTCTGGCTAAACCAGATATTCAGTGCCATAATCCCTGATGTGCATCTTTGGATTGCGGCATGCGGAGTCTTTACCTGCATGACTTTCTATAATTTCATCAGGAGATACAGCGACGACTATTTCCTTTCATTGATATTTTTTATAACGTTAGGCACTTGGGGGCAGACAATGAATATTCTGCGTCAAATGTTGGCTATCGCTATATGTCTGATAAGTTGCCGGTTCATCCTGAAAAACGAAGGACTGAAGTTTTTGGGGTGTATCTTTCTCGCGACTACACTTCACTACACTGCCATTATATTTATCGTGGCGTGGTGGATGAATAGAATTACTCCATCCATTCGCAACATATGTCTGTTCATTATCCTGTCAATCTTGATTTCGATTAATTTCGGGTCTGTGATAAATTCGGTGTTCACAGTATTCACTCAATACGAACACTATGGAACAAGTCAGTATTTCGGAGATGTGAAGATGGCGACATATATGAAGATCAGTGTCTCCAGTCTGCTTTGCGGGCTTTGGCTTATAGCGCGTACAGGAAGAGTGGCCGGGTTGACGCCGGTGCTTTCGAAGATGGATAAATTGTCATTTAATCTGATGTTGGCGGGATTATGCATTCTCATTATTTCTGTAAACTTTAATTTATTGGATAGGGTAGCGACATATTTCAGTATCTTCAGTATAATTGCGGTACCGAATGCTCTATCGAAAATAAAATTCCATAGAAACAGGCTCGTACTGTCCTCGATTCTCATATTATTCCTATTCGCGTACTATACCCTGATAGTGATCTGCCGTCCGGAATGGAATAGGATTTATCCATATCATACATGGCTGTAAAACGTATTCTTCAAGTAGTGCCTTCGCTTAACATCGGCAGCGGTGTCACGCAGGTGGTAATGAATCTCTATAGAAATATAGACAGGGAGAAGTTCCAGTTTGATTTTCTATACTTTTCAGAGATGCCTTATACTGTACAGGATGAAATAGAAAAATTGGGTGGGCGAACTTATCATATTCCTAAACTGAGTCTGAAGAATTGCATCGGATTCACCAAGACTGTATTCGGATTCCTGCAGACTCATGGTAAAGAATACGAAGCTGTTCATCTTCACGAAGTCCTTGTAGGGATTATCCTGTTGCCTCTGACCCGTAAATTCGGAATAAAAAAGCGTTTTGTGCATAGCCATAATTCCAGACCAAGTGAGAAATGGTATAAGAATCTTCGGAATAAGCTACTGTGCATGCCAATTAAGTATTGTGCTACAGACTATCTGGCATGCTCTAAACTTGCAGGAGAGTTCCTGTACGGGAAAGAGGTCGATTTCAAGGTAGTTGATAATGGCGTTGATGTGCGTAAATACCGGTTTAACCCCGATGTGCGCATGGAGGCAAGGCACCGTTTGGGACTTGAGGACGAAGATAAGGTCATAGGCCATATAGGACGCTTCTGCATTCAGAAGAATCAGACTTTCCTACTGCCGGTTATAAAGGAACTTGTCAGGAGAGATAAGACTTATAAGTTTATCTTTATAGGCAATGGACCGAAATATGAGGAGTTCCGCCAATTGTGTAAAAAGGAAGGAATTGAAGAGTATATCAGGCTGTTGGGTGTACGTAATGATATACCGGTTCTATTACAGGCATTGGATATGTTTGTTTTGCCGTCCCTGTTTGAAGGGTTGCCGGTAGTGGGTGTGGAGGCACAGATGGCCGGATTGCCTTGCCTGTTTTCCGACAGTATAACAGCTGAGGCTAAATTCACCTCTAATGTCAGGTTCCTTTCTCTTCAGGCACCAGTTGAAGAATGGTGCGAGAACATATCAGAGATGACCGAATTGCAAAGAACCGATCCGGATGAATTGATAGGCAGTAAGTTTGACATCTCTACCGCAGTTAAAAAATTGGAAGAGATCTATGCATGACAATAACCGGACTGTCATCGTAGTGGCTCAATTGGCATCAGTGATTATAAAATGAATAGATATCAGGCAGGGTTCAATAGGTTGCTTACAGCTCTTGACCCGATAAGTAAGGCATATGGTAAATCCAAGTATTGGTTTTTATGGGATGCCCTTAAGGGATATATAAGATACGGGATAACGCCAAACATGTACATAAGCTATGAGTTCTATAAATTATCTTCATTAGAACGGAAACGTTATTGGACTAATCGCGATCAGCATCGGTATGAGAGTAAGTTCAACTCTCCTGAAGCCGCCGATTCCTTCAATCGTAAGGAAGTGACCAATCGTGTATTCAGGAAGTATGTCAGGCGTGATTGGATATATGGAGGCGATCCGGAAGTCACATCCAGAGCTATAGAGCAGTTTCTTGATAATCATGATAAGGTGATTGTCAAACCCATCGGACTCTCGTCGGGAAAAGGGGTGTTCTCAGTTTCAAAGTCAAAGGAGCAGGGTATTGCCTATATCCGAGAAAGACTGGGTGTCGGGAATGCGGAGCAGATGGAAGATGTATATAGGAATCTATTGTTCGAAGAATTTGTATGTCAGCATCCGGAAATGGCGGAATGCAATCCAAGTTCGGTAAATACAGTAAGGATATTTTCTTTATTGGACCGGCATGGGAGGAGTGACATCATAAGCGCTTGCATTCGTGTCGGAGGAGCAGGTGCCGATGTGGATAACTATCACGCCGGTGGCGTCACATATCCGATAGACATCAAGTCGGGGGTGGTGTGCAATTACGGGAGAAATCTACGGGGAGAACGGTATCTGAATCATCCTTCCACAGGAAAGCTAATGGTCGGGTTTAAAATTCCGCATTGGGAGCACATCCTGGAAACGGTGTATGATTTGGTGAGGATAGACCCCCGTGGACGCATGATTGCCTGGGATCTGGCGGTTATGAAGGATGGAATAGAGTTGATTGAGGCCAATTACCTTCCTGATCCGAATATCATGCAGATTGGAGCCGGGAAAGGGTTGAAACCCCATATATTAGAGTATCTATAATTGCCAATGGAAAGCAAGCCGTTTCGTATAGGATATACCACAGGAGTGTTCGATATGTTCCATATCGGACACTTAAATATTTTACGCCGGGCCAAGGAGCAATGTGACTTCCTCATAGTAGGGGTTACGACTGACGCATTATGTGAGAAAAGAAAAAATAAGCTGCCGATTATCCGGGAGGCGGACAGAATGGCAATTGTGGAGGCCATCAGATATGTAGACAAGGTTGTCCCACAGGAAAACATGGATAAGAAGGAACCGGTTGCAAGATACAATGCTGACGCGGTCTTTGTCGGATCCGACTGGAAGGGGACGGAGGCATGGATAAAGTACGAGAAAGAGTTTGCGGAACTTGGCTGTAAGGTGGTGTACCTTGATCATACAGACGGAATATCATCCACTATCTTAAGGGAAAAAATAAAATGAAGGAACTGATGAATCCCGGGGAAGACAACTGGGGCATACGAAGATTACAGAATTGTATTCTGAATATAGCGGAATACATAGATGAGGTCTGCAAGCGAGAAGGAATCGAATACTGTCTTATGGGAGGAAGCGCACTGGGAGCCGTACGCCACAAAGGGTTTATTCCATGGGACGATGATCTGGATATTTTCATGCGTCCTGACGATTATGCCCGTTTTAGAGAATATTTTATGAAAAACGGGGATCAGGAGAATTTCTATCTTCAGGAATGGGGTGCATCGAATGGAATGGTGACATTGTCGAAGTTGCGATATAACTTTTCCAGTTTGCTTGAGAAGGATTTAGTGGACTGGGATGTTCATCAAGGAATATATGTAGATATTTTTATACTGCATGATTCACCCGATAACAGATTGGCGAGAATGAACCAGTATCTATGGTCCAAGTATTTGGTCGCTAAGGGGGCTGCTAATCGGAAGTATGACAGAAAAGGCGGATTGGTCGGGCTATGCCTTAAGATATTGTCGCTGATGCCTAAGCGCTTCTTACTTAATTACGCCCTTAAGCAAGTATACAGATATGATGGACGGGACTCCGAAAACTACTGCCATTTCTTAGGAAGGGCCGGACTAAAGAAGGGTCTTTATCCGAAAAAGTACTTTTCATCGTTTAAACCAGTCCCTTTTGAATCAATCATGCTGTCTGTGCCATCCCAGGTTGAGAATTATCTGCACGACCGCTGGGGGGATTACATGAAGTTGCCTTCCTTAGAAGAGATCAAGCATTTTCAGCATAGCTGGAAATGGTCGGATAAAGATGCGTTTCCCGGATATAAGGAATCTCAGAATTATGCCGATGAGGCTTTCCTTCTGGCATAAGGATGGGAGTGGCATATGCCTGGACGCTTAATTGTAAGGCCTGATTTAAATGATGAACGGTCAATGGGCGGAGGCATGGCTCATTCAAATGCCCGAAAGTAAAATAGGTTCTCCCATTCATGAGAGTAATATATAAAGTGCAGAGAGATGGTTAAGTTGTGTGTCTTAATGTCCGTATATCGAGGCGACCGACTGGAATTTACTCAACAGGCGGTACAAAGCATTCTGAATCAAACCTATAAAGATTTTGATTTCCATATTATTTTGGATGGCCCAATAGGGGAGGATGTAGAAGGTTATCTAGATTCTCTAAGTAGCGACTCACGGATTAAACTATATAAGCGAGTTGAGAACAAAGGTTTGGCTTACTCGCTTAATGAATTACTGTCCAAGACATTGGGTAAGTATGCTTACTATGCCCGAATGGATGCTGACGACATAGCCTTGCCCGAGAGATTCTCTAAACAGGTGGAATACATGGAATCTAATCCTGATTGTGACTGTGTCGGCGCATGGGCAATTGAGATAGATGAGAATAATGAAGAGTATTTCAGGAAAGAGATGCCGGTGACTCAGGAAGAATGTTACGCATTCTTTGAAAAACGTGACTGCATGATTCATCCGACTGTCATGTTTCGAAATACATATCTCGCTAAAGCCGGCCTGTATCCCGAGGATACATATTTTGGAGAAGATACCATGATGTGGGCTAAGGGATTCGCCGCCGGTTGCGTATTCCATAATATTCCGGAGTATCTGTTTCTATTCCGGATTAACAGGGATTTCTTTTCAAGAAGGAGGGGATGGAAGCATGCCATAGGTATTTTTAAACTGAGAAGGCGGGTGAATAAGCTTCTGCATTACGGAAGCAAAGCTGATTTCTATGCCGTGATGTATATGGTAGCCAAGCTTATGCCTAAGTCGATTTTAAATATAATTTATAAAAAAGCAAGATGACGTCTGCTATGAATGTGGAACGGAATATACCTTTTTCTCCGCCGGATATTACGGAGGAAGAGATTGCGGAGGTGGCCGAAGCGCTACGCTCCGGATGGATTACAACAGGTCCTAAGACCAAGGAGTTTGAGAATCTGATATCCATGTGTTGCCAGACGGCCCGTTATGAGGCCGATGGTAAACCTTTGCCTACGACGGTTTGTCTGAACTCGGCCACTGCATGCATGGAACTGGCGCTCCGGGTTCTCGGTGTCGGTCCTGGCGACGAGGTTATCGTGCCGGCCTACACATATACGGCCACTGCAAGTTCGGTCTGTCATGTCGGTGCGCGTCCGGTGCTCGTGGATTGTGCCCCCGGCTCATTTGAGATGGATTACGATAAACTGGCCGAGGCCATTAATGAGCGCACTAAGGTGGTGATGCCCGTGGATCTGGCCGGTATAGTAGCGGATTATGATAAGGTGTTCGCTGCGGTGGAAGCGAAAAAGGGTCTTTTCAGACCTGCGAATGATATTCAGCGTGTATTCGGTCGGTGTATCGTAGTGGCGGATGCCGCTCATGCGTTCGGTGCGATGTGGCATGGACTGATGTGTGGCGAAATTGCCGACTTCACCTCTTTTTCGTTTCATGCGGTTAAGAATCTGACCACTGCAGAGGGGGGAGCCCTTACCTGGAAAGCCCACGAGGGAGTGGACGACAGGGAGCTGTATAGGCAACTCCAGCTCTTTTCCCTGCATGGACAGAATAAGGATGCGCTGGCAAAGACCAGGCTCGGCGGTTGGGAGTATGACATCATCGGCACATGGTATAAATGCAATATGACGGATATCATGGCCGGTATCGGACTGGCACAGATCAAGCGCTATCCGGAGATGCTGCGTCGACGCCGCCAGATGATAGAGCGGTATAACGTGGCTTTCGCGGATTTGTCTGTAGAGGTGCTCGCGCACTATGGTAACGAGCATTCATCGAGCGGTCATCTTTACATGGTGCGCGTAAAGAGCGCCGACTCTGAACGGCGTAACGAGATAATCACTGAGATGGCAAGACGGGGAATAGCCACCAACGTCCATTACAAGCCCCTGCCTATGATGACAGCGTATAAGGCTATGGGGTACGATATAAAGGATTTCCCAAATGCGTTTGCGCAGTATGAGAATGAAATAACCCTTCCTCTCAATACCCGGATGAGTGACGAGGATGTGGAATACGTAATCTCTAATTTCAGGGATATTTTAAAGAGGTGAAGCGCATTTTCGATATTGTTGCAAGCGGACTTGGACTCGTGTGTCTGAGTCCGCTTTTTGCTGTCCTGGCAGTATGGATAAAACTGGATTCAAAAGGTTCCGTATTTTATCGTCAGGTACGTGTGGGAAAGGATAATCGGGATTTCCGCCTTTACAAATTTCGCTCCATGCGTCAGGATGCCGACAAGCATGGCCTGATAACGGTAGGTGGTCATGATCCGCGGGTGACGAGGTCAGGTTACTATATCCGGAAGTATAAGCTGGATGAGTTTCCGCAGTTGATTAATGTTTTCTTAGGGGATATGAGTCTGGTGGGACCACGTCCGGAGGTGCGGAAGTACGTGGATATGTATACTCCTGAACAGATGAAGGTGCTTTCCGTGCGTCCCGGCATTACCTCACTGGCATCGATACGTTATCGTAATGAGAATGAGATTCTTGGCATGGCTGATGATCCTGACAAGTGCTATGTGGAGATTGTAATGCCGGATAAGCTTAAAATTGACCTTGAATATGTGGAAAAGGCAAATCTATTGAATGATATTAAGCTTATTTTCGCTACTTTTAAGGAGATAATAGTAAAGTAAAATAGAATGAATGACACGTACATTACATACGGTCTGGTTGACAGGCTGATGGAAGATGCGGTGAAATCACCGCGTCTGCGTTGTAGTCTTAATATACATGCATCGTTGGAAGAGGCCTGTCAAAGAATTGTAAATGTACTCTTACCTGTTTCAATAGTTCCTGTTCATCGTCATCGTGCCACGGATGAGACAATCGTGGTGCTTTGTGGGAAGATGGATGTGGTACTGTATGGAGAGACGGGTGGAGTTTCGTCACGCCATCGTCTGGATCCGAGGGAGGGGCGTTACGGGTTGAATATCCCGAAAGGTCAGTGGCATACGGTGGAGGTACTGGAGCCTACTGCTATCTTTGAGGTAAAGGATGGTCCGTACTGTCCGTTGGAGCCGGAAGATATCATGTACTGACCGCATGGCGGTCGTGGAGCAGTGGAGAGTACAGTTGTTGGAAGATGGGTTCGAGGAGATGCCATGACAGCAAGTATAGTGTGAGATTATGGAAAGAATTTTGCTTTGTAAGCCCCGGATGTCGGGGAGGGAGATAGATTATATCAAGGATGCGCTCGCCGAGGACTGGGCCGTGCCTCTTGGGCCGGATGTGACGGCATTCGAAAAGGAACTCGGAGAGTATCTGGGGACGGATCACGTTGTGGCGCTCAACGCCGGCACGTCTGCAATTCATCTGGCGCTGCTCGCGCTCGGAGTAGGGCAGGGCGACGAGGTGATTGCGCAGTCAATGACGTTCGCCGCATCCGTCAATCCCATACGCTATGTTGGAGCGACTCCGGTACTGATTGACTCTGAACCGCGGACGTGGAACATGAATCCTGAGCTGCTGGAAGAAGTGATACTTGACCGTGAGAGGGTTACGGGGCAACGTCCGAAAGCCATTCTGCCGGTGGCGCTCTACGGGATGCCTTATGAGATAGGACGCATAATGGAAGTGGCCGGTAGGTACGGCATTCCGGTGGTGGAGGATGCGGCCGAAGGGTTGGGCTCTGAATTCGAGGGCCGTAAATTAGGTACGTTCGGACAGTATGGTGCCTTATCGTTCAACGGTAATAAGATAATCACCACTTCCGGTGGGGGGGCTCTGATATGTCCCGATGCCGAGGCTGCCGCACGCGTAAAGTTTCTTGCCACGCAGGCCCGCGAGCCGTTCCCTTACTATCAACATGAGGTGATAGGCTACAATTACCGGCTGTCAAATATCTCGGCCTGTATCGGGCGCGCCCAGCTGGAGGTCTTGCCTGAATATCTTGCACACCATAGGATGGTGCAGGACTTGTACCAAGAGCTGCTGAAAGATGTGGCTGGAGTCGAGGTACACGGAAATCCGGATTCGAGGTTCGATTCGAATTTTTGGCTGTGTACGATTCTGTTGGGCAACGCCGACTGCGGGACATTGAACGATGGCGCTCCGGACTCTGAAGTGGAGGCGCTCAGACGCAGACTTGACGAGGCCAGAATCGAGACGCGTCCTTTATGGAAACCTATGTACGACCAGCCGGTCTATGCCGATGCCCCGGCTTATCGCACCGGGGTGAGTGACCTTCTTTTCCGCCGCGGGCTTTGTCTGCCGGCGGGTCCGTATGTCACTCCCGACAATGTACGTTACATCGCCGACATCATAAGGAGTGAAATCAAGTAGAGCGATGCTACGTACTCCTCCGGATTAGGCAAAAGAAGGGGATGTCGCCGTTATTTTCCGGAGCTTCTCGACAGGGGGCAGTATACCAGTATTTTTATTTCAGATATAGAACTACTGTTTCGGTGAGAGGGTGATCGCTTCAGCGGTTGCCCTTTCTTATTTTATCGATGATGTTTGAAGGGATTTTGTAGATTTCAAATACTCGAAAGGGGATGGGGAATTCCTATGCGGTCCAAGCGGGTGGAGAGCCTGTGACTAAAAAGGGGCTTGAATTTTTGGAAATTCTATTTCAGGAGGTTATATTTGTAAAATAATTCAATAGCTGTGGCATGAAGGATTCAGCACCGTCAGTATATATAAATCCCTTGACTGATTTCGGGTTCAAGTTTATTTTCGGCAGAGACGCGGATAAGGAGTTCATCCTGTCATTCCTCAATGCCGTGCTCCAGCCGGAGAGTATGATCGAGGATGTGGAGTTCGTCGACAAGGAGAATAAAGGCGGCCACAAGGATGACCGTGCGTTGATTTACGACCTTCACTGTAAGCTTGGCGATGGCTCCAAGATAATAGTGGAGATGCAGAATCGCTATCAGGCCCATTTCTCCGACAGGGCCCTCTATTATCTTGCCGCTGATATCCATGCTCAAGGGCAGAAGGGGGAGGCATGGCAGTATGAACTGACGCCGGTATATGGGATATTCATTATGAATTTTGAATGGAGCGATGTGGCGGAACAGTACCTGCGCGAGGATGTGTTTCTGGTCAATATGCAGACGAAGAAGTGTTTCTCTGATAAGCTGGGGATGACGTTCCTGAAGATTCCTATGATGGACAAGGATGCGGATGAGTGCGGCACGACATTGGACAGGTGGTTGTATTTACTTAAAAACATGGATCATATGGAAGCAATGCCCCATGCGTTTATGCAGGATCCGGTTTTCCGGAGATTAGGACAGGTGACACGTTATGCCGCTCTTGACAAGGATCAGAAGGAGGCTTATCAGGCTTCCCTGAAGACGTATCGGGATAATTACGCGATACTCCAGACGGAGCGTGCCGAAGGGCGTGCCGAGGGGCGTGCCGAAGGTCGTGTGGAGGGGCGGATGTTGGAACGTATTGACAATATCCGTATGATGCTGGCTCATGGATTGCCGGCTGAGAAGATTGGGGAGATGTTCGGGATGGGTGCGGATGAGGTAAGGAGTATTGGAGCAGACATGGGTTAGAATATAGGCCTCGTGTCCCTTTGCGAGGTAATCCTTTCCTCATGGTATCTGATTTTTTCGATAAAAAGGCTCAGGATATGGGCTGAGGAATGAACGGAAGCATCCGGGGAAGAACGGGGGCTTCTGCTTCGATGTGGAGGTGGGAGACCGGATGCTCGAATCCGATATGGCGGGCGAGGAGGGAGATGCCTCCGTCGGGGTTGGAGCGTCGGGCTCCGTATTTGAGGTCGCCCTGGATGGGGTGGCCCATCTGTGAGAGCTGAAGGCGGATCTGGTGCTTGCGGCCGGTGATGAGGCGCACTTCAAGCAGGGAGTAGCGGTCGCCGCGGGAGAGGACCCTGTAGTGGAGCACTGCTTTCTTGGCTTCGGGATGGGTGGGGGCACAGACGAAGGATTTGTTTAGACGGCCGTCGGAGCGCATATGGCATTCGAGGGTCGCCTCGTCGTTTTCAGGGTGACCTTCGACGAGGGCCCAGTAGGTCTTGTGGATTTCGTTGCGGCGCAGCATTTCGTTGAGGCGTGACAGGGCCTTTGAAGTCTTGGCGAAGATTACGAGGCCGGAGACCGGGCGGTCGATGCGGTGGACCACGCCGATGAAGACATTTCCGGGCTTCCGGTATTTTTCTTTCAGGTACAGTGCTACGGTTTCGGATAGCGGGCGGTCGCCGGTGCGGTCGCCCTGTACTATTTCTCCGGCTTCTTTGGAGACTATGATGATGTGATTGTCTTCGTATACGGGGGTCATGGATTAATGGGGATTGAGGATGATCTGGCCACAGTGTGGCCGGCGGAAACAGCTTCGCGCCGACCGTTGAGAAGAAGGTTTCCCGCCTGTAGCATAAGGCCTTCGCGCCTATGGCGGAAGGGCGTCGCGCTGAAGCAGGAGGGACCTTACAGCTGGCAGGGAGGAGGGACAAAAATAGGGCGTATCGAGTATCGATACGCCCTTTGGTAGCGGGAAGAGGACTCGAACCTCTGACCTTTGGGTTATGAGCCCAACGAGCTACCACTGCTCCATCCCGCGGTTTTGCGAGTGCAAAGTTAAGGCATAATTTCCGAGGATGCAAATTTTTTAGGGAAAATCTTGCGTTAAAAAATGTTAATAAAAAAGTGAAGGTGGAAAGATGGCAGGGAGCAGGACGAGTAGAGGTGGGAGCGGGCGAGGAGGGGGAAGGCGGAGGGAGCGGGACGGTTTTTTCTTTGCTGGGTCGCGAAATTTTGTTAATTTTGCACAGGAAGTCGGATTTTGTGCCGATTCCGTAGGATACGTTTAATCATAAAGCGCGCAGATATGGTGTCGAAAACCCGCGATAAGTTTATCGAAGTGGCAAGGCAGCTCTTCGCCCGGAAGGGCGTGGAGAATACCACCATGAACGATATTGCCTCGGCTTCCGATAAGGGACGGCGCACTATATATACCTATTTCAAGAATAAAAGGGATATCTATAATGCCGTAGTGGAGAGCGAGAGCGATAAGTTGCTCGTAAATCTACGTCTGATTGTGGCCAAGCAGGCCTCGGCCGAGGAAAAACTGCGCGAATATGTAGCCGTAAGGTTCGAGACGATGCGTGAGATCGTGAGCCGCAACGGTTCGCTGCGCGCGGGGTTTTTCCGCGACGTGCGGAAGGTGGACCGCGCACGCAAGCATATCTCGAAAAAGGAGATAGCCTTGCTGCGCGAGATACTTGAGGAAGGGGTGAAGGCCGGTGAGTTCGAGATAAAGGATATGGAGAACGCGGCCATCATCATCACCCATACCATCCAGGGCCTGGACGTGACCTACATCCGCGATTCCCTCTCCGACCAGGGAATCGATCAGGAGAACCTGGCCGAGGATTTTTCCCGGCTTCTTCTGAACGGCCTGCTCAAACGCCGCTGACTCCGGCGGAAAGGGAACGGAATGCCGGGCACACCGGCGCCGGAAGGGAACGGCGCCCGCTGCCGGGGCTGAGGCCTGCGGCATATGCTGGGGGATGGCTCCGACATTCATGAATGAATAACTCAAAAGAGATACTGACTATGTACATCAACGCCACAGGGTTCTATGTGCCCGCAGGGAGAGTGGACAACGCCCACTTCCTCGACGTCAACGGCCTGACGCCGGAATGGATCGAGCAGCGCACCGGAATCAAGACGCGCTCCAAGGTGACCGACGGTGAGAACGTCGACACCATGGCCATCGAGGCCATTGAGAACGCACTCCCCTCGCTCCCCTACGACATACGAACCGTAGACCTGATCGTAGCCGCTTCGTACAATGTATACGACACGGTGGCCACGACGGCCCATGTGGCCCAGCGCCACTACGGCATCGCCGGCGCGAAGGCGCTCTATGCTTCTGCCGCATGCTCAAGCTTCATCAACGGCATGGAGATCGTGGAGGGATACTTCGCTTCCGGAAAGGCCACCCGCGCCCTTATCATCTGCTCGGAGCAGAACAGCTATTACGCCAACGAGTCCGACCCGAAAAGCGGACACCTCTGGGGCGACGCCGCCGTGGCTTATTTCGTAAGCAAGGACCGTGTCGCTGATTCCGACATCGAGGTCAAGGCCGTATATACCGAAGGACTCGGCCATCTCGGCAAGGGGCCCGAAGGGGTGAGGCTGCGTCCGAAGGAAGACGGCATCACGATGCCCGACGGACGCGACGTCTTCATCTACGCCTGCCGCTATATGGTGAGCGCGCTGGGGAAGGTGCTTGAGGCCGGCGGCGCCGTGCAGGACGACCTGAAATACGTGATCTGCCATCAGGCCAACATGAGGATAGTGGCCCAGGTGGCCCATCAGCTCGGCATGGCTCCTGAGAAATTCCTCAACAACATCCAGGAACTCGGCAACACCGGATCGGCCTCGGCGCCGCTCGTACTGGCCCAGCAGAGGGACTGCTTCGGGAGCGGAGACATGGCCGCGCTCGTGGTATTCGGAGGGGGATACAGCTGCGGGGGACTTCTCTTGAAATTCTGACTAACATCAAATACTTAAAGCATTATGAAATTACTCGAAGGAAAAGTGGCCCTCATCACCGGCGCCGCACGCGGCATCGGCAAGGGACTGGCCCTTAAATTCGCGCAGGAAGGCGCCGACATCGCTTTCACTGACCTCGTGATCGATGAAAACGGTGAGCAGACTGTAAAGGAAATCGAAGCGCTCGGAGTGAAGTGCAAGGCCTATGCCTCCAACGCGGCCGATTTCGCACAGACGGAAGAGGTCGTGGCCAAGGTCAAGGAAGACTTCGGCAGAATCGACGTGCTCGTCAACAACGCCGGCATCACCAAGGACGGCCTCATGATGCGCATGAGCGAGGCCCAGTGGGACGCCGTGATCAACGTCAACCTCAAGTCAGCCTTCAACTTCATCCATGCCGTGCTCCCCATCATGATGCGCCAGCGCGGCGGCTCGATCATCAATATGGCCAGCGTCGTGGGCGTGCACGGCAACGCCGGACAGGCCAACTACGCCGCCTCCAAGGCCGGCCTCATCGCCCTCGCCAAGAGCATCGCCCAGGAAGTTGGCTCACGCGGCATCCGCGCCAACGCCATCGCTCCGGGCTTCATCGAGACCGCAATGACGGCCGCCCTCCCCGAGGACGTGCGCAAGGACTGGGTGGCTAAAATCCCCCTGCGCCGCGGCGGCCAGGTGGAGGACATCGCCAACGTGGCCGCGTTCCTCGCATCCGACATGTCGAGCTACGTCACCGGCCAGGTGATACAGGTGGACGGCGGCATGAACATGTAATGCATCCCGTTCCATCCCTCTGAACATCTCCGGGGGCATACCGCAGAGCGTCAGCGTCCGACGGTATGCCCTCGTCTTCCACTCCCTGACTTTCCACGCCGCCCCCGCATACTCCCCTCCGGGAGGGGGACGGCGCCACCTCCAACCCCTACGAATGAAAAAAATCGCACTGATTCTCGGCGGCGGCAGCGGCAAAAGAGCCGGCGGACCGACGCCGAAACAATTCCAGCGCATAGCGCGCAAGCCGCTCCTGTACTGGTGCATGAAAGCCTTCAAGGACACCGATCCCGACACTGACATCTGGCTCGTGCTCCCGCGCGACCATATGGACGACTGGATGCACATGATCACCTCACCTTCAATGACCAACACCTTTGCCCACCGCTTCGTGGAGGGGGGCATGACCCGTGCCGAATCCGTGCGGGCAGGCCTCACCGGCATCGCCGCCGCCCTCAGGGAGCAGGGGGTCGATCCGGCCGAAGCCCTCATAATGGTGCACGACGCCGCCCGCCCGCTGCTGGAGCCGGAGATGGTGCGCCGCGGACTCGCCGCCGTTGAGCGCGGAGCCATCGCGGTGCCCGCGCTGCACTGCGTCAACTCCCTGCGCGAACTCTGGGGCTACGACGACCACGACCTCACCCGAGCCGGAAGCAAGAGCGTCGACCGCTCAAGATACGTGGAGGTGCAGACCCCACAGATAGCCTACTTCAACGACCTGCGCGCCGCCTACGCCGTGGCCCGCGACCTCACCCGGTTCACCGACGACGCCTCCCTTATGGAAGGGGCCGGAATGAAGGTGAACCTCTACCACGGATCGCCCGAAAACATAAAGGTGACCCATCCCATCGACTTCGAGATAGCCAAGACCGTGCTCAAGGCCCGCAAGATGTGACAGCGGCGTTGCCCCGATACACGGCGATTCACCCCCATACCACCACCGCACCGAGATGGCCGGCTTCCTTCAGACCGACATAAAATACCTCAAGGGCATCGGCGAGGCACGCGCGAAAACGCTTGCCTCGGAACTCGACATCACCACCTTCGGCGACCTCCTCGAATACTATCCCGCCAGATACACCGACCGGAGCCGGTTCTACAGCATATCGGAATTCGCCGGCGAGATGCCTTCGGTGCAGCTCAAGGGGCATTTCATAAACTTCACCACCGAAGGAGAGGGACGCAACCGGAGGCTGAGGGCCACTTTCACCGACGGCCACAGGCTTATGGAGGTGATATGGTTCTCGAAAATCGACACCATTGCCCGGATGTACGCCCCGGGTAAGGAATACGTCATCTTCGGCAAGCCCACGCTCTACCGCTCCACATGGAGCATGGCCCATCCCGAAATCGACGCCTACGACCCGGACCGCCCCCCCACGGGGCTGCAGGGCGTATACCCCCTGACCGACAACATGCGGCGCCGCGGATTCACCCAGCGCGTGCTGCGCACCGCCTTCGAGAACCTGCTCGCCAATCCCGCGCTGGACACCCTGCCGGAAAGCCTCCCGCAAAAGGTGGTCGACAAGTACGGCTATCCGGGGCGGGTTGAAAGTTACCGTGCCCTGCATGCCCCCACAGATCCCGCCACACTGCGGCGCGCGCGGGAGCGCATGAAATTCGAGGAGCTCTTCTATCTCGAACTTCAGATACTCCGCTTCGCCCGCACCCGCAGCCATACCCTCAAGGGGTACGTCTTCCCGCATATCGGCTCCTACTTCAACCGCTACTACTCCGAGTGCATCCCCTTCGAACTGACCGGAGCGCAGAAAAGAGTGCTCAAGGAGATACGGGCCGACATGAAGACCGGCCGGCAGATGAACCGTCTGCTGCAGGGGGACGTGGGCAGCGGCAAGACGATGGTGGCCTTCATGTCAATGCTTATGGCCGCCGACAACGGCTTCCAGGCCGCCCTTATGGCCCCCACCGAAATCCTCGCCTCCCAGCACTACGAGACCATCCGGGGCTGGAGCGCGAGCGTGGGGCTCGACGTGGCGCTGCTCACCGGCAGCACCCGCGCCCCCGAACGCCGGCGCATCCACGCCGGACTCCTCTCGGGCGAAATCCACTTCATAGTCGGCACCCACGCCCTACTGGAGGAAAAGGTGGAGTTCAGGAAGCTCGGCCTGGCCGTGATCGACGAACAGCACCGCTTCGGCGTGGCCCAGCGAGCCAGAATGTGGGGAAAGGGGGCCACGCCCCCCCATGTGCTCGTGATGACGGCCACCCCCATACCGCGCACCCTGGCCATGACCGTCTACGGCGACCTGGAGGTAAGCGTCATCGACGAGCTTCCCCCCGGACGCAAGCCCATAGAGACCTGGCTGCGTACCAACGCCCACCGTGGCGAAGTCTACCGCCATATGCTCCGGCAGCTACGCGAAGGAAGACAGGCCTATGTGGTGCATCCCCTTATCGACGACAACGAGAAACTTGACCTCCTGAGCCTCGAAGTGGGTCTCCAGAGGATACAGGACACCTTCCCTGAATACCGCACCGCCTGGGTACACGGCCGCATGAAGCCTGACGAAAAGGAGCGCCAGATGCAGAGCTTCGTCAGCGGCGAGGCGCGGATACTCGTGGCCACCACTGTAATCGAAGTCGGGGTCAACGTGCCCAATGCCTCAGTCATGATAATCGAGAACGCCGAACGCTTCGGCCTCTCGCAGCTGCATCAGCTGCGGGGCAGAGTAGGGCGCGGCGCGGAACGGAGCTGGTGCATACTCATGACCAAGGACAGGATCGCCGCGCAGACGCGGCGCCGCCTCGAAATAATGACCCGGACCACGGACGGATTCCTCGTTTCGGAGGCCGACATGAAGCTGCGTGGCCCGGGCGACATGGAGGGCACCCAGCAGAGCGGCATAGCGTTCAACCTGCGCCTCGCGAATCTGGCTACCGACGGCCAGCTCGTGGCTGCCGCCCGCGAGACGGCCGAGGAGGTAATCGCAGGCAACCCGGTGATAACCGGAGGAAGCCCCGATGCGCGGCCCGAAGGAGGCATCCCCCTCGACATCCCCTCCCTGCAGATACTGGCCGACGAGCTCCGGCGGCGCTTCGGCCGGAAAACGGACTGGTCGCTCATATCATGAAATCAAAACGGGACGCACCTGCGTTATATAGACATGAAGGAAAAAGAAATACGGGCCCTGCTCGCCTCGAAAGAGGGAATCGAGGCCCTCAACGACATGCAGGAGAAGATGCTCCGCACTGCCTCTGAGAAGAAAGACATCATACTCCTGGCCCCTACGGGGAGCGGAAAGACTGTGGCGTTCAGCGTGCCGCTCCTCAAGATGCTCAAGGACCCCACGGGGCGCCTGCAGGCCATAGTGATAGCTCCGAGCCGCGAGCTGGTGCTCCAGATAGCCGGCGTGCTCCGCAACATCGGGGGCGACTTCCGTGTCGTGCCCCTCTACGGCGGCCATAAGGTAGAGGACGAGATCAACTCCCTCAAGGTGGTGCCCGACATCATAGTGGCCACCCCCGGGCGCCTGCTCGACCATATGAAGCGCGGTAACATCGACGTCTGGCCCACGCGCATACTCGTGCTCGACGAATTCGACAAATCCCTCGAACTCGGCTTCGAGGAAGACATGGAGAAAATCGTGGGGAGGCTCAAGAACGTGAGCCGCATCATACTCACATCCGCCACCGAGGCCGCCTCGCTGCCGGAGTTCCTTCCGATAAAGGACCCCGGAGTGGTCAGCTTCCTCGACGACAACACCCGCCTGCGCAAAAGGATGAACGTGCGCGAAGTGCGCAGCGACGGCAAGGACAAACTGCAGTCGCTCCTCACGCTCCTGCGCAACATCACCCCCGAAGACGGCCGCCCCGGACGCACCATCATCTTCGCCAACCACCGTGAAAGCGCCGAACGCATCTATGCCTTCCTGCGCTCCGAGGGAGTGGACGCGGCCCTCTACACAGGCGCCCTCGAACAGCGCCGCCGCGAGTCGGCCCTTGAGGCGTTCAACTCCGGAGCGCGCCCGGTGCTCGTGGCCACCGACCTTGCTGCGCGCGGACTCGACATTGAGGGGGTGGAGAACGTGGTGCACTACCATCTCCCCCTGACTCCCGAGACCTATACCCACCGCAACGGCCGCACGGCCCGCGTGGCATCGGAGGGCAACGTCTATATCCTCCTCGGCCCCGAAGAGGAACTTAAGGAATACATGGAGACCGACGGAGGCTACTCCCTCGACCCCTCGCGGCGCGCCCCCCTCCGCAGCGGCCTTGAGACCCTCTGCATCGGAGCCGGCCGCCGCGAGAAACTCTCAAAGGGGGACATACTGGGATTCATCACCAAGGACGCGGGCGTGCCCGGCGCCGATGTGGGACGCATCGCCGTGTTCGACCACTACAGCCTCGTCACCCTCGCTGCTCCGGCTGCGCAGAAGGTGGTCGAAGCCTCCCGCCGGAGCAAAATCAAGGGAGAAAAACGGAGAGTATCTAATTTAGATTCCATATAAATAAGCCTCGGATGCCTCGCCCGGAGAGCGATTAGCGTTCTTCGGACGGGGCGTTTTTGTGAAAAATCGCTATATTTGCAGAATTATAGCATGCGCAGACTTCCCGTTGAGCGGCATGTCGGCAATTTATTGACAGCCGCTTTCACGGTGCTTACATTTACAAAGAGAACACACAATAGAAATTCATCATAAAGTAAAAAATCTTAAAGTACTTATGAGCAAGCAAAAAGAATTTCTGACCTGTGACGGCAACCAGGCGGCAGCCCACGTGAGCTACATGTTCAGTGAGGTGGCGGCCATCTACCCGATCACTCCCTCGTCGACAATGGCTGAATACGTCGACGACTGGAGCGCGGCAGGCAGAAAAAACATCTTCGGAGAGACAGTATTGGTGCAGGAAATGCAGAGTGAGGCCGGCGCGGCAGGCGCCGTCCACGGTTCGCTGCAGGCAGGCGCCCTGACGAGCACATATACGGCATCGCAGGGTCTGCTCCTGATGATTCCGAACATGTACAAGATCGCAGGCGAGCTGCTCCCCTGCGTGTTCCATGTATCGGCCCGCACCATCGCCTCCCACGCCCTCTCGATCTTCGGCGACCACCAGGACGTGATGGCTGCCCGCCAGACAGGCTTCGCCATGCTCTGCGAGGGCTCTGTGCAGGAAGTGATGGACCTCGCCGGTGTGGCCCACCTCTCCACCATCAAGAGCCGCGTGCCCTTCATCAACTTCTTCGACGGCTTCCGCACATCGCACGAAATCCAGAAAATCGAGGTGATAGACCAGGACGCCCTCGCCGCCCTCATCGACAAGGAGGCGCTCGCTGAGTTCCGCAACCGCGCGCTCAACCCCGACGCTCCCGTGGCCCGTGGCATGGCCGAGAACCCCGACGTGTTCTTCCAGCACCGCGAGGCAAGCAACAAGTACTATGAGGCAGTGCCCGGCATCGTGGAGGAATACCTCCGCGAAGTGAGCAAGATCACAGGACGCAACTACGGCCTCTTCGACTATTACGGCGATCCCGAGGCAGAGAACGTGATCATCGCAATGGGTTCCGTGACCCAGGCCATCCAGGAGACAATCGACTACCTCCGCGCCCAGGGCAAGAAGGTGGGTCTCGTAAGCGTCCACCTCTACCGCCCCTTCTCCGCCAAGCATTTCCTTGCCGCCGTGCCCGCTACGGCCAAGCGCATCGCCGTGCTCGACCGCACCAAGGAACCCGGCGCCAACGGAGAGCCCCTTTACCTCGACGTCAAGGACGTGTTCTACGGCAAGGCCGACGCCCCCCTCATCGTCGGCGGCCGCTACGGCCTCAGCTCCAAGGACACCACTCCGGCCCAGATCCTTTCCGTATTCGAGAACCTTGAGCTCCCCGAGCCCAAGAACGGCTTCACGATCGGCATCGTCGACGACGTGACATTCCGCTCGCTTCCCAAGCTTCCCGAGATGCACCTCGGAGGCAAGAGCATATTCTCCGCCAAGTTCTACGGCCTCGGAGCCGACGGCACCGTGGGCGCCAACAAGAACTCCGTGAAGATCATCGGCGAGAACACCGACAAGTACTGCCAGGCATACTTCGAGTACGACTCCAAGAAATCCGGCGGCTTCACCTGCTCCCACCTGCGCTTCGGCGACGAGCCGATTCGCTCCACATACTTCGTCAACACCCCCAACTTCGTGGCATGCCACGTGCAGGCTTACCTCCACATGTATGACGTGACCCGCGGCCTCCAGCCCGGCGGCACATTCCTGCTCAACACGGTCTGGGAAGGCGAGGAACTCGCAAAGAACCTCCCCACACGCGTCAAGAAGCACCTGGCGAAGAACAACATCACCCTCTACTACATGAACGCGTCAAAGATAGCGCAGGAAATCGGACTGGGCAACCGCACCAACACCATCCTCCAGAGCGCCTTCTTCCGCATCACGGAGGTGATTCCCGTCGACCTCGCCGTAGAGCAGATGAAGAAATTCATTGTGAAGAGCTACGGCAAGAAGGGCGAGAACATCGTCAACATGAACTACGCCGCCGTAGACCGCGGCTCCGAATACCACAAGCTCGAAATCGATCCCGCATGGGCCGAGCTTCCAGACGACGCTCCCGTACGCAGCGACGCCCCGGAATTCATCACCAACGTGGTGATGCCCATCAATGCCCAGGACGGCCACCTGCTCCCGGTAAGCACATTCGTCGACCGTGCCGACGGCACATGGCCGCAGGGCACCGCCGCCTATGAGAAGCGCGGAGTGGCTGCATTCGTTCCCGAATGGAATCCCGAGAACTGCATACAGTGCAACAAGTGCGCCTATGTCTGTCCTCACGCTTCGATCCGTCCGTTCCTTCTCGACAAGGAGGAGATGGAGAAGGCTCCTTTCGGCGAAGACCACACTATCCCGGCAATCGGCAAGGACTTCGGCGGACTGCGTTTCGTGCAGCAGGTCGACGTGCTCGACTGCCTCGGATGCGGCAACTGTGCCGATGTCTGCCCCGGTAAGAAGGGTAACAAGGCTCTCGTGATGAAGCATATCGAAAGCCAGCTCGACCAGGACAAGAACTGGGAATACTGCGTCAAGGACGTGACTTCCAAGCAGAACCTTGTCGACACCAAGCTCAACGTGAAGAACAGCCAGTTCGCCACTCCGATGTTCGAATTCTCGGGCGCATGCTCGGGCTGCGGCGAGACTCCCTACGTGAAGCTCATCACCCAGCTCTTCGGCGACCGCGAGATCGTGGCCAACGCCACGGGCTGCTCGTCGATCTACTCCGGCTCCGTGCCCTCGACTCCCTACACCAAGAACGCCGACGGCCACGGTCCGGCATGGGCCAACTCCCTCTTCGAGGACTTCTGCGAATTCGGCCTCGGCATGCACATCGCATACGAGAAGATGCGCTCACGCCTCGTGGACCTCGCCGAAAAGGCACAGGACTGCGACAAGTGCACTCCCGAAATCAAGGAAGCCGCCAAGGCATGGCTCGAAGTGCGCGACGACGCCGACAAGAGCCGCGAGGCCGGCGAGAAGTGGGCCGCGCTTGCCAAGGAGAACGCCGCTGACTGCGACATCTGCAAGCAGGTCTACAATCTGAAGCACTACCTGACGAAGCGCAGCCAGTGGATCATCGGTGGCGACGGCGCAAGCTACGACATCGGTTTCGGAGGCCTCGACCATGTGATCGCATCCGGCAAGAACGTCAATATCCTCGTGCTCGACACGGAGGTCTACTCCAACACCGGCGGCCAGTCGTCGAAGTCGACTCCAATCGGCGCCATCGCGAAGTTTGCCGCCGCAGGTAAGCGGATCCGTAAGAAAGACCTCGGCCTGATCGCCACCACCTACGGCTACGTCTACGTGGCACAGGTGGCCATGGGCGCCGACAATGCCCAGACCCTCAAGGCTATCCGTGAGGCTGAGGCTTACGACGGCCCGTCGTTGATCATCGCCTATTCCCCCTGTATCAACCACGGCCTCAAGGCCGGCATGGGCCACAGTCAGGAGGAAGAGCGTCTGGCAGTGGAATGCGGCTACTGGCAGCTCTGGCGCTACAACCCCGCCGAAGAGGCCAAGGGCAACAATCCCTTCTCGCTCGACAGCAAGGAGCCGCAGTGGGATAAGTTCGCCGACTTCCTCAAGGGCGAGGTGCGCTTCGCATCGGTGCTCAAGATGTACCCCGACGCCGCCGCCGAACTCTTCAAGGCAGCCGAGGACAACGCCAAGTGGCGCTACAACAACTACAAGCGTCTCGCAGCCCAGAACTGGGGCGTGGATCCCGAACTCACTCCCGAGGAAATAGCACTGCGCAAGGGCTGATTCCGATAATCACTCCATACACCAGCCTCCCGGACCCATCCGAGTTCGGGAGGCTTTTTATGTATCCATGTCCCCGCACCGTGGTGCGGTAGCGGCGGCTGTAATGAAGCGGCTGTAATGAAGTGGCCATAAGCCGGCAGTTGGGATGAATCCGCAGTAAAGACGAAGCGGCCGCCCCGGGAGGGGCGGCCGCCTGTCAGTAGAGGCTCATAGGGATTTTCAGCGGATGAAGTGCTTGCTGGCGCGGGTGGAGCCGTCGGAAAGGCGCTCCACGCGGATTACGAGGCCCTGGGCCGGATTCTTCAATGCGCGTCCTTCAAGGTCGTAATAGCTTACCGACTCCACGTTGTCAGCGCCGATTTCAGCCATGCCGGTCTCATCGCCGATGAAATGCACGAAATCGGAATAGAGGATCGAGCCGTCGGACTGATGGTAGAGAAGGCGCACGGCGAGGTTATTGATGCTGTCAAGGTCGAACATCACCTTCTGCAGCGATCCTTCGGAATAGAATCCCCAGTAGTCGCAGTAGCCGCACTGGATTTCAGTCATGTCCTTCGGCAGGTACTCGTACGACGACTTGTTGAACGTGAAGAGCTTTCCGTCAATCCATACCTCATAATAGAGGTCAGAGAGGGGTATCAGCACATCCTCATAGCTGTAGTTGGGGGATATGAACTGGATTTCGTAGACTGGATAGTTCTCCTCGGGGTAATAGACCGCGATCTTGATGGGGTCGCGCAGCGACTCGATGGGGGTGCCGGGAGCCACATAACGTATCGTCGGGTAGGCGTAGATGTTGAGGGCGCGGAACTCACTTGTGGTGTAGCAGATGCTGAAAGCCCCGTCCTCGGTCTCCATGCTCTTGAACTTGGAGTCGTAGGTCATCACGAGCGGAGCGTTGGGGATGAAATCCATGTACTTGCCGTAGGTGGGATCCTCGACTTCCTCCATGGTGCCGGCGCGGAACCAGATGGTGTGGCGCAGTGATGCCGAGGTGCCGAGGTACTGGTTGGCCTCGAAGGTGATGGTGCCGTCGGCCTTGACGTCGCCCACCACCGTGGCGTCGGGCATGTCCGACACACCCAGGGCTATGTTGCGCAGATAGCATTTGTCGCCGGCGAAACCGACCTTCACCTGAAGTGCGCCGTCGTTGGAGATGAGGGTCCAGTCCTCGAAGTCCACGTCGGAGGGCACGTCGCAGGTAGTGGCCGTAATGGGGGAAAGGCTCTCAAGGTATTCGCCGCCGCCAGCCCAGGAATACGCCTTGTTGTACCAATAGAACTTGCCGATGAAGCGGTCAGGCTGGTCGTTGTACCATGTCCCGTCTTCCTGGATGGTGAAGGTGAGCGTCTGGTCGTCGGCCGGATAATAAGAGTACGACACGAGGTCGCCGATCTTGTCGGCCATCAGCACATACTCGTAGTAGTCGGTGATGATGCCGTCCTCATCGCGCGAGTAGGTGTCCACGCACTGCGGGAACTCGAACGTCACCTTGTTGCCCGAGCGCGTGCCTTTGAGCCATGCCGTGGCGTTGGCCACGGAGAAGATGTTGCGCATATACACGTCATCGCCCGCAAAAGCGATGTCGGTGATGCTGCCCTCGGAGTCCTGGCTCTGCGGACCTGACTGGGTGTTGACCCAGCCGGTGCCGGTCTTGAGCAATACTGTCTGTGTGGCTCCGGAGGGGAGTGTCATGATGGGGTTGTCGTCGGGAACGGGAAAGGTGGGAATCTCGTTGACCTCAATTCCCGCAGGATTCTCGAAGCCACGGATCTCTACGGCAGGCCCTGTGATGCCGGGAGCCATCGATGCTGTGGCTGCGATGCTGAGAAGTGTGGAGTAGATCATATGATGGAATTTAAATGTGTGGATATAAGCAGAAGTGCTTTTTAGTGTGAAAGTGCGGATGCGTCCATGTGGCATCCGGCGCCGGGAATGGTCAGATTCATTTGGCCATTATGAGAAGGGGCCGGTAGGTGAGCGTAGGACTGGGGGGGAGCTTTGTCATGAGCATTGTGGCGCCCGCGCGCGACCCTCCTCCTACGCCGGTGTTCTTGAGATGGAGCAGCAGATGGCGCGGGGAGTCGAAGTGCTCCACTATAGCCTTCCGGCTGGTGACGACCGACTGGAATTCCCGGCACAGCATGGCCGTCAGGTCCTTGGCCGAGAGATAGTGGAGCGGCGAGGGGCGCAGGTAGTCCAGCTCCATTAGGTTCCCCTTGATGAATGTGGAGCAGAGTAGGATTCCACCGGGACGGAGCACCCTCGCGCAGTTGGCGAAGAAACGCGCCGGATCGGCAAACCACTGTATCGTGCTTGCCGACGCGATCAGGTCGGCCGAGTCTGTCGGCAGTGATTCCATCACGGTCTCGGCGTCGCCCACGATGTATTCCTCGTTGACGGCGAGGCTGAACCTGTCGAGGGGATAGAGGTCGATGAACTTGGCCGTGAAAGGCTGTATCCTACCCTGGAGCTGGCGTGTCAGCGCTCCTGTGCCGGGGCCGATCTCTATGTAGTCGCGGATTCTCCCGGCGGCATCCCAGGTAAGCATCCTTGCAAGGTCGTAGGCGATGTCCTCCTGCGGCCCGGCGTAGCGGTCGTAGGTGGGGAGGGCCCGCTGGAAGCGCTGTCCGATTTTCTCGTGGTTGGGGGTGATGATGGCGATAATGCGGTCGAGCGGGTGATAATGCCCCCCTTCCAGAGCCACCCGCTGGGTGGCCGGCGAGATATCCAGCCAGCATTTCCTCTGATTGGAGAAATTGAATATACGGTCTTCAACCGACATGAAGGCCTTGTGCCAGGGGAGGCGCGGACGGAAACATTCGCGTCCCCGGCCCGGCCGGTCGAAATCACCGAGGATGCGCAGCTCGGCGCGCAGGCGCAGTATTTCGTCGTCGTCGGCCGTCGGCGGGATTGACGGCATGGGCCAGGGGTCCCGGGTATTGGTCATCCGGGCCTGGAACTTCCTCAGCCTTATCGGGTCGAGGTTGGCCTCCGTGCCGCGGTAGATGTTGTGGGGTATGCCGTAATGGTTCGATAGCGGCATGAGGGTACCGTTGACGGCGAATGCCGCCGTGACGGCGGTCGGGTCAAGACCATGTTCGGCGGCCATCTCCGAGGCGCGCACGCCGAGCGACCAGGCCACGACATAGACCGTGACGTATTCGCGCATCGGAGCCGGATCGAAGGTGAGGTCGTCGTAACCGGTGACCACGGCGATGTCCCAGCCCCGGACCTTAAGGTCGGCGTAGAATTCCGGCGTCGTGCTCCAGCCTGCGAATATGAGCAGGAGCCGGCGGGTGTTGTCCGATGAGCGGGAAATGAAAGTGATCTTCATGTCGGTCGGTTTTGACGTGTGGGGTTGAGTGCCGGCGCGGTCGGGGGGACTCACCTGTAATCGGCGATGGCGCTCACGAGGGCGTCGGTCTGCGGCTCCGTGAGCAGGGCGTTGAGCGAGATGCGTATGCGCTCGCTGCCGGCCGCCACGGTGGGGCGGCGTATGGCCAGGGCGTCGAAGCCCCGCTCGGCCAGATGGGCCGACATATTGAGCGCCTCGCCCGGGTCGCCGATGATGATGGGCACTATCTGCGACTGGGAGGGAGTCTCTATGTTGGCCCGCTCATAGAGCTTATTTACAAAATTAGTGCTTAAACTCATAAGATGCAAACGTTCAGGTTGCATTTTGGCAATTTTTTCGGTCATCAGCAGGCTCCAGGCGGTCTGCGCGGGTGAAAGGGCGGTGGAGAATATGAAACTGCGGGTGCAGTTGAGCAGATAATCCTTCATTTCCGGCGACGTGGCCACGAAGGCTCCCGCCGACGCGGCGGCTTTGCCGAGGGTGGCCATCAGGAAATCGATGTCACGGATGAGGTTCAGTTCTTCGGCCAGTCCAAGTCCGCGCGCTCCGCGGACTCCGAACGAATGGGCCTCGTCGACGTAAAGGAGCATCTTGGGAAACTGTCGCTTGAGCTTCACCATCTGCCCGAGGGGGGCGATGTCGCCGTCCATGCTGTAGACGGATTCCACGATCACGATGATGCGGTCGTAGAGATTGTGGTTTTCCTTCAGGAGGCGCGTGAGTTTGCGCACGTCGTTGTGGGCGAACCGTTTGAAGTCTGCGCCTGAAAGGCGCAGGCCGTCGATGGCCGAGGCGTGGGCGAGCTTGTCGGCCAGGAAGAGTGTGCCGGGGATGGCAAGCGCCTGTATCATGCCGACATTGGCGTGGTAGCCCGAATTGAAGAGGAGCACGCTGCGGCCGTAGGCCTCGCCGAGGCATTTCTCCAGGCGGTTGTGGTATTTGTTCCTGCGCGACAGCAGGCGGGAGGCCGACGAAGTGAATGAAGCGTCGGGAAACCGCCGCAGGAACTCCGGCATGAACTCGGATGAGCGTGTGGCGAGGCCGAGGTAGTCGTTGCTCAGCAGGTCGGTGCGGGCTGGCGTTCCGGCTGAGGGGATGCTGCGGAGGCGGTTCTCCTCATGGAGATGTACGAGTATGTCGCTGTAGGCTTTGGTGGGCATGGATGTCTGGATTATCGTGGGGCACTTATGGGGTGGGGGCGCACACATCAGCAGTCGTCCGTGAGGTCGAGCAGGGCGTCGCAGAGGCGTTCCACCTGCGCGTCGCTGACGGCGAGGTAGGGGGGCATTATGTAGGCGTTCTTTCCGAAGGGACGTATCCAGACTCCGGCTTCGACGCATTTCTTCTGGAATTCGCCGAGGTTGACCGGGTTCTTGAGCTCGATTACTCCGATTCCTCCGAGCACACGCACGTCGGCCACATTGCCGCGGCTGCGGGCCGGCGAAAGGCGCCGGCGCATTATGGCTTCGATTTCGGCTATGCGCTTCTGCCAGGGGGAGGCGAGCAGGAGCCGGGTGGAGGCGAGGGCCACGGCACATGCCAGCGGATTGCCCATGAATGTGGGGCCGTGCATCATGCAGCCGGCGTCCGACTCGGAGATGCGCCGTGCGATTTCAGCCGAGGTGGCTACGGCGGCAAACGTCATGAATCCTCCGGTGATGGCCTTGCCGATGAGCATGATGTCGGGCTTCACCCCGGAGTGCTCCCAGGCGAAGAGGTGTCCGGTGCGTCCGAATCCCGTGGCGATTTCATCGAAGATGAGGAATACGCCGTGCTCGTCGCACAGGCGGCGCAGCTCGCGGAGGTATTGTGGATGGTAGAAGCGCATTCCGCCGGCCCCCTGCACTATGGGCTCGAGAATCACGGCGGCCAGTGTGGTGGCGTTCTCCTCGATGATTTTTTTCATGGGGAGGATGTCGGCCGGATCCCATTCGCCGTCAAAGCGGGAGCGGGGGGAGTCGGCGAAGAAGCGCACGGGGAGTGCCGGACCGAAGGCTCCGTGCATTCCGGTGACGGGGTCACACACCGACATGGCGTTCCATGTATCGCCGTGGTATCCGCAGCGTATGGTGGCGAAGTTTGTGCGCCGGGGGTCGTTCTGGGCCTGCACGGCCATTTTCATGGCCACTTCGGTGGCTACGGATCCGGAGTCGGCGTAGAAGATATGCTCCATGTTGTCGGGGAGGATGGAGAGCAGGAGCTTTCCGAGCTCAATGGCGGGCCGATGGGTGAGGCCGCCGAACATTACGTGCGACATCGACTCGATCTGCTTTTTTGCGGCCTCCACGAGCACAGGGTGGGAGTAGCCGTGGATGACACACCACCATGACGACATGCCGTCTATCAGCTCGCGGCCGTCGGCCAGGGTGATTGTGGCGCCGGAAGCGTGGGCCACTTCGTAGCAGGGGAGGGGATCGATTGTGGAAGTATACGGATGCCAGAGGTGGAGGCGGTCGAATTCATCGTGGATATTGGTAGGCATAGTTTTTGATTTAAGGGGGGCGGGGCCGAAGGCGTCAGACGGGGTCGACGTCGTAGTAGATTGTGGAGGATTTGATGCGCTGGTCGCGGGCGAGGCTTTCATAGATGGTGCGCAGGATGCGCTTCACCTTTATCATCGATGCCGTGGCCTCTACCTTTAGCATGATGCATTGGAGATAGTAGGTGTTGACGCGGCTTACGAGGGGCTTCTGCGGGCCGAGCACACGCTCGCCGAATGTGGAGCGGAGGTGGGTGGCAAGGAGGAGGGCGGCTTCATCGCAGGCATGCGATTCCTTGTTCTTTATGAAGATGTTGATGATGCGCGTGAAGGGGGGATACTGCAGCTGCCGGCGGGATTCGATCTCGTCGGCGTAGAATCCGGGGTAGTCGTGGCGGCGCACGAAGTCAAGCACTTTTGAGGCGGGGTCGTTGGTCTGGATGAATACACGCCCTTTGTCGGCGTGGCGCCCGGCGCGTCCGGCCACCTGGGAGAGCATGTTGAATGCGCGCTCGTCACTGCGGAAGTCGGGGAAGTTGAGGAGGGAATCGGCGTTGAGCACTCCGACCACGGTCACCTTCTCGAAATCGAGCCCTTTGGTCACCATCTGCGTTCCGACCAGGATATCCATGTTATGGCTTGAGAAATCCTCGATGATTTCCTGATAGGCGTCCTTGTTGCGGGTGGTGTCGAGGTCCATGCGGCCCACACGGTACTGCGGGAAGCGTTCGTGCACCTCCTCGGCTATGCGCTCCGTGCCGTAGCCCTGGATGTCGATGGAATTCTCTCCGCATGCCGGGCACACCGGCGGGAGCATCACGGCATACCCGCAGTAGTGGCACCGCAGCATGTCGGAATGTTTGTGGTAGACGAGCGATACATCGCAGTTGGCGCATCGCGGCGTCCATCCGCAGTTACGGCAGATTACAAACGGAGCGAAGCCGCGCCTGTTCTGGAACATCAGTGCCTGGCGTCCGGAGGCGAGCGCCTCTTCGGTGGCCAGCCGGAGCGGGGAGGAGAAGATGCCGGTGTTCTCCTTGCGCTTGCGCTGATCCTTCATGTCGATGATTTCGATGTCGGGCAGCAGGGCGTCATTGTGTCGCCGGTCGAGGGTGACGAGACCGTACTTCCCTGTCGTGGCCTTGTAATAGGTCTCTATGGCCGGAGTCGCCGAGCCGAGCAGGGTATTGGCTCCGTGCATCGAGGCGAGCATGAGTGCGGTGTCGCGGGCATTGTAGCGCGGAGCGGGGTCGTACTGTTTGTACGATGACTCGTGCTCTTCATCTACAATCACCAGGCCGAGCTGGGCGAACGGGAGGAACACGGCCGAGCGGGCGCCCAGCACGATCATCGGCTCATTGCCGTGAAGCAGACGCTTCCAGACATCGGTGCGTTCGTTGTCGGAAAATTTGGAGTGGTAGACGAGCAGACGGTCGCTGAAGACCCTGCGCAGACGGTCGGTGAGCTGGGTGGTGAGGGAGATTTCGGGTACGAGGTAGAGCACCTGCCGGCCGGCATCGAGCACCTCGCGGATGAGGTGGGTGTAGATTTCAGTCTTTCCGCTCCCGGTGACTCCGTGGAGCAGACAGATGGGATTGTCGCGGAACGACCGGCGTATTCCCGCGAGGGCTTCCCGCTGGATTTCGGAAAGCTCCATCGGGGGGCGTGTGGATTCCGGCATGTCCTGGAAGCGGTTGATGCTTTTCTTGTAGACCTCGAAGATTCCCTTGTCCTGCATGGCCTTCAGGATGCCGGGAGTGATTCCGGCCTTGTCGAGCAGGGCCTGCCTGCGTACCTCCTGGAGCTTTGCCATGGGATTCAGCCACTTGGAGAGGTCGAGATAGGCTACGAGCGCCTGTTCCTGGCGGCGTGAGCGGCTCACGAGGTCGAAGAGGGCGTGCAGGGCGTCCTGGTCGTCGCGGGGAACGGTGAGTCGCACCATGCGCTCGATTTTAGGACGGTAGCGTTCCACGACCGTTTCCGATACCTCCACCACATTCCCCTCCATCAGCGGGCGCAGGATGGCCGGAGCGTTCTTTATGCCGGAGCGTTTCTCGATTTCCTGCAGCGTTATCTTCTTTTCCGAGGTCATGATGCGGATTATCTCCGCCTCGCGTTCGTTTAGGCCGCTGAAGAGTTCATCGAGGTCGTAGTCGGGGTTAAGGCTCAGGTAGGTCTCGCTCTCGGGCTTCAGTCCGGCGGGGACGGCCGCCTTGTAGACGTCGCCCGGCGAGCAGAGGTAATAGTCGGCCATCCACTGCCACAGCTTGAGCTGCGGGTAGCGCACGATGGGGGTGGGGTCGAGCAGGGCTGTGAGGGGCTTCACTTCGTAGCCTTCCGGAGCGTCGGCGTGTATGGCGGCGACGATGCCGGTGTAGAACTTCCGCCGCCCGAACTGCACGAGCACGCGTGAGCCTACACGTGTATCCTCCGCCATTTCCTGCGGAATGGCGTAGGTGAATGTGGAGTAAAGGGGGAGCGGCAGTATGACTTCGGCGTATGCTGACATCAGAACAGATAGGCTACATTGACCGACCAGCCCGAGTTACGGGCCGAGAAGTTGTCGAGCTTGACCGTGTTGATGGCGTAGGATGCGCCCAGGGTGTAGCAGCCGCTTATCTGAATCCTGCGGATGATTTCGGCGCCGATGCCGAAATTGATGCCCACTGAGGCGGCGGGATGCTCGATGGCGTCGCACTTGGACTGCGCCACATGGAACTGGAACACCGGACCGGCGTAGGCGAACGGGGCGATATAGTTCTCCACTCCGTTCATGCGGGTCCACTTGAAGCGCAGGTGGACGGGGAGGTCGATGTTGTGCATCTTGAAATCGACGTCGCCCATGCCGCTCCACACCTGATGGGCTCCGAGATCCATCTTGGAGGCATGCATGGTGTAGTTGAGGCCGAGGTCGATGCCGAAGCCGATGCCGGGAATCATGAGTTCGCCGATGACGCCCCCCTGGAACCCGGTCTGCATCCGGGTGTCGACGAGTTTCTGGCGCCAGTGGTAGTTGGAGAAATTGGCTCCTGCCGTCAGGCCCCACCGGAATGCGGCCGAAGCCGACGCGGCCGTGCAGGCGAGGAGCAGGAGGAAAAGGATTTTCTTCATCTTCGGGAGTCGGAGGGAGAGGACGGTTATGTAATAAAGAAAGTCAGGGGGTGTGTCAGGGTCTTCGGAAAGCCATGACACACCCCGGCGGTATCATTCAGAGAGGATCAGAAGAGATAGGCGGCTGTTACGGTCCAGTAGTTGTTCTTGATGTTGGGAGAGGACTCGATGTTGCCGCCGATGACGTTGCCGGCGAGTCTTTCGACGGCGCGGTTGCAGGCGAGTCCGTAGGATGCGCTGACCTGGACATGGTTGATGAGTTCGACCCCGAGGCCGAAGTTCCACGCCATGGTGAATGTGCGCGACTGGAGGTCGTGGAAAGTGTCCTTTACTTTGCCGTCAAGGTTGAGGTTGAAGCTCGGGCCGGTGAAGACATAGGGCTTTACGATTGAGGCGATGACCGGAATCGTGATCTTGTACTTCACATTCAGGGGAATCATGAGGAAGTTCTTGCCGTAGAGCTTTGAAGCTTCGCTGTCTTCAGTCAGCAGGGCCTTGTCGAATGTGGCGTCGTTGGCGTTGTTCATGCGCGAGTACATGAGGCTGATGTCGGCGCCGATGCCGATGATGGGCACTGTGAAGTCGGCCATTACGCCGGCTGTCCAGCCGCAGGAGTTGTCGGAGGATACGAGAGCACCGGGATTGGTCGTCAGTTTGTTGACGTTGAGACCTGCTTTAACACCGAACGAGAAGGGGCCGGCGGCGGCCAGGCCTGTGCCGGCGATGAGAGCCACGGCTACAAGCACTGCTTTCTTAAGAAAATTCATAGTCAGAGGTTTTGATAGGTTGTTTTTTATAGTGGTCATGCGTCTGTGGCGTTACCGGTGCCGGCGTTTGCGTCCGCGCATAACTATCTGCAAAATTAAGTAAAACGCCCCGCATTTGCAAGTGTAAACTGCGAAGTGCGTGTCTCTGCGTAAGAGTCGGGGGCATACAGCCGGGAATGTTTTGCACGCTTTGGCGGCTCGGATGAGCCGAATTACGCGGGAATTTGTTATATTTGCAGGTCAAAGCCGCTGTCTCCGGCCGGAGGGCGGCGCCAATGAAACAATACGGAATATCATGAGTGAAGAGAATAAGAATATCAGTGAAGACGAAGGCTATGCCATAACCCAGAAGGCGATAGAGATGCTCAAGACGGTGTATGACCCTGAGATACCGGTGAATGTCTACGACCTCGGCCTTATCTATAAGATTGACTTCACGCCCGACGACAGGGTGCTCCATGTGGACATGACGCTGACGGCGCCGGGCTGCCCGGCGGCCGACTTCATAATGGAGGACGTGCGTCAGAAACTCCTGTCGGTCGACGGCCCGGCCGCCGTGGACCTGCGTCTTGTCTTCGAACCGGAATGGAATCAGGACATGATGAGTGAGGAAGCCAAGCTCGAACTGGGATTCCTCTGAGCGGAAGAGGGTGCCCGGCCGTAGGCGCTGATTTCTGGATAAGTGAAACAATAAGCCGAAAGAATGAAAAAGGCCTATTTTCTGAGCGACCTGCATCTGGGGGCGTCGTATCTTGAGGATTCCCGCGACAGGGAGCGAAAGGTTGTGGCGTTTCTGGATTCGGTCAGGGACGACGTAGGGGAGCTGTATCTGTTGGGCGACATACTCGATTACTGGTTTGAGTACCGCTATGTCGTCCCCCGGGGCTATGTGCGCTTTTTCGGAAAACTGGCCGAGCTTTCGGATGCCGGGGTGAAGATTACCTGGCTCATAGGCAATCATGATATCTGGATTTTCGATTATATCCCGTCGGAACTCGGTGTGGAGGTGGTGGACGGTGTTCTGGAACGCGACGTAATGGGCGCCAGGATGGTCATGACTCATGGCGACGGCGTCGGCCACAACGACCTCCGCTTCCGTTTCCTCCGGGCCTTTTTCCGCAACCGTGTATGCCAGAAGCTGTATTCCGGTGTGCATCCCCGCTGGACCGTGCCTTTTGCCTCGGCGTGGAGCTCGTCGAGCCGTAAAGGGGGGATGCAGCGCGACCGCAGTCAGGAAATCAGCCGCAACATCGAGGCTTTGGCCCGATGGAGCGAGGATTACTCGCTGCGGCATCCCGGAGTGGGATACTATCTTTTCGGCCACCTCCATGTGGTGGAGCGCAGGAAATTGCCTTGTGGGGCGGAGATGGTTGTCCTTGGCGACTGGCTGACCCACTTCAGTTACGCCACCTTCGACGGCACTGACTTCCGGATGCACGTCTACGGCAGTTGATTCCATGTCAAATCTGACTTCCGGATGCACGTCTCTGACAAGAGGTGTGTAATTGAGGGGTTGTAAAATATGTTTTGCAACACCTTTGTGACTTTTTGCCATAAAATATTTGGTCACTTCGCAGAATAGACGTACCTTTGCACTCGAACCTATAACAATCTTTTTTACCTTAAGATTTTTTACCTGTAGAAACTTATTTCCCATGACATGCGACCGCTGAGGTTATCATGTCAGAAATCCCCGACAGCGTGCGCGCAGTCGGGGATTCGTCTTATCTGAAGATTGTATGGATCAGCGTGGAAGCCGGGATTTCTTGCGGAGGAAAATGAAGAGGAGTATGCAGACGATGACGTCGGCGGCGACGGAGAGTACAAGGGTGAGGGTTTTGCCGGCACGTACGAATTCAGGGCCGAAGATGGCTGCGATGGCGAGGCCGTAGACGAGGAGAATCACCGGGAGCCAGATATAGCGGTATTTTCTCATGCTTCTGGAGTGGGGATGGGCTGCCGGTAAGGGGAGGCGGCGGGGTCGAAGGCTCCGGAGGTAAGGTACTCGTAGATATGGATGCAGCTGAGGGCGTCGAAGGCGGCGTAAGCCTGTTGGCTCGGCGTGAGGGCCTTCGCTTCCCAGTTGGTGAGCCGCTGCCCTTTGGATATGCGGTGGCCGAAAAGGATGGCGTATATACGCGAAAGGGAATTGTCGATGATTCTGAACTGCTTCACGAAAGGCTGGAGATCGATGAAGCCGCGCGGCTCAAGGGTGAATATGCGGCGCAGGTTATGGAAGTCGTCATGGAGCGACACCCCTATCTTTACGCGCCGCTCGTCTTCCAGCAGCACCTTCACGGCCTCGGGGAGGCCGATCATGTTGAGCCGGAAGAGATAGCAGTCCTCGCGGGTGGAAAGCTGAAGCAGCGCCACCTGATGCGACTGTCCTTTCTTGAAAGAGGGGCGTGTCTCCGTGTCGAAGCCGATGATGTCGGCCGCGGAGAGGATGTCGACGGCCTCCTGCACTTTTTCAGGCGAGTCCACGACGTGAATCCTGCCGTGATATTCTGCGGCAGGGAGGGCGGCAAGATCCGCCTTCGAGATAGTGATTTGATAATCTGATTGTTTCTCGCGTGTTGCCATGAAAAAATATTATGATTGAGTCAGTTGTCGTCCGACAATTGTGCAAATATACAAAAATTCCTTGAAAGTGAGCGGCTATATTGCGATAATAAGGTGTTTTCCCTTCGCCGGGGGGCGGAAATGTTCGGCGGAGAGGCCATGGTCTCTCCGCCGGGATGTTCTCATTCGTCCATCGTCAGCCAGTGTGCGGAGGGGAAATGCCGGCGCACGTAGGCGTGCATGTACTCGCGGGCGTCGTCGGCTATCACCTTGTCACTGTCGAAGTGGGGATTGTAGATGACTCCCCAAAGCGGAATGTCGCGCCTGGCTATTGCTTCGAGCGTGAGCAGTGTGTTGGAGATGGAGCCGAGCTGTCCGTTGGTCACTACGACGGTCGGGAGTCCGTGGGACTCGATATAGTCTATGGTGAGCATCGACTCCGTGATGGGCACCATGATTCCACCCGCGCCTTCGATGAGCACGGTGGAGTATTCGGAGAGGAGCGCCTCAGTGGCACGGGCCGCCACATCGGGATCGATGACAGTATCGTCGATGCGGGCCGCCAGATGCGGCGACGCGGGGTAGGAGAGTATTATGGGGCAGGTGAGGTGTATCCTGTCGGCCGCCTGGAGGGGAATCCCCATTATGCGGCGGTGCACGAGTATGTCCTCGCTCATGTCCGTGTTGCCGGTCTGTATGAATTTCTGGGTGATGGTGCGCCGGCCTGAATCGGCGATGCGGCGGGCAAGCCAGCCGGTGGCGTATGACTTGCCGACATCCGTGCCGATGCCGGTGACGAATATTCGTGAGGGATATGCGGTTTCCATGTCTTGGATCGGTGTGTGTGGCTCCGGCCTGAAAGGGGGAGGGGCCGGAAACTGACGAGCGGAGGATGCGGGCCTCATGCCGGGCCCGTCATCCTCCGCTTTAAAGGTATCTGGTTAAAAGGCTCTGATAAGCCTGTTCATTAAGAAATCCTTATGAATCCCGGGGGATTACCATGCGAACATCGGGTACTCGTTCATCATCTCGTTGACTTCCTGACGTACCTCGGCTATCACCTTCTCGTCGTCGGCGTTGGTGAGCACGCGGTCGATGAGTTCGGCGATCTTCTCCATGAGTTCTTCCTTGGCGCCGCGTGTGGTGATGGCGGCGGTGCCGAAGCGGAGACCCGATGTGAGGAAGGGGGAGCGGCTGTCGTAGGGCACCATGTTCTTATTGGCTGTGATGTCGGCTTCCACGAGCACACGCTCCGCCTTCTTGCCCGACATTTCAGGGAACTTGGTGCGGAGGTCGACGAGCATGCAGTGGTTGTCGGTGCCGTCGGAGATGATTTTGTAGCCACGCTTCACGAGAGCCTCGGCGAGAGCGGCGGCGTTCTTGCGCACCTGCTCGGCGTATTCCTTCCATTCGGGCTGAAGAGCCTCGCCGAAAGCCACGGCCTTTGCGGCGATGACGTGTTCGAGCGGGCCTCCCTGCACTCCGGGGAACACTGCGGAGTCAAGCAGGGCCGACATCTTCTTAACTTCCCCCTTGGGAGTCTTCTTGCCCCAGGGATTGTCGAAGTCCTTGCCCATGAGGATGAGGCCGCCGCGCGGACCGCGGAGGGTCTTGTGGGTGGTGGTGGTGACGATATGTGCGTGCTTTACGGGGTTTTCAAGCAGCCCGGCTGCGATGAGGCCGGCGGGGTGGGCCATGTCGACCATGAAGATGGCTCCGATTTCATCGGCGAGCTTGCGGATGCGGGCGTAGTCCCATTCTCGGCTGTAGGCTGAAGCGCCGGCGATGATGAGCTTCGGACGCTCGGCGCGGGCCTTCTCTTCCATTTCCTCGTAGTTGACGCGGCCTGTCTCGGCGTCGACGGTATAGGAGATCGGGCGGAACATGAGGCCCGAGAAATTGACGGGACTGCCGTGGCTGAGGTGGCCGCCGTGGCTGAGGTCCATTCCCATGAAAGTGTCGCCCGGCTCAAGGCAGGCCATGAATACGGCCATGTTGGCCTGGGCGCCGCTGTGGGGCTGGACGTTGGCCCACTCCGCGCCGAAGAGCTTCTTGGCGCGCTCGATGGCGAGGTTCTCGGCTTCGTCCACGACCTGGCAACCGCCGTAGTAGCGCTTGGCCGGATATCCTTCGGCATACTTGTTGGTGAGGCATGAGCCCATGGCGCGCATCACCTCGTCGCTGACGAAATTCTCACTTGCGATCAGCTCTATGCCGCGGCGCTGGCGGAGGTGTTCGCGATCGATGATTTCAAAGATCTGATTGTCTCTTTGCATGTTTTCTTGATGTTAGATTGGGTAGACAAAAGTAATCATCCCCCGTGAAATATGCAAATTTCACGGGGGATGTTTTATTTTAATCTATGGATTTATCCTGTTTCGCCTGCCGGTCAGAGGCCTTCCACGAATTTGCGGTAGTCGGCGTTGTCGGGGTCATACTTGAGATAGCCGTTGAAGTAGCGTTTCGCAGTGGCGGCATCCTTTTTATCGAGGTAGGAGTTGCCGACGGCGTTATACATGTTCTTGGCGTCCGATGCGAAGCGGGAAGTGTCACCGTCGAAGCTTTCGAGCTTCTCGATGGCCTTGATGTAGTAGTCGATTGCGGCGGCCGACTTGCTGTCCTTCTGCATCTCGATGTCGCCCTTTATCTTGAGCGGGCGGTACATGGCGGGGTAGAGCTCGGCTGCCTTGTCGGCGTACTGGCCTGCGAGGGCATAGTATTCAGCGCTCTTGGCCGGATCCTCCTTGTACTGCACGCCTGCATAGAATGCGAAGACCGCACCCTGGATCATGTCGTTGTAGCCGGGGTTGGCGGAGTGTTCGAGATATCCTGCATAGGCGTCGCATGCGCCGGCCATGTCGTTGGCGTCGACGTAGGTCATGGCGAGCTGCTTATAGAGGTTGGTGGCGTTGGGAAGGGTGGCGATGCCGTCCTTAAGCACGGCCACGGCCTCTTCGGCCTTCTTGGCCTTCACCATCTCGTCGGCTATAAGGGTATAGTCGATCTGGGCGAAGCGGTTCTTATCGGGGTTGGCCTGATGGCGGGCGTAAAGTTCCTCGGCCATGGGGAGAAGCTTGTCCTCCAGCGACTTGATCTGGCAGGCGTTCATGAACTGGAAACGACGGGCCGTGAAGTTGTCGGGGTTCTGGGCGAGGAGGTCGGTGGCGAAGTCATAGCCGGCCTGATAGTCGCCGTTGGAGAAGAGGAGGAGCGCGTAGCGGTCCTCGTCCTGCTTGAAGTGGTTGGGGTTCTTCACGTACTTGCCGTATTCGGCCACTGCGTTGGAGTAGTCGTTCTGGTCATAGTATGCGTTGGCCAGGGAGCGCTGTCCGAGGGCGGAGTTGGGGTTGAGCTGCAGGAGCTTCTTGAGCATGTTGATGCCGTACTGGGGATTGACCTGCGCGAAAAGGTTGGCGTATTTGAAGTAGGCCGCAGTGGCGTTGGGGTCGTAGCTGAGCGCCATCTCATACTTGGCGCCGGCGTTGCCGTATTCCTTGGCGCGGGCCAGACGGTCACCCTCGAAGAGATAGATTTCGGGAGACTTGATGTCTTTCTTACGGGCCTTGTCGAGATACTTCGTGATTTCCTTCTCGTACTTTGCGGGATCCACAGCGTCGTAGGCGCGCGCGATGGCTATCTGGATGCCGGCGTCCTTCTTGTCGAGGCCCTCGGCCTGCTTGAAGTTGTTCTCGGCCACCTTGGCGTCGCCTGAGGCGAGCGAGATTTGACCCAGGCCGATGTAGTTGTAGGGGTAGTCGGGATTGGCCTCGGCTCCCTTGTTGAAGAAGGCGGCCGCCTCGGATGCCTTGCCCTCCTGCAGGGCTATGAGGCCCTGGTAGTAATAGCTTATGCCCTTGTCGGTGGCGGCGTTGTTATGGTTGCGGAGGAGGAGTTCCTTGGCATTGTCGTACTGGCCTGCCTCATAGTACTCCTGGCCTTCTGCATGAGTCTGCGCTGCCGCCGAGAGCGACATCCCGGCGAAGAGGAGCGCGAAAAGTGATGACTTGTAATTCATGTTCTATAAATTTTATATTTTCATTGTCAGCCTGGTGGGGGCGTTAAAACCCAAAGACAGCCATACACGACCCGGCATGCACGGCTGTTTATTTTGACAACGTAAACGGGTTGAGGTTTATTTCACGAGCTCTACAACCCTGCTGTTGACGTGATAGGGCATGATGCCGGACTTGATGATTATCTTCTGTCCTACGAATCCGGTTACAAAGGTATAAAAACTATGCAACATTGTGGAGTTCGAGGCCGTGGAAATCATCCATACTTTGCGGAAAAGGGGATATTCGCCCGAATTTATGTAGAGCTGATAGGGTTTGTATGCCACCGGACTGAAGTCATTGTCCTGATTCGGATTGCTGACCTTGATGATGTTGACCTCGGTCGTGAGGTCTGTATTGATGCTGTCGTTCTCGTTGGCATAGTCCTCCATGCGCTGCTCGATGGGCACTGTCTTGGCCACACTGAGGTCATTGCCGAGCCATGAGACGCTGATGATGCCGAGCGCGTCGGGGTCGCGCTTCACTACGTCGAACACCTCGGAATTGTTCTTCTGGGCATAGGCCTTGATGTAGTCGGAGATTTTCTTCCCTTCGGGGAGGAACGTATCGCGCATATAGCTCACGGTGGAGCTTCCTTCTGCATCGAACACCACCTTGATGGCCGTGGTGTCGTTGCCGGCCAGCTGGTCCCACCGCTTGATTTCGCCACGGAGTATCTTCCCTATCTCGTCCATCGAGAGGGCGCCGACGGGATTGTCCTTGTTGACGATCATGGCCACTGCGTCGACGGCGATGGGCTGTGCGCGGACGATGCGCTTGTTCTGCGATTTGATATGGGAGCGCTCCTCTTTGGTGAGGTCGCGGGTGATGATGATGCTCTGGCAGTTGTCGGCCAGAAGGGAATCGATGCATGCCTGCTCCGACATATAGAACGGCACGATGTGCGCGTCCTTATAATTGAATTCGAAGGCCTGTATCTCCTCGTCGAGGATATTGCGGAATCCGTCGTCGCAGAATACTGCGTCAGTGCCGCTGGCGTATGCTCCCCGCTTTATTTCGCCGCAGGAAGACACAAGCGTCATGACGGCCAGGGCCGACATGACGCTGAATATGGATTTTGATAATTTCATTGTCAAGACTTTTATGACGGGTTATTCATGGTGGTTTCTATCGTGTGGCGCCGTGGCCGATAGGCCGATAGGGCGGGGCCGTCTTAGCGGCGGATGGGGGGCCGTCAGTCGCCCCGGGTTCCGATGAAGAGGCGTATGCCCCGCCATACTCCGTAGGCGCAGAGGATTGCTCCGACAGCGATGGAGATGCCGTGGTTGTCGATATTGAATACGTTGAGGATGAACAGGATTCCGACTGCGAGGTAGACGAGAATCATGAAGATTCCGAATATGAGTCTCATCCCCTTGGGGGCCTGGGGCATTCCGCCGGGGTTATTCTGATAGTTAGCCATAGTGTATGTGTGTTTTTGATTTGTTTGGAATTTTAACAATTCCACAGGTTTTTTGGTTTGCTCCCCCGGGGTAAAAAGAATCGGGAGGCACTCATTGCGAATGCCCCCCGACGGAGTATGATTGACAAATGAATGTCTTGGGGATGATGCTTACTGATTCTGCAGACGGAATGTCACGGGCAGGTTGAAGTAAGAGCGCACGGGCTGACCGTTGTTCTTACCGGGCTGCCACTTGGGCATTCTCTTCACGACACGGAGTGCTTCCTGGTCGAGGTCGCGGTCGACACCCTTCACGATTGTGGGGTTGCCGATTGAACCGTCCTTTTCAACCACGAACTTTACCACCACGCGGCCGGAGATGCCGTTCTGCTGGGCTGATTCCGGATAGCGGATGTTGTTGGAGAGCCACTTCATCATAGCTGCCTGGCCGCCGGGGAATTCCGCGGGCTGCTCCACAGCCACGAAGATCTGCTCCGGTTCGGGCTTCTTGACTTCGGGTTCGGGCTCCACGACCACTACCTGTTCCTTCACAGCCTCAAACTTGTCGACATCGTCGGCACCCTCCTGGTTGACGACGCCGCGTGCGGTATTGTCCTCCTTCTGGGTGTCCATGTCGAGCACTTCGTTCTTCACCTTGTCGGCGTCGACGATTGCGATCTGGGTCACCTGCACGGTGGCGAGTACCTCCTCGGGCACCTGCGGGATCTCCATTTCCATTTTCTGCTGTTCGGGTTCCTCCTCGGGAGCCTCCTCCTCTTCGGGAGTCATCTCCACTTCAAGAGCCTGCATTTTCTCACGCTCCTCGATGAGGGCGAGGCGGTCCTGCTCGGCCTTGTAGTCGGAATACTTGGAGTAGCCTATGATCAGAAGCACTACAACGATGAGTCCGATGAGGGCGTAGAGGGCAGCCATGTTGTGGCGGCGGTCAGACTCCTTGCGGAGCATGTACGCACCGAACTCCTTATTTTTATCGGCGAAGACTATGTCGCGCCATTCTTTCGACGTTAGATCTACATTTTTAGCCATTTCTGTCTGTGAGTTAAAGGTTTATAAATCTAACATTACTCGTTGTGATGCTTCTTGTAGTCGTCAAGCATGACGAGGTCGATGTCGGTGAGGTTGTCGATCTGATACTTCGAGATCGAGTTGATCTGCATCTCGTCGAGGATGTCCACGAGGCCGCGGTATGAGGCCTGGGGGGTCGACTTGATGATGATCACCGGCTTCTTGATGTTCTCGTCCTTACGTACCTGCGAGGCGGCTTCGTTATACTTGGCCATGGCCTCTTCACGCTCTGCTTTTGTTTCGAGCGATCCGAACTTGCCGTCGGCGAGGTCCTTCTTGAGGGCGTTGACCTTCTCAAGCACGTCCTTGTTGCGCTGCTGGATGATTTCGCGGATTCCGCGGGCCTTGTGGTCGCCTACGGAGTTGACCTCATCGCTGAGCAGTTCGGACTTCTTGAGGTTGTTGTTCTCAGAAATGACCGCACCGCCGGGGCCGAGCATGCCTGTGTCGCCGCCGGGCTTACCGTCGTAATAGTAGATTTCGTTGACAACGTTGCCGTTGACGGAGTCCACTACGAAAGTGCCGGGCGTGGGACCGGGTTTGGTCTTGGCGTCGATGATGATGGTGATCGCGTCGTCGGCGGAAGCCTGCGACATGTTCTCCTCATTCTGCACTTTCTCGTTGGTAGGCAGGGCGATGGTCAGGGTCTGGGACTTGATCATGGTCGTACAGAGCATGAAGAACGTGATGAGCAGCATGTTCATGTCGACCATAGGCGTGAAGTCCACGCGGATCTGCATTTTTTTCTGGTGACCTTTCTTTCCGCTGTCACCTCCTGATTGCTGAACTTCTGCCATTTTATTCTCCTCCTGCCTTTAGTGCGGTAAGTAATGTAAACTTATTCTGTTTGATGGTCTGGAGGTTGTCCATTACCATGTGGATCACTTCGAAGCTCGTGTTCTGGTCGGCCTTGATCGCCACGCCCATGCCATCCTTCATGGCCTGGGAGAGGGGTTCGTTGCCGGCCTGGCGAGCGGCCTTGATCCACATCTGGAACTCGTTGAGGTTGTCCTCGGAGTTCTCGGCTGAGATTGGAATTCCGGTGGTGTGATTGGGGTTGGTATCCTCACCGGCCAACCATTGGTCCATCTTAGTCAGGCCTTCCGGTTCGTCGGCCAGCGAGAGGAATTCTCCCATCTGGCGCATCGGCACTCCGAAAGCACCCAGCTTGCTGAATGCCTGCTTCTGCTGAGCGTTGAAGCTCACAGGGTTGTTCTTATGCGACTGATTGTAAATCTCGGTCACCTGATCAAGGAGCGCCACACGCATGTTCGCATTTGAGAACTGTGCGGAGGTGTCATTGTTCATAGTGAGCCAAACTTGTCCCTTCGGACTTACGAGAACCTGAAGCACGTTGGTCTCCTGCACCTTTTCGGTCGATACCGATGCAGGGGTGATCACCGTGGCGGGTTCCTTGGAAAGGAAAGTTGAAGTCAACATGAAGAAGGTAAGCAAAAGCACGGTCACGTCACTCATCGCCGTCATGTCGATGAATGTACTCTTTCTTGCAATTTTTACTCTTCCCATATTAGCTATTAACTTTTTCGGTTTTGGGTTGTGTTGATGTTGTCAGACTCTGCCGTACTCACGGATTACTTGTGAGTTGCGGCGAAAGTAGCTACGATAGAGAAACCGATTTCGTCGATAGCGTAGGTGAGGTTGTCGATCTTGTTGGTGAAGAAGTTGTAGGAGATAACGGCGAACGCACCGGTCGCGATACCGAATGCAGTGTTCACAAGTGCCTCCGAGATACCGGTGGAGAGCTCGGTGGAGTCAGGTGAGCCGGAAGATGCAAGAGCCTGGAACGACTTGATCATACCCATCACAGTACCGAGAAGACCGACGAGAGTACCGAGAGTGGTGAGTGTCGCGATAATCGGAAGGTTCTGGGAGAGGGAGGGCATCTCAAGCGCTGTAGCCTCTTCTACCTCGTTGCGGAGGGTAGTGAGCTTCTGCTCCTTGGAGAGGACTGTGTTCTGGTCCATCTCTTTGTACTTCACGAGAGTGTTGTAGACTACGGAAGCCACGGAACCCTTCTGCTGCTTGCAGCGATTCATGGCGGCGTCGATGTTGTTGGCGGCGAGGTCAGCCTTGATGTCGGCCACGAACTTGGTGGTGTTGCCCTTGCCGGAAGCGGAGCTGATGGCGATCCAGCGCTCGATGGAGAGCACGATTACGGTGAGGAGGAGGGTCATCAGGATAGGCACGATGAAACCGCCCTTATACACTGTGCCGGCGAGGTTGAGGGGGTGTCCGTCGTTAGTGCCGCCTTCGAAGTTGCCGCCGTAACCCATACCGAAGAGATAGATGCAGATAGCTGCTGCGCAGCATACCAGGATTACGATGAACGCGTTGCGAATGCCGCGCACCTGAGAGATTTTTTCCTCTTTCTTGATTCTTGCTGCCGCAGAGTTGGGAGCGGGTGCAGCGGGCTTAACCGTTGCCTTGGGATCCTTTGATTCCATAGTGATAAGTTGTTTGTGTTTAAATTATTTGTTAATGGAGATTGTCTTTTTTATATTTCCATCCGTACGGAGCCGGAGCGGGAGGAGATGTTTCGGTCGGTATCAGATGCCGGGCTGTATATACATTGTATTTTAACAGAGTCTCATGACGACAATTTCCGGCGGCCGCCCTTGCGGAGATTCCTCCGGCGCGTCGGCACTTGTTGTCGGTGCAAATTTACAATATATTTTCTACTTCGCAAATCCCTGTTTTGCAAAAAAATGTTTGTTTGCAAAAGTCTTTGCTTAAATGTTGAAAATATATCTGCGGATATGTTAGAGACGTATGTTTTACAACATGTTTCCGGTATTCCTATCGCTTGCGACGGGTCAATGAGTACCCCTTGTCGGGGTGCCTCATCGACCCGTCGGCATGATGGGATTCAGGTAGTCGGAATCACTCGCCCTTGATGGCTGCGATGCCGGGGAGTGTCTTGCCCTCGATGGCCTCAAGCAGGGCGCCGCCGCCGGTTGATACGTAGCTTACGGAGTCGGCGCAGCCGAACTTGTTGACGCAGGCCACGCTGTCGCCGCCGCCCACAAGCGAGAAGGCGCCGTTGTCGGTGGCCTCCACGATGGCGTCGGCTATTGCCTTGGAGCCGGCTGTGAAGTTGTCGAATTCGAACACGCCTGCAGGGCCGTTCCAGAGGATTGTCTTGGCGGGGAGGATTGCCTTGCGGAATTCCAGGATGCTGTCCGGACCCGCGTCAAGGCCTTCCCAGCCTTCGGGAATCGACATTACGGAGCATACCTGGGTGTTGGCGTCGTTGGAGAAGGCGTCGGCTGCCACGCAGTCGGAGCCGAGCACGAGGTTCACACCCTTTTCCTTGGCCATCTTCATGATGTCGAGGGCGAGCTGGAGCTTGTCGTCCTCGCAGATGGAGTTGCCCACATTGCCGCCCATTGCCTTGGCGAAGGTGTAGGTCATGCCGCCGCAGAGGATAAGGTTGTCCACCTTGTCCATGAGGTTCTCGATGATGCCGATCTTGGTGGATACCTTGGAGCCTCCCATGATGGCGGTGAAGGGGCGCTGGATGTCCTTTAGGATGTTGTCTACGGCCTTCACTTCCTTCTCCATGAGGAAGCCGAGCATCTTGTCCTGCTGGTCGAAGTAGTCGGCGATGACGGCTGTGGAGGCGTGCTTGCGGTGGGCTGTGCCGAATGCGTCGTTGACGTATACGTCGGCATAGCTTGCCAGAGTCTTGGCAAACTCTTTCTGGCTCTGCTTCATGGCCTTCTTGGCCTCCTCGTAGGCGGGGTCTTCCTTGTCGATGCCCACGGGCTTTCCTTCCTCTTCGGGGTAGAAGCGGAGGTTTTCGAGCAGGAGCACCTCGCCGGGCTTGAGTTCCTTGGCGGCCTCGGAGGCCTTCATGCAGTCGTCGACGAACTTCACGTCCGTGCCGAGGGCCTTGGCCACGTCCTCGCGGATCTGGCTGAGTGAGAACTTGGGGTTGACCTTGCCTTTGGGCTTGCCCATGTGGCTCATGAGGATGAGGCTGCCGCCGTCGGCCAGGATTTTCTTGAGGGTGGGAAGTGCGCCGCGGATACGGGTGTCGTCGGTGACGTGGCCGTTATCGTCGAGGGGCACGTTGAAGTCTACGCGTACAATCGCCTTCTTGCCGGCGAAATTGTAATTGTCAATGCTTGCCATTGTATCGTTTTTTAAAGATTGAATTGTCTAAATGTCAGAGGGCCTTATATTCCGGCCCACCGCGGCTGCGGAAGGGGGTATGTAAGAATGAAGCCATGTGAAGGGCGTCAGTTACCCTTGGTTTTGCAAAGATACACAAATTCGCCGAAAAAATTCATCAAAATTTTGTAAATTTGAAGTCATGAAATTGAAAGAAATCATAAAGGGGGAGCTTTCGGAACTGTATGCCCGGAGGTTCGGAGTGGCCCCGGGTGGAGTGGAGGATGTAGCCGAGGGTGGTTCGTCGCGTATATATCTGCGTATCCTGGCGCCTGAAGGGGCACCGGAGGGGGTGCCGCCGACGGTGGTGGGCACCTATGGCGCCGACCGGGCTGAGAACGAGGCGTTCTGCCGGCTTGCGGAGGCCTTCCGCCGCACCCGTCCCAGCGTAGCGCGCTACGCTATCCCGGCCATCTATGCGCGCGATGATGAAAAGGGAATATATCTTCAGGAGGACTTCGGGAGCCGGTCGCTCTCGGACCTGCTGGCGGCCGTGCGCGGCGGGGGAGACGGTGGCTCCTATGGGGAAGTCGGCCGGACGGTGGAGCGGATTGTGCGCGATACGGTATGCGTCGTGCTCGACTCCCTGCTGACCCTGCAGACCACACCGGAACGGGAATGGAGGGACGCGACGCTCAACGAGCCCTTCGGACGTCAGCGTGTGCTTTGGGATCTCAACTACTTCAAGTATTCGTTCCTGAAGGTGGCGGACCTGGTGTTCGACGAACCGCTTCTGGAGGCTGACTTCCAGTCGATGGCCTCAGACCTCGCCGGCTATCCGGAGGAACTCGCGGGATTCATGTACCGCGACTTCCAGAGCCGTAACGTGATGATGGCCACGCCGGACGCCCTGCCGGGATTCATCGACTTCCAGGGGGGGATGGCCGGCCCGGTGGTCTATGACGCCGTCTCATTCCTGTGGCAGGTCAAGGCCGGTTTTCCGGCTGAGTTCCGTACGGAGATGCTGCGGCGGTATGTCGGCCGGCTTGTGGAGATGCGCGGCGGCGATGCCGGGGAATTCATGGCCTATGCCTCGCGCCTTGCCGCCTGGCGGACACTGCAGGTGCTCGGCGCCTACGGTTTCCGCGGACTTATAGAAAAGAAATCCCACTTCCTGCAGAGCATACCCGGCGCCCTGCGCAATCTGGAGGAGTTCGTGGCCGGGGGTGTCCTCGCTCCCTATCCCGAGCTCGAACGGGTGTGCCGGGGGCTTATCTCCATGCCACGCTTCCGCCATGAGGAGCGCCTCCCCGGGCGCCTGCGCGTGCAGATACTTTCATTCTCATATAAGAAGGGGTATCCCGAGAACCTGACCGGCAACGGAGGGGGCTACGTCTTCGACTGCCGGTGGATGCACAATCCCGGACGCTACGACGAGTACAGACCCCTGACCGGCCGCGATAAGGAGGTCATCGACTTTCTGGAGGGGACGGGTGAAGTGCAGAAGTTCCTGGAAAACGTATGCGGCCTTGTGTGTCCTGCAGTGGAGGTCTACCGCCGCCGTGGCTTCAGCGACCTCCAGGTGGCGTTCGGCTGCACCGGCGGCCGCCACCGCAGCCTCTACTGCGCCGAACGCCTCTACGGCATCATCACGGCCGCCTATCCCGATGTGGAGGTGGAGCTCATCCACCGCGAACGGGGCTGGCGAAAATCCAATTTCTGACACCGGGCCATGCTCCGCGGCGCTCCCCGTGCGTAGGCCCTTACGACATAAATCAAATGAAAGCATTCATTCTGGCTGCGGGTCTGGGCACCCGCCTCAAGCCGTTCACCCTCACGAATCCCAAGGCTCTGGTGCCCGTAGGGGGTGTACCGATGCTGGAGCGCGTGCTCCTGCGCCTGCGCTCCGAGGGGTTCGATGACATAGTGGTCAACATCCATCACTTCGGTGAGAAGATAGTGGACTTCGTACACGCTCACGCCGACTTCGGCATGCGCGTGCGCTTCAGCGACGAGCGCGACTTCCTGTGCGAGACCGGCGGAGGCATCCTCCATGCCCTGCCGATGCTGGCCGAAGACGACAGGCCGTTCCTCATCCATAACGTCGACATCCTTTCCGATGCCCCGCTTGCCTCCCTCATGCGCCGCCATGAGGAATCAGGCGCCGACGCCTCGCTTGTGGTGAGCGGCCGCGACAGCTCGCGGCGTCTGGTGTTCTCCGAGCGGATGCGTCTGCGCGGATGGCACAACCTGACCGACGGCGCCCTGCGTCCGGAGGGGTTCCTCCCGGCCCCTGCCGACAGGGAGTACGCCTTCAGCGGCATCCACATAATGAATCCGGCGGCCGTGGGCGGCGAGATGCTGCGTCAGCGGCGCAGCGGAAAATTCTCCGTCATAGATTTCTATCTTGACGCCCGCGACACCCTTGTACTGCGCGCCGACCTCGTGCCCGACCTCCACCTTATCGACATAGGAAAGCCCGCGACACTGTCGCAGGCTCAACGTGTGATGTCTTCCTTTCCCGGCGAGGGTCAGAAGTGATGGTATTGATTGGCGCGGTTGACGTTAAACTGGAAGATGCAGCCGAGGATGAGGGCCACGACGGCCGATCCGCCGAGCCACCATGTGGACGCTATGCTTGTGACGAAGCATGATATGAGCAGCAATACTGCGCCCAGAGTGTAAAATAGAATGGATAATGTCTTCATAATTTTGATTTTATAAGGTCGCGGGTCTACAGGTTCGGGGATGCCCTGCCGCCTAATAGCGTTTGTTTATCCTCATAACACACATTCCGAAAAAAAAGATGTCCCGGAAAATGTTAAAAACCGAATTTTAACATTCTCCGGGTTTTTGCTGTCTTCCGCGTCGGCCGTCAGGGGTGGGGGATGGGTCGGCGGGGGGGATGCGACGGCGCTCCCTACAGTTGCGACGCCTTGAGTTTCTCGGCGTTTTCAGCCACAGTCAGGCGGTCGATGCACTCCTGTATGTCGCCGTCCATGAAGGCCGCCAAGTTGTAGACGGTGTAATTGATGCGGTGGTCGGTCATGCGGCCCTGCGGGAAGTTGTAGGTGCGAATCTTGGCCGAGCGGTCGCCGGTGCTGACCATCGTCTTCCGTTTCGAAGCGATGTCGTCGAGATACTTCTGGTGCTCCTTGTCGTAGATGAATGTACGCAGTCGCGCAAGGGCGCGCTCCTTGTTCTTGGGCTGGTCGCGGGTCTCCGTACATTCGATGAGTATTTCCTCCACCACTCCCGTGTTGGGATTCTTCCAGTTATAGCGCAGCCTGACGCCCGACTCCACCTTATTCACATTCTGGCCTCCGGCGCCTCCGGAGCGGAAAGTGTCCCATTTAATCTCCCCTTCGTGAATCTCTACGTCAAACTCCTGCGCCTCGGGGAGCACGGCCACCGTGGCGGCCGATGTATGGACACGCCCCTGAGTCTCGGTGGCGGGCACACGCTGCACCCGGTGGACTCCGCTCTCATACTTCATTGTGCCGTAGACTCCGTCGCCGGTGAGCGTGAAGATGATTTCCTTGTAGCCTCCGGCGGCGCCTTCCGTAAACGACGACACGGCCAGCGTCCATCCTTTCGACTCGGCATACTTCTGGTACATACGGAAAAGATCTCCGGCGAACAGGGCGGCCTCGTCGCCTCCGGTGCCGCCACGGAGCTCGATGACGGCATTCTTCCCATCGTCGGGGTCGGCCGGAATGAGCAGCAGCTTGATTTCCTCCTCGGCGCGCGGCAGCTCCGAAGTGGCGCGGTCAAGCTCCTCGCGGGCCATGGCGCGCATCTCCTCATCGTCCTCCGAGGCCATTATGGCACGCGACTCCTCGATGAGGTCGAGCAACGAGCGGTAGCGTGCCGTGGCCTGGAGTATCCGCTCCAGATCGCGGTACTCCTTGGTAAGCTTCACATAGCGCTTCTGGTCGGCGATTACAGCGGGGTCGGTGATGAGCGTGGCCACCTCCTCGAAGCGCGAGTCGAGCCCGTCGAGTCGGGTCAGCAATGGATTATCCTGATATTCTGGCATGGTTCAAACTGATATATATTAAGGTGTCGGAATCGGGCGGGGAAGAGGAGGGAGGGAAAAGCGCACCTCCCGACACCACAAAATTACTAAAAAATAAGTAAAAAAAGAGGAGAATATTTGGTGGGGCGGGAATAAAAGCGTAATTTTGTACTCGCTAAAGCGGAGGGCATCAGAAAACTCCGCGCCACAATATAAATCAACCGGCAAGTTTTATGGCAACCAAAATCAGATTGCAGCGTCATGGCCGTAAAGGCTACGCTTATTATCCTATTGTAGTCGCCGATAGCAGGGCACCACGTGATGGTAGATTTATTGAGAGGATAGGTTCTTATAATCCGAACACTAATCCTGCTACAATAAGTTTAGACTTCGACCGTGCTTTGTATTGGGTAGAAGTAGGTGCTATACCCACCGACACAGTCCGCTCGCTCCTTTCGAAGGAGGGCGTGATGCTCATGAAGCATCTCCGTGGCGGCGTGAAGAAAGGCGCATTCACCGAAGAAGAGGCACAGCGTCGCTTTGACGCCTGGAAGGCCGACCGCACAAAAGAGGCCGATGCCGCCAAGGCTAAGAAAGAGGCAGCTGCCGCCGAAAGAGCAAAACAGATCTTCGAAGCCGAGGCTGAGAAGAATCGCCTGAAAGGTGAGTCTGTAGCCAAGAAGAAGGCAGAGAAGCTCGCCGCTGAAGAGGCAGCCGCCAAGGCAGCCCTCGAAGCCGAGACAGCCGAAACTGAGGCAGCCGCCGAGTAAAAAAACTTCAATTTTTTCTCCCTGATTATCAGGGGTTAAACAAAAAAATTGAAAAATTTGCTCAAAAAAATTGCTAAAGCATTTGGAGAATCCAAATATTCTTCGTAACTTTGCAACGCAAACGGGAGATAAGCCTTACGAAATAAAGCGATGCTCCCAATTCGGCCGATTAGTGTAGCGGTTAGCACGCCACCCTCTCACGGTGGAGACTCGGGTTCGAGTCCCGGATCGGCTACCAAGGGATTGACGAAAGTCAATCCCTTTTTTGTTGTACCCCTCCCTCCATGAGGGCAGCTATGGCGCGTATGTCCCGTCGCGTGACGGAACGACGGCAGAAGGTAGTGAGGATTCCTCTTTGCAGGATGGCGAAAATTTTTTAACTTTGTAGGTACATCCCCCATTGGGCGGGGATGTACAGTAAATCAAGCTACTTTTTTCAAACCATACCTGTCACGAAATGAAGCAACATAGCGCCATTAAGTGGAAACTCACGGCCATGAACTTCCTGGAATTCGCCATCTGGGGTTCGTACCTTACATGTATCGGCAATTATCTCGGCTCCAACGGCCTCGGCCGTGAAATATCCTGGTTTTACGCCATTCAGGGATTTGTGTCGATATTCATGCCCGCCATCATGGGCATGGTGGCCGATAAATTCATGCAGCCTCAGAAGGCCCTCGGCCTCTGCCATATCCTTGCCGCCCTCTTTATGGGGGGAGCCTGGTGGTACGGTTCCACCCACGGCACCGATATCCAATTCTCCGTGATCTTTACGCTCTACACGCTTTCGGTGGCATTCTTCATGCCCACGATCGCTTTGGCCAACACTGTGGCGTTCTCCTCGCTTAAGCGGGCAGGCCTCGACACAGTGGCCGCATTCCCTCCGATAAGGGTGTTCGGCACCGTGGGCTTCATCGCTGCCATGTGGTTTGTCAATGGTTTCTACATCTACGACGGCGAGTGGGGCTATATGCTCTCGAATCCGTTGGGCGACGGCGCCCCGTTCGACCCCCGTTTCCAGTACACGGTCAATCAGCTGGCCGTATGCTCCGTTCTGGGGATAGTGCTCGGACTTTACAGCTTCACTCTTCCGGAATGTCCGCTCGTGAAGAAAGGGGGAGGCCGTAAGCTCACGCTTGCCGAATCACTCGGCCTGGATGCCTTCCGTCTGTTCAAGACTCCCCGCATGGCCATATTCTTCATCTTCTCGATGCTGCTGGGAGTGTCGCTTCAGATCACCAACGGCTATGCCACCCCCTTCATCACGAGCTTCAAGGCATTCCCCGAATACATGGAGTCGTTCGCGGCCAACAACGCCACGCTGCTCACCTCGCTGAGTCAGATTTCGGAGGCCTTCTGCATACTGCTGATTCCGTTCTGCCTGCGTAAGTTCGGCATAAAGAACGTGATGCTTATAGCCATGTTCGCGTGGGTCCTCCGCTTCGGCCTGTTCGGCATAGGCTCCCCCGATTATCCTGGCGTGATACTCTTCATCCTCTCCATGATAGTCTACGGCGTGGCATTCGACTTCTTCAATGTCAGCGGCGCCCTTTATGTGGAGCAGGAGACCAGGCCTGAAATACAGGCTTCCGCACAGGGGCTCTTCATGCTCATGACCAACGGAATAGGAGCCACGGCCGGTATGCTTGCGGCCGGAGCAGTGGTCAATGCCTACTGTCACTACAAGGGGGGCTTCATGGTGGGCGACTGGACCACCACGTGGCTCATCTTCGCCGGCTACGCCCTGATTGTGGCCGTGCTCTTCATATTTGTATTCCGCTCCCCGGGCAAGACCGCGCGGCCCACGCTCGATGAAGTGGCCGGCGATGAAGCCGGCGGCGACGGATTCGTAAGCGCTCCCTCCGGCGACGCAGGACTCTAAGTCATCTCCCGCAACGGCATCTGACGCTATAATACAGTAGGAGAACGGAAACCCAGCATAGAAAATCCAATGATACAGTTTTATTCACCCGACGTGAGGCACACCGGCCTTCTGACTCCGGAGGACTCGCTGCACTGCACCCGTGTGCTCCGCCATAAGGCGGGCAACCACATAAGTGTGGTCGACGGCACGGGAGTACGGTTTGACTGCGTGATCGAACATGCCGATCCGCGCTCCACCCTCGTGAGCATAGCGGGGGAGGAGCCCGTGCCCCCGCACTGGGGCACCCGCATAACCCTGGCCGTGGCTCCCACGAAGAACATGGACCGCATGGAATGGATGGTGGAGAAGGCGGTGGAGATAGGCGTGGACAGGATAGTGCCGGTGCTTTGCGACCATTCGGAGCGCAAAGTCATCAAGACCGACCGCCTGCGTAAAATCGCCGTGTCGGCCATGAAGCAGAGCCTTAAGGCCGTGATGCCCGAAATCGATGAGCTGACTCCGCTCCGGCAGTTCCTGAAAGACCCGGGGCCCGGCCCCGGATTCATGGGATACTGCGACAAGGAATATCCGCTGCTGCGACTGGTCGACGAATATCAGCCGGCCGGAAACGTGAAACTGCTTATCGGCCCGGAGGGGGATTTCTCTCCGGAGGAAGTGGCGCTGGCCGTCGGGGCCCGATTTATCCCGGTGACATTCGGCCTGAGCCGCCTGCGCACCGAGACAGCCGCCATATCGGCCCTCGACACCATACACATCATCAATCAGCTGCGCGGAAAATGACGCCGGCTGTCCCCATCCCTGACTAAAACACGAACTACAATGAATCCCATATCCGACATGAAGCAATACCTCTCCTCAAGCGCCAACGGCAACTTTTTCCTGCTTGCAGGCCCGTGCGTCATCGAGGGGGAAGAAATGGCCCTCGACCTTGCCGGGGAGCTGCTCCGCATCGCCACCGACCTGAACATACCCTATGTCTTCAAGGGAAGCTACCGCAAGGCCAACCGCTCGCGCCTTGACTCGTTTACAGGCATCGGCGACGAAAAGGCCCTGCGCATCCTCGCCAAGGTGCGCGACACATTCGGCATACCGGTCGTGACCGACATACACGAAGCCGCCGAGGCCGAAATGGCCGCCGAATATGTCGATATCCTTCAGATACCCGCCTTCCTATGCCGGCAGACCGAACTGCTTGTGGCCGCCGCCCGCACGGGGCGGATGGTCAATATCAAGAAAGGGCAGTTCCTCGCACCCGAGGCCATGAGGTTCGCCGTGGAGAAGGTGCGCCTGAGCGGCAACGACCAGGTGGCCGTCACCGACCGTGGCACCATGTTCGGCTATCATGACCTGATAATGGACATGCGCGGAATCCCTCAGATGCAGCGTGCCTGTCAATGCCCCGTAATCACCGACATCACCCATTCGCTTCAGCAGCCCAACACCGGCTCGGGCGTCACCGGGGGAATGCCCGAGATGATCGCCACAGTCGCCAAGAGCGCCATGGCCGCAGGCACCGACGGTATCTTCATGGAGACCCACCGCAATCCGTCGGTGGCGCTCAGCGACGGCGCCAACATGCTCCCCCTGTCGGAGGTCTACGACCTTCTCGCCCGCCTCTCCGCCATACGCGCGGCCCTGGGATGACACAGGACGAAGATAAAAGCCAAGATCATGGAGGAAGCCGCCCGAAGTCGGGCGGCTTCCTCTATTTTTCATGCACCGTTAAACTAAATCCCTGTGTAATGGTTTTATATTTCAGAGCACCGTCCTGCCCGGCATCCGGCCACCTGCCCGCGCCGATGATGGATCGGGGCTCCTGAATCCACTGAAAACTATACACCCGCATATGAAATACCTGAAGAGAACCCTCGCCGGCGTGGCCCTGTGTGCCAGCCTTCTCTGCTCCGCGCAGCAGATCAATCCCATGACCAAGGCCATGCTCGACGCCTATACCGAACTCCTCAAGGAGAATCCCAAGGATTACCAGACCCTGTACGAGCGCGCCGCACAGTACTACAACCTCTCGCGTTACGACGACGCGCAGAACGACCTGGCAAAGGCCCTGGAATACACTCCGGCCAAGGAGAAGGCATTGCGCCTCAGCGAGCTTTCCCTGATGGCCGATGTGGCCGTGGAGACGAAGAATTACGAACTGGCGCTCAAGTCGGTCGACGAAGCCCTCGAACTCGATCCCGACAACTATGCCGAAAGATACAAGAAAGGCAACATACTCCTCTATCTCAATAAGCCCGAGGAGGCCTACCGCGTGTTCAACGGCCTGCAGAACCTCAAGTCGCGCAGCCAGGAGGCTTACATCGGCATGGCCAAGGCATGCATCATGCAGAAGAACTACCCCGAGGCCGAAACCCTCATGAAGGAGGCCGAGAACGCCGATCCCACGAATTATCTGACCTACTGCCGTCTGGGCGACCTCTACCTCGACATGGAGCAGCCCGAGAACGCGGCCACCAACTATCTCGTGGGTTTCACGATGGACAATACCTCGCAGCGCCCCCTGCAGTCACTCATTTCCCTTGCCTCGGCCGACTACAACGCCGTGGCCACAGCCCTTGACTATGCCGCCGAGAAAGCCGACAACAATATGTCGATCCTTTTCCTCAAGGGGAACATCGCCTGCCAGAGCGGCAACTACGGTCAGGCCGACGTGGCCCTTACGCAGCTCCTGAAATATCCCGAGGCCCGCGCGGCCGGAGTCTATTATCAGCTCGGCAAAGCCAAGCTCGGGCAGAACGACCTTGCGGCGGCCATCGAGGCGGCCAACAATTCCATCGGCGTCACTCCGTCGGCCGATGCCTATGTGCTCAAGTCGAAGGTGGAGCTTGCGCAGGGAAAGACCGCCGAGGCTCTCGCCGACGCCGACAGGGCCCTCAAGTTTGATCAGAACGATGTCGACGCCATGCTTGCCAAGGCACAGGCCCAGATAGCCGGAAATGACGCCAAGGGTGCGCTGGCCACACTCAATGAGGCCGTGATGGTGGCTCCCGACAGTCAGGCGGCCCTGCTGCTCCGCGCCTATGTCAATTCCGAACTCTCCAAGAACGCCAAGGGCGCCGTGGGCGACTATAACCGCATCATCCTGGAGGAGGCCACTGTGTTCCCCGAAATAGCCTATAAGGGAATCGCCCAGGCCAAGGCAGGCAAGAAGCTTGACGCCGACTCCACGGTAGCGGCGGGCCTTTCCGGCAATCCCGGCAAGGACGCCTACTATTACGCGGCTGTCTATTACGCCCAGACTGGCAATCTTGAAAAAGCGAAGGAAATGCTCGACAAGGCCGTATCGGCAGGTTTCCAGAACCAGTATGCCCTCCAGTCGGACAATACCCCCTGGTTCTCCCTCGCTCCGATCCGTCATCTCGTAAAATAATCCTTTCCAAGGTAAATCTTTCACATATCCTATAGACATATCCCCCCGGGTCAGTTCAGACCCGGGGGGATATGTCTATAGGATATGATGCCGATATGGATGTCACTGCGGAACCTATGCGGGCCCAAAGTGGAGCCAATGGAAGCGGCTATATGGGCAGGACATAAAAAAGCCCTTATATCGTTTGATATAAGGGCCTGAAAGTAGCGGGACCGAGAATTGAACTCGGGACCTCCGGGTTATGAATCCGACGCTCTAACCGACTGAGCTATCCCGCCTTCCGTATTGGGCGCTGTTGCTTTCCCATTTGCGAGTGCAAAGTTAGCGACTTTTTTTGAATCTACCAAATAATCCGGCGAAAATCGTGAATTTTTTAGTAATTTTGCAGGCGGGTAGGATAACGGGGAATTAAGGCGCGGATGCCATGACGCAATGGCGCCGATGTATGGACATGAAGATACCTGACAGATTTACTTACGATTACATATTGAAGGGCACCCTTCTGGCGGCGCTCCCGCTGTTGCTCGCATCATGCTTTACTGGTATAGAATCCACCAAGAAGATTACTATGACCCGTGAGGAACGCACGCAGACACTGCCTACCGCCGAGGAAAAATACCTGGCCGACATCCGGGCCGACAGATACACCGACTGGCTCCCCGGGAAACGGTTCCTCGTGGCCGACGCCCGCGCCGGCATACTCATCCAGCCCCGCTTTCCGGCTGAGGCGGCACCCCTCAAGGCCGGCGACATCATCAGCTTCCACGATGCGTCGATGCGCCGGATGCCCGACGGATCGCAGCGCCCCGTGCTGACTTTCGTTTCGGATGGAGGGGAATATCTGTACGAAGGACTTTCGGGCGTGGCCGCGCGGGACACCGTGGGGGGCACTGAAATCACCGGCCTCATAGATCCGGAGCTTGTGGAGCGGGTCGACGCAAGGTTGCGGGGTAAGACCGTATGGACCCTCACCACTATCTGGCAGACACCCGAAGGCGAGCGCCTGCCGGGCCGGAAGTTCATACCCGTGACCATCGACAGTGTAGTCCCCGGCACGATGGTGTATCCTCTCCTGGTGGACTTCCACGACGCTGACGGGCGCGCCGGCCATTTCCTGATGAACCTTACCCTCACCGGGCGCGAGTCACGCGGATTCCAGGCCCTGTTCACCCTTGAGGATCCGCGCCTGCGGCATCCCGAGATCACCGACGCGGTGTGGGCGGCTATATGCTCCGCCACCGTGGCCGAGGGTATGACAAAGGAGGAATGCCGTCTATCCAAGGGGAATCCGGCCGAGACTGGCGCGGGGCATAACTACTCCAGCACCCTTCTGGTGTGGAAATACGCCGACGGGACAGTGCTATACTTCATCGACGACATATTACGCGGCATTAACTCAGTGCCCACTTAATAAGAACGACAATGACACCACTTATAGAAGAAAACAGGAACATCACAGGCCTTACCACGTTCGGAATACCCGTAAAGGCGAGATACTTCGCCGAATACTCATCGGCCGACCAGCTGCGGCGCATATGCCGTGACGAGGTCTACCGGGAGAATCTCTGCTTTCATATCGGCGGGGGAAGCAACCTTCTTTTCCAGGCCGATTTCGACGGGCTGATACTGCATTCGGCCATACGCGGCATCACAGCCTACCGCAAGAACAGTGAGACGGTGTACGTGATAGCCGGAGCAGGGGAGAAGTGGACCGATCTGGTGGACTATTGCGTGCGCGAGGGGCTTGGCGGCCTGGAGTGCATGGCCGGAATCCCCGGAGAGGTCGGTGCGGCGCCGGTGCAGAATGTGGGAGCCTACGGAGCCGAGGCGTCCGACGTGATATATAACGTAGAGGTGCTCGACCGGGAGACGCTTGAGGTCAAGACGCTCTCCAACGGCGAGTGCGGCTTCTCTTACCGCAACTCCAATTTCAAGACCATCTGGAAGGACCGTTACTTCGTGCTGCGCGTCAGCTTCCGCGTGACTCCATCCGAAACATCCCGCGACGCCTCCTATGGCGGACTGAAGGGATTCGTGGAGAATCTCGGACGCAGGCCCACGCTGGCTGAGGTGCGCGACGAAGTTCTGCGTATCCGTGCCTCGAAGCTCCCGGAACCGGGTATGACCGGCAGCGCCGGAAGTTTCTTCAAGAATCCTGTGGTGCGTACCAAATATTATGAATGGGAGGTGCTGCATTTCGACAAGGATGTGCCCTGCTATCCGGTGACTGGCCCTGACGGCACAGTCGATGATGGACACGTCAAGATTCCCGCCGGATGGCTCATAGAGCATGCCGGACTGAAAGGATACCGCGAAGGGGGAGCCTTTGTCTATCCCGACAACTGCCTTGTGATAGCCAACGACGGCTCCGCCACGGCCGCCGATGTCGTGCGCCTGGCCCGGCATATAGAGCACGAAGTCAACCGCCGCTACCATATCCCCCTTGAGCCGGAAGTGAACTACATAGATTCCGGCATTGATGTGCGTATCCTGGGAAGCGGCACGTCGAAGGGTGTGCCCGAGCTGATGTGCGACTGTCCGGTCTGCACGTCGGAAAATCCCCGCGACAAGCGGCTGCGTGCTTCCGCGCTGGTGCGCACGATGGGTGTGACCCTCCTCATCGATCCTTCACCCGACTTCCGGCGGCAGGCCCTCGACGCCGATCTCCGCCATATCGACGGTGTGCTGATCACCCACGAGCATTACGACCATGTGGGGGGAATCGACGACCTGCGCCCCTATTGTTTCCGGGGACCTGTCAATATGTATGTCAGGGAGGATGTCGACCGTCATCTGCGCAGCCGCCTCGACTACTGCTTCCGCGAGCAGCTGTATCCGGGTGTGCCGTCGTTTGACATGCACGTCATCGGCAACCGTCCGTTCTTCATCAAAGGGGTGAAGGTGGAGCCGGTGGAGGTGCTCCACGGGAAGCTGCCCATCTATGGCTACCGCATAGGCAGGTTCGCTTACGTCACTGACGCAAAATACATATCGGATGAAGAAAAGGAGAAACTGCACGGACTCGACGTGCTTGTGGTCAATGCCCTGAGGGCCCGCGAGCACTTCTCCCACTTTACGCTTGCCGAGGCGCTTGCGCTGATAGAGGAGGTGAAACCGAAACGTGCCTACCTGACGCATCTCTGCCATGAAGTGGGTCAGCATGCGCGCTTCAACTCCACCCTCCCCGAGAATGTGCAGGCGGCCTACGACGGCCTTGAAATCCGGGTGGACTGACACCATCGGCCGTGAGTCGGACTCCCTCCCGGCGTTACCCGATGAGGGGAAACCCGGAATATTGAGGGAACAGACCGGAATATAATACGAAAAAGCCCAGTCTCAACACGTGAGACTGGGCTTTTTCGTTGAATGATTCGCGTTGAATGATTCGCGTTGAATGATTCGCGTTGAATGATTCGCGTTGAATGATTCGCGTTGAATGCTTGGCGTTGAATGTTTGGGTATGTTATGGCGATGTGCCGGGCCGAATAAGCGTCCCCTCTTTGTCAGAGGGCGTGGATGGCGGCTGTGTAGTCAGGTTCTTCTGTGATTTCCTTTACGAGGTCACGGTAGATGACCTTGCCGTTTTCGTCGACGATGATCACGCAGCGTGCCAGAAGGCCGCGCAGCGGACCGTCTTCGATGATCAGGCCATAGTCGGCGCCGAATTCAGGAGAACGGAAGGCTGATGCGGTCACTACGTTTTCCAGGCCTTCGGTGGTGCAGAAACGTCCCATCGCAAAGGGGAGGTCCTGACTGATGCAGAGCACTACGGTATTGTCGAGGTCGGCCGCGCTCTTGTTGAACTTTCTTACCGATGCGGCGCATACAGCCGTGTCGAGGCTGGGGAAAATGTTGAGCACTACGCGCTTTCCTCTGTAATCCTCAAGACGTATCTCCTCAAGGCCCTTGCCTGTGAGGTTGAAGCCGGGAGCCTCGCTGCCCACTTTGGGAGCGTCGCCGCAGGTGTGGCATTCATTGCCGGCGAATGTAAGTTTTTCCATATCTTAGTGTAATTAAAAGTTGCAGACTAAAAGTATGCCGCCATACTGAATGTATAACGGCATACGGGGTATTGTGGTTCTATCGGGAATCAGTTATTCTTATCGGATCCGATGGCTTTCCATACTCCTGCGCTCAGGAGGGCGCCGATGAAGGGAGCCACGATGAAGAGCCAGAGCTGCTGCAGGGGCACGCAGTTGCCTTCGATGCAGGCGAAGATGGCGGGGCCGATGCTGCGGGCGGGGTTGACCGAAGTGCCGGTGATGGGGATGCAGGCGATATGCACCAGCACCAGGGTGAGGCCGATGGCCAGGCCGGCGAACGCGCCTGCGCCTTTCTTGGAGTCGGTCGTGCCGAGCACCACGAGTACGAAGATGAACGTGAACACCACTTCAGCTATGAATGCGGGCACGAGGTTGCCGGGCAGGTATGAGTTGGAGCCTGTGGTGGTGGTGTCGTTGAATACGGAGGTCTCTCCGGCGGCGTTGCCGCTGTGTACGAGGATGTAGATCACACAGGAGGCGATGATGGCGCCGATCACCTGGAAGAGCATGTAGCCCAGGGCTTCCTTCCCTTTCATGCGTCCGCTTGACCATACGCCGAGTGTGATGGCGGGATTGATGTGGCAGCCGGAGATGTTGCCGATTGTATAGGCCATGGCCACTACGGCCAGGCCGAATGCGAAGGCCACACCGAGGGTGGATACGCCGAATCCTGTGGTGCCAAGGCCGATTCCTGCGAATACAGCTGATCCGCAGCCCATAAGAGTCAGCACGAAGGTGCCGATCATTTCCGCCATATACTTCTTCATAGTCGTGGGTTTAAATTGTGTAAAGAGTTGTTATGCTTCTATAACACTTTGTTCTCGTAAAAGTTAATTAAGTTTTAAAAAAGATTTGCGAAAACCGCGTTTTTCATGGTCGGCGGGGATGGGTAAAAGGTAGGCCGGCTTCGATATCCATCGTAGCCGGCCGGATGTTGTTGTTCTAATTGTAAGTCTTCGTGTATTTTCTTTCCTCCGGATGTTCAATCCGGTGGATTAGGGTTATTCTGCAGGAGCGGTTGTCTCTCGGGGCGTGTGGCGCTTCCCGGGAGTGGAGGAGGGAGGAATAGCGCCGTTTACTTCAGCTTAAGTGTCTGGCCCACCTTGATGGTTTCTCCGTTCTCAAGCTTGTTGAGGTTGCGTAGAGTGGTGGTCGACATGCCGTAGGCGCGTGCGATGGAGAGAAGCGTGTCACCCTTCTTGACGGTGTATGTGCCTTTCTGCGACGAGGCCTGTGTGTAGGGATTCTCGCCTTCCGACTTGGCCAGCTGGCGCGAGGGAGCGTAGTTGCGGGGCTGCTGGTAGGTGGTTTTCGAGAAAGTATATGTGTCGGTGTGGGTGGTATGGTTTGCGAAGTCGAAAATCGCGGAGGGGTTGATGGCGTATCCCATGAAGCGGGTCTCGAAGTGGAGGTGCGGGCCTGTGCTGCGGCCTGTGCTTCCGCCGAGGCCGATGGGATCGCCTGCCTTCACGACCTGGTCGGGCTTTACGAGGTGCTTGTTGAGGTGGCCGTACACGGTCTCAAGGCCGTTGGGGTGGCGGATGATGACGTAGTTGCCGTAGCCTTTGGCTTCGTAGTTGGTGAGACGCACCTTGCCGTCGAAGGCGGCGCGGATGGTGTCGTTCATCTTGATGCCTATGTCCACGCCTTTGTGCATGCGGCCGAAGCGGGCGCGGTATCCGTAGTTGGAGGTGATGCGGCCCATGTGGGGCATTACAAAGTCAGTGACGTCGATTACTGCGGAGGAGGGCACGTCAGCTTCACGGAAGGGGTTGACGCTGCGGGAGTTCCAGCCTTCTGTGTAGATGTCGAGTTCCGGCTCCGGCTCGTCGACGAGGTCGATGAAGGATGACTGGTCGATAAGCTTGATCTGGTCTTTAGCGCCGGCGTTGTTGGCGAGGAGCTGCTTGTGGGCGGCGGAATGCGCGCGCGACTGCGTCTGTGCCTGTGAAGTGAAACTTCCGGTCAGCAGGATTGCGGTAGCCAGCGTATATACTATTTTCAAGGTCTTCTTCATGCTCTGTCTTCGCGGGATGCGATGCTTTTTTAATAGAATAGACTTGTATCTCTGATGCCGCTACGTGTTGAAATGCCGTAAGGGGTTAATGTCAGGAGGTTGAGTCTATTTTAAGATTTATTAATATTCGTCTGTTGGAGACATTCAAAAGTACAAACTTTCTGCTCTGAATCCCAACATTTTCAGATGTTTTTTTGTTAACGATAGTTCCAAAATATTTATTTTTCGCCGTAAGTGTCAGTATTGTAATTGTTTAGTATGAGTGTATGTTTTACAACATATTTTTCCTCCGGATGCACATGGAGGTTGATGGTGTGCAAAAAAGGAGGATATTAAAATGCAAAAATTTGTTAATGCCATTTTATATTTGCCAGAATCAGTCAGTTATGGGTATCCCCCCCCCCGTGAAGCTGACGGTATGGGTGTGGCTGGTCGGAGATGCAGGTATGACGGGTCGGAGGCGTAGGTGTGGCAGCGCAGAGACGTGGATATGGCACGTTAGAGGGGCCGGTGTGGCAGGGCGTAGGGATGGGCGCTGTAACGAGCGGAGCCGGATTCCGCATGCGGAACCCGGCTCGCTATGATGGAGTCCTATTAGGGGACTGTGACTTATCCGAGGGGACGGAGCTTTACGGTGAAGTGGCGCATCAGGGGAGCTTCCCATATGATTTCCACGCCGCGTGTGATTTCGTGACGGCGGTCGAAGACGTTCTTGAGGGCGGCCGCGATGACTTTCATGTGGTTGTCGGTATATGTGCGGCGGGGGATGGCCAGACGGAGCAGGTCAAGGCCTCCGAAGCGGTTCTCGCGTGTGATGGGGTCACGGTCGGCGAGGATGTAGCCGATTTCGCAGCCGCGTATGCCGGCTTCGCGGTAAAGCTCGATGGTGAGGGTCTGTGCGGGGAATTCCTCCTTGGGCACGTTGGTGAGAATCTTGCTCGCGTCGACGAAGATGGCGTGGCCTCCGGCGGGACGCTGGTAGGGGATGCCGTATTCGTCAAGGAGCGAAGCGAGGTATTGCACCTGCTTGATGCGGGTCTCGAGGTTGTCGAGCTCGGTGTTCTCGTCAAGACCTACGGCGAGGGCGGCCATGTCGCGGCCGTTCATGCCTCCGTAAGTGAGGTAGCCTTCGAAGGGGATGCAGAAGTTCTTCGCGGCTTCGTACCAGTCTTCCCAGCGTGTGGCGATGAATCCGCCCATGTTGACCACGCCGTCCTTCTTGGCCGACATCGTCATGCCGTCGGCGAGGTCGAACATCTCGTGGGTGATTTCCTTGATGGTCTTGTCGGCATAGCCGTCTTCACGGGTCTTGATGAAGTAGGCGTTCTCTGCGAAGCGGGCGGAGTCGAAGATGACGCGCTTGCCGTATTTGTCGGCCAGTGCGCGCACCTCGCGCAGGTTCTCCATGCTCACGGGCTGTCCGCCTGCCGTATTGTTGGTGATGGTGACGATGATGAAGGGAATCTTGTCGGCGTACTTCTCAAGTGCGGCCTCAAGCTTGGCGGGATCCACGTTGCCCTTGAAGGGGGCTTCGAGCTGGGTGTCCTTAGCGATGTCTACGGTGCAGTCGAGCGCCATGGCCTTGCGGCTCTCGATGTGGCCCTTGGTGGTGTCGAAGTGGGAGTTGCCGGGCACTACGTCGCCTTCCTTCACGAGGGCGGAGAAGAGTACGTTCTCGGCGGCGCGTCCCTGGTGGGTGGGGATCACGTAGTCAAAGCCAGTGAGGCGTGTGATCACGTCCTTGAGCTCGTAGAAGGAGCGGGAGCCGGCGTATGACTCGTCGCCCATCATGAGGGCTGCCCACTGACGGTCGCTCATGGCGCCTGTGCCGGAGTCGGTCAGAAGGTCGATGTAGACCTGGTTGGCCATAAGCTGGAATACGTTGTAGTGCGATTCCTTGAGCCATTTTTCACGTTCTTCACGGGTGGATTTGGTGATGGGTTCCACCATCTTGATTTTCCAGGATTCAGCAAAGGGGAGTTCCATGATTGCGTATGCTTTTATGTTATAGGTTAGATTTACGGATGTGTCCCTTCAAGGCGTCGAAAGGCCTGCGGGGCTTTTATAAGGCGCCCCCGGGGGATTTGTCACAAAGGTAATGCGAATCTTCGGATATTCAAAATTTATAACAAAAATATTCTCAAAATAATTTCGCCTCCGGGAGCGTGAGAACTCCGGAGGCGATGGTGTTATGGTTTATTTCTCTGATAATCAATTTGATTTCGATGGGTGTGCTTAGTGGAGCGGGGTGACGGTGTAACCCTCCTGGCGGAGCAGGTTGACCAGGCCCTCCTCGCCGGCGAGATGCAGGGCGCCGACCACGATCATGGCGGGTTGCTCTGTCATGATGCCGGGCAGACGGGTCATCCAGTCGTGATTGCGCACTGTGGTGAGCGCCTCCATGAATCCGCTGTCGTCTTCTTCCTCATGGGTGATGCGTTCGAGTTCCTTTAGGTCCTGGGAGAAGTAGGCGTCGTTGAGCTTCTTGATCTGTCTCTGGAGCTTGCCCGAGTCATCGAGGAGGAGCTCCTTGAGGGTCTCGGCCTGCACCTTTACGGGAATGAAGGTGAAGAGGAGTTCGCCCTGCTGTTCGGGAGTCTCGAGAGGGATGTTCTTTTTGTCGGCTTCCCGGTACTTCTGCTGAAAGAGGAGGTCGAGCTGCTCGGCGGGGTTATAGTCGGGGATTGACTCCTGTATCTGGCCGACCGACACCATGTTGGTGACCACCATCGGGCGCATCGTGTTGAAGGCTGAAAGGTCGAGGCCCGGAATGGGGGAGTAGCGTTTGAATTTCTCGTTGAGCACGGCGAACTCTTCGGTTGTGTAGAGCGAGGAGAGTGTGCTGTCGGAGGGTGCGGCCATGTAGGGCTGCATCTTCATGGCGATTGCCATCTGGTCCTGGAGCATGTCGATTTCGCCGACCACGGCCATTGTCTTCTCCATGGCTTCGGGGAGATCCTTGAACTGAGATAGGAACGCGGCCGGAGCGAGATGATGTGTGCCGAAAAGGTAGGAGGGTGCCGGCAGGTCGGGGCGTTCCACACGGTAGAACACCTGTCCCAGCGAGGGCAGCCATACGAAGAGGATGAGGAGGGAAAGAAGATGATTGCGTTTCATATGATATGTGTTTTATGTTTTTTACCTTGTCTGGAGGCGTAGTGTCGTAATGTCAGTCGCAGAAAGTGCTGAAAAGTTTCACAGTCCCTTAAGTTTTTTTACGTTGCCCACGTGCCGGCGTCTTGCCGACTTATCCTTGATGTTGAGCGCGGCGATTTTTCCGGCTATTTCCTTCATTTCGTCGCGCCCGATGATCCTGGGGCGCCGTGATATCTCATTGACGAGCACCGGAAGCCGGAGCACTACCTTTTTCTTATCGAGGCGCACTGCCCGTGTGCCGCGCCACCACTTCCCTTTCGTGGAACTTTCCGGATTGAGCGTGCGCCGGCGGGGCGCCGACCACCAGTGGCGCTTCTTTTCATACTCCGCCACTATACGCACCTGCGAGGCTTCGGTAAACACCACTATCGAGGTGACCCATTCCGGATCGATGTCGCCCACCTTGCGGAGGAGAGTGCGTATGTGCGTAGCGTTCTGTAAGAGGGGATTGTAGAGGTACTGTGCGCGGAGCATGAAGTTCTGCCGCCAGTACTTGGCCTCCTCCATGCCGGAGATGAATCCGGCGTGCGCTTTGGTCTCGATTACGAAAATGCCGCGTGTGGACACCACCACATGGTCGATCTGCGTGTATCGCTGGCATTTTTTTCCGTAGTCGTAGCCGGTCGGGATAAGCAGGTCGTGGAGCATCGTGTATTCCCTCCTGCCGAGCCGGGCCAGGGCGCGGCGCACCTTACGCTCTCCTCTGGCGCCGAGACGCGCCGGGCGGTTGAGCCTGTACCGGACTATGAACGCCGCCAGCGCCATTATGATTAAGAGGAGTGCCCCGGCGGCGATGAGGTATGCGGGAGGGCATGCTTTGATCAGGTCGATGAATGAAGACGTAGGGATTACTGTCATTCAGTGTCTGGGTGGGATGTGGTCAGGCGGGATAGGTGAGGTTTTCTTCCGAGGGATCGCGCAGCACTTCCTCAAGATATTTCGCAGCCGCCTCGCGGGCGGCGGAAAGGTCCATGAAGCTGTAGTTGCCGCAGTCTTTCGGCGTGGCGCCCGGCACATCCCCTTCGAAAGCTGCCACAAACTCCATGGTCTCGCGGATAAGCGGCAGCACGTCGCGTGATTCGAGGTCGCCGCTCAGCAGAAGGTAGTTGCCCGTGCAGCATCCCATCGGACCCCAGTACACCACCCTGTCGCTCCATTCGGGATGATTACGCAGGAAAGTGGCTGCCAGATGCTCCATGGCGTGGAGCGCTTCAGGCGATAGGGCGGCCTCACGGTTGGGGCGCGTCATGCGGATGTCGAAAGTGGTGACCACGTCGCCCGAGGGCGTACGGTCCTTGCGCGATACGAAGATGCCGGGCTCAAGCCGCAGGTGGTCGATGGTGAAGCTTGCTATTTTTTTCATATGCGGGAGTAATCTGTTTCGGATTTATGCTTCCTGTCGGGTGTGCTCCGTCAATGAAGAGTGTCCCGGCATTTGCGGAGGCGGTGTAAAATTACTAATTTTGTAGGAAATAATAAAATTAATGGATAATAAGACACTGATTGATAAAATGTCGGTTTCGACGGGGATGACCCGCGAGAACGTGCAGTCCACTCTTTTGCGCCTTTTCGACATAGTGGGGGAGTGCTGTGTGCAGATGGACACGGTCATTGTGCCCGGTTTCGGCCAGTTCGAGCCCAAGAAGCGCAAGGAGCGTCTGACGGTCCACCCCTCCACGGGTAAGCGTCTGCTGGTGCCTCCGAAGCTGGTGGTGGGATTCCGTCCGTCGGGCGTGATGAAGTCGAAGCTCCAGTAATCACTGATGGCCGAGGCGGGAGGGCACTCTCCGCGCCGGAGTCAGGTAAACGAAGAATATATAAGCGATGAACGACAAGATAACACTCACGCGCCTTGCNGCCCTGTTGGCCGACCGGTCGGGGCTCCAGCGCAAGGAGGCCGAGGAATTCCTGCGGGTATTCTTCTCGACCGTGGCCGATGCGCTCGAATCGGGTGAGAATGTAAAGATAAAGGGATTCGGCACATTCAAGATCTCGCAGGTGGAGCCACGCATGAGCGTGGACGTCAACACCGGAGAGAACTATGAGATACCGGCCCACAGCAAACTCGTGTTTATCCCCTCGAAAGAACTCGCGGCGATGGTTAACGCGCCCTTCGAGATGTTTGAGACCATCGAGCTTGACGACCGGGTGGCCGAAGAGGAGATACTGCCTCCCGAGGAAGTGGATGCCGTGGAGCCGGGCTCCGACATCTCTCCGGAGACTCCTGCGGAAGATGAGCCGACGGACTCTCGGGACGCTCCTGCGGAAGATGAGCCGGAGGGCTCTCCGGAAACTCCTGCGGAAGATGAGCCGGAGTATCGGGAGGAAGCGGAGGGGCAGGTAGAGATTTCTGCTCCGCTTGAAGCCGGGATTTCTTCCGGTACACCCGTGGATGCCGGTGCCTCTGATGATTCCGAAGGCCCAGATGTTCCTGAAGATTCCGAGGCTTCCGGCTTTTCCGAAGAATCCGANGGTTCCCAGGCTTCTGACAGTTCCGAAGAATCCGATGATTCGGAAGAATCCGAGAAATCTGATGAGTCAGAAGATTCAGAGGAGTCTGATGATACCGAAGCCACCGAAGATCCCGGGGATTCAGAAGAGAAGCCTGTACGGCGCAGAGTGTTCAGGAATGGATTCATTTGGGGACTGATTGTGGGTCTTCTGGTGATAGCGGCTGGCATACTTGCCTTATGCCGGATTAACGAGGATTTCGGATTGAGCATGAGGAAAGTGTTCGGTGTCGGCGTGACTGAGATGCCGGTGCAGGAGGCCGGTACGCAATCCGATTCCATAGCGGAGCCTGCGGTGGAGGCGCATACGGTGGTGGAGGGGGATACCGCTGTGGCTTCCGGAGATATTGACGAGGCGGCCGACATCGACGAGGTGGAGACCGGAATGGCCGACGTCACCGCCGATCTCCCTCCGGAGCAGGTGGTGCCGACCGAACCGTCGGACAAGAAAAAATACGATACCATCACCAAGACCTACGTGCTGCGTACGATGGCGAAGAAACACTATGGCAATCCGGATTTCTGGCCTTATATATATGAGGAGAATAAAGCGAGACTCGGGCATCCCAACCGCATTCCGCCGGGCACTAAGGTAGTGATTCCGCCGCTCTCGAAATACGGAGTCGACCCGAAGAACCCATCGGACATCGCCAAGGCCCGCAAGCTCGACCGCGAGATTTACGCACGCTATAAGTAAAACAAAAAGTCCTCCCGAGGGAGGACTTTTTCATTTCTATATGATTTGNGGCAATTCCTTTTACTTTGCGGTAGACCCTGATGCCGGTGAGGCGGGTGCCTGCTGCCCGGTAGCGGGCGCGGCAGCCTGGCCCGCGGGAGCCTGCGCGGCCTGAGCCTGTGCTGTCTGAGCGGGAGCCTGCGGCATCTGAGCGGGAGCTTCCGGCACACCTCCATGATTGAGGAAGGGGTAGGGGAGGCCGAAATAGAGATCCGGTTCGCGTCCGGCTTCCAGCACTCCGTTGACAATCGTGTCGCGGCCGGATGCGTTCTCGTAGGTATAAAGGTGGAAGCGTCCCATCATGATGGCTATATGCTCGAATATGGCCGACTGAATCGACTCATAGGGAAGCCATGCGGAAGTGTTGGTGAAGCAATAGACCTGGAAGGGTATGCCGCTTGCAGTCTGAGCCAGCGTCGAGATGAAGCAGTCGTCGGCCGGTACGTGGCTCACGTGGGGATGCGCGTCGAGATACAGCTTGACATAGGCGCGGAATACGCCGAGGTTGGTCTCGATGCTGCCGTCCACAAGGCCTTCGGGATTATTGACGTTCTCAACCTTTCCGGCTGCCCTCTGGGCGATCTTCTTCTGAATCCATTCGGCCATGAGGGGAATCTTGGCGTACTCGGCAAGCATACTGTCATCGGTGGGCACGACAGAGTCGGCGTCGATCATATAGCTGCGGCATATGCGGCGCGTCTTGCTGACCTGCATCGGACGATAGTTGGTGAACGATCCCGAGATAAGGCTGTAGGGGGGGAGTGTGGTCACTGTCTTGTCGAAATTCTGCACCTTTACGGCTGTAAGGCTCACTTCGATCACATTGCCGTTGGCATCGGTGCCCGGCACCTTGATCCAGTCGCCCACGTGCAGGGAGTCGTTCTCCGACAGCTGTACACCGGCCACCACGCCGAGGATACTGTCCTTGAACACCAGCATCAGCACTGCGGCGAAAGCTCCGAGACCAGCCAGCAGGCTCGCCGGCGACTTATTGACCAGAATGGCCACCACGATGATGGCTCCCAGAATCCAGAGGATGCCCTTGATGAGCTGCACAAGTCCCTTTAGCGGGAGCTTCCTCTTGTTCTCACGGGCGTCGACATGGCTCCAGATCACCATGGCGAGGGTGTTGAGGGCCCTTATCACCAGATAGATTATGTAGACCCATGTGATCCGTGTGAGCCACATGGCGAGCGTGGCCCTGTCGCTGAGGGTGAACTGGATGAATATGAGGAACACGATGGGCACCACGATATTGCACACCTTAGTGAAGAAATGGGTGGCCTGCAGGCGCTCGTAGATGTCGTATTTCACAAACTTCGAAAGATGCTCCACGATGCCGAGAATCACCCACTTCACGATATAGCCCACCACCATCGAGATGGCGAACACCAGACATGCGTAAATCGTGGTGAAAAGGAAATTATTGTTCTGGAGTCCGAAGATGTGGAGCACCCAGTGTACTGCGTCCATCAGCCATTTGGCTATGGTGTAATAACTTTCTTCCGTGGCGCCGCCGAGCTCCACGACGGGTACGTTGTGGACTTCATGCATGTGGTTCTCGGCCGGAATCATGGAAAGGATCGAGAGTATGTTCATATTTCGGTGGTTTGGTTTTCACTTGGCGATGCGTCATGGCGCATGGAAGGGGAGACGCCGGTTCATTCCCTTACTTATAGGAATTACAAAAAAGTATTAAAAAAAGTTCGCCCGCGCAGGGAAAGGGTGCTTCCTGTGCGGGCGGTGGAGGGGGTCGGTCGACGGTATGGAACTGTTGTCGGCGGGGCCCTTTTATTTATTATTTTACATAGACTTTCTCGGCCTTTCCTCCGCAGACGCGGATGAAGATGCCTGAGGCGGGATTCTCGATACGGTGCCCCTGAAGGTCGAAGTATACGTCCGTTTCAGCCGGAGTGTCGTAATCCACATCCTCCACACCGCTGAGGACGCTTGTGACGGTGACGGTCATTTTGCGCAGGTCGAGCTTGATGTCGCTCTTCGCCGATTTTGTCTGCCAGGCATAGCAGGAGGCAGCGTCGGCGCCGCCTACGAACCGGCGTACCGGAGAGGGTATTCCGGCCTCGATCGGTGCGTCAGTCACAGTGGCTCCGTAGCGGTCGGATGCGTTGGCGGCTGTCCAGAGCCCGTCGGTCGTGTCGAGGGCCGTCAGGAAAGAGAAATAGGAAGTCTCGGGAGCGGTGGAGGGGCCGTCGAATACCACATCCTTCCAGGTATAGACACCGTTTTCGGCCGAATCCTGCCTGATGCCGTGGGCCGATGCCCACTGATAGCCCTTGAGGTTGCCGATGAGGTAGAGGTTCTCGGGGTAGGATCCGCCCACGGGCTCGTCGCCTCCTCCTTCGCCGGAGTTGACCTTGGTCTTCGACCACACGCAGTAGCCGTTGCCTGTGGTGCGGATGTCGTCATTCGTATAGCCGTCGGGCGAAACCATCGAACCGCCCACCTTTACCACCAGCTTCCCTTTCGTACCGGTGACTTCGGCCATGTAGCAGTCGCGTTCAGAGCGGAGCACCCGCACGGCGCTCTGGTTGTGCAGCCCCACGGCGTTGCGGATGGCTATGAGTTCGGAGATGGCCTGCTTGTTCTGCACGTAATGCTGCCAGAAGACGCAGGGAGTGCCGGGGGAGCAGAGTATGAAGGCATTGGCGGCCATTACGTTGCCCGTAAACTTACTGCCGTCGCGGTAGGTGTCGTGATTGTCGATGAACGTCACGGCATACTGCGGATATCCGAAATGAATCATGCCGGCCGGCTGGTCGGTGGTGCCGTTGGCCTTCCACACGAGCTTGCGCATGTCGTTGGAGGCGAAAGCCTCGTTGATGGCGTATTTGCAGGGGAAATCGAATGCCGCGCTCTGCTTCCCCGTGGCCTCGATCCATGCGGCCACTGCATCGTAGTTGGAATCCCAGTATTCACCTACGGAGTATTTCGGCTTGGAGGCTTCGTTGTAGATCTTATTATATCTTCCGCTGTACCCTTTCACCATATCGTAGCGGAATCCGGCATAGCCCAGGTCTTCGAGCAGGAAGGTGCAGTAGGCGGAGCAGTTCTCCTGTACGGTCTTGTTGGTGTGGTCGAGGTCGCGCGATCCGTCGAAGTCATCGCCGGTATCGGCCGCGCCGGTGGGGCGGGCCTGTCCGGAGGCGTATCTCACCTCGTCGGTGGAGCATATATGCTCCGGGCCGAGCTGATAGGTCTTGCCGCGCCAGGTCTCTGCGGGAAAGTCGGTCCAGTTCGACTTGCCGCTGCGGTGGTTGATCACCACATCCTCGATGATGTCCGTGCCCTTGTCCTTGAAGGTCTTTATCATGGTGCGGAGTTCCTCCTCGGTGCCGAAAGCGGTGTTATGGTTCGAGAACCAGTAGACGGGGTCGTAGCCCATGCCGGGATTGGATGCGGCCTTCGCGCTGTTGGGCACCCAGATCACCTTGAAGTTGCCGGAAAGTTCGTCGGCCATGGAGGTAAGTGTGGTCCATTTCGTATTGTCGGTGCCCTGGAAGGAATCCCAGTAAAAGCCCTGAAGCATGACTCCTTCGAATTTTTCAGGCCATGCGTAGTTGGCGGCCAAGGCGCCGGGCGCGCCTGCGGCGAGGGCGGAGGCCATAAGCGCAAAAACGATTCGTTTCATTGTAAGATTTTAAAGGTTAAGCTCTTATTTGCATGTAGAGGGGGGACTGCCAATGGAATCCCGGTGCAAAATTACAAAATAACATACAATAAAGTGAAAAAAATGTCCCGATATTTTGGGAGTTTCACAAAGTTTGATTAATTTTGCAGTGCAAAAGCCCGGAAGCCGGGTGGAAGCATCGAAACAGGGTTCCATGTCCGAGTGGTTAGGTACCGGTCTGCAAAACCGTTTACACCAGTTCGAGTCTGGTTGGAACCTCTCCGAAAGCGGGTCTCATCACGAGGCCCGCTTTTATTGCTTTACATTCGTATTGCCTTATACCGGCGCCCTTATACCCGCGTTATTTTTTATCCATGAGGGGCCGGGGCGGGGGAGGCGTGGCGCATGCGCCTGGCGAACATTCGGAATCACCCGGCGTTTCTTGTAAAGAAGAACATAAGAAATATTCACGCCATGTCACTTATACTCGATTTCCTAAAGGACCTCGCGGCCAACAACAACCGCGAATGGTTCAATGCCAACAAATCCCGCTATCTTGAGGTAAAGGCCGAAGTGGAGGCCCTGACAGCCTCGCTGATAGCCGTCATATCCGAGTTCGAGCCCCAAGCCGCGTATCTTTCTCCCGAGGATTGCCTTTACCGCATATACCGCGACACACGCTTCTCCTCCGACAAGACTCCTTATAAAACCCATATAGGCATCTACATCAATCCGCGCGGAGGCAAGAAAAGCGAATTCTGTGGATATTATATCCATCTTGAGCCCGGCGCCTGTCTCGTGGGAGGGGGCGCGTGGTTTCCGGAAGCCCCTTTACTGAAGGTCTACCGTAAGGAGATATACGACAACGCCGAGGAGTACCTCGGGATAATCGGAAATCCCGGTTTCGCGAAGCATTACCGTCCATATTGGCAGGAGCCTCTTAAGACGGCTCCGAAAGGATTCCCCAAGGACTGGCCGCACATCGACATCCTGAAGCCGCGCAGTTTCGTGTATGGAGCGCCGTTCTCCGACAGCCGGCTCGATTCCCCACGCTTCAAAAAGCATCTTCGCGACCTCTTCCTTCTCCTTAAACCCTACAATGACTTCTTCAACTTCACTCTTGAAGAGCACCCCGACCTCGCCGTACGCACCCCGAAGCGCAGATGAAGGTGCCGGGACCGGACGGACACGGCATGCGCCGATGCAAGAGAGAGGCTCCTGACCGCATGGTCGGGAGCCTCTCCTGTCATATGGCGTTAATGGCCGGAATCAGTGTACGATGAGCTTGCGTCCGGCCACTATATATATGCCGGGAGCAAGTGAACGGAGGGCGTCGGCATCGGCGCCGCGGATGATGAGGCGGCCGTCGACGGTGAATACGTCGGCAGGGCCGTCGTTGGCCTGTATCAGTGCCACGGAAGCGGGTTCGTCGGTGGCTGAAGCCGTGATATGTCCCTGTCCGCGCAGACCGAGGGCAGGAAGGCGGAGCACCGTGCCGGCAGCGGGATCAAGTACATTGGCGTCTACCTCCACGCCGTTGACCTCAATGACGTATTTCACGTTATTGCCGGCCGTGTTGGCGAATGTGATGTCGTGCGGAGTCAGAGCATTGACATAGTAGGGTGCCGCAGAGCCGTGGAAACCGCTCGCCACCGATATTCCTGCGCCAAGCGTGCAGGCCCAGTTGGTCATGGGGAAGGGGTTCCAGGCCTCCGAGTCATGGTAGGCCGTGGCGATGGCGTCGGGCACGTTCAGCCATATCGTGGCCACCTGGCCGGCATTGAACGCCGACTCGCCGCATTCGGCCACTGCCGGAGCGTTGAGGGTGAGCGACGTCAGAGCCGTGTTGGAATAGAAGAGGCCGGTCGGTATGTAGGTCACGGCGGCGGGGAGTGTCACTTCCGGAGTCTCTCCGAATGTGAAGGCGTCATTTCGTACGGAGATGATGCTGTAGCCGTCGATGGAAGCGGGCACATTGATGTTTCCTTCGTAGGCTCCTGACTCATGTACGCAGAGAGTGGCTTCCTTGGCCTTCTCGTCGGTGATCATGTAGGTAAGGCCGCCCGAGGTGACGTGTGTGGATTCCACTATGAGCGGAGTGCATTCCGACAGGATCTGGTTTTCGGTGTCGGTCATGTACCAGTAGTAGTGGCCCGGAGCGATGTCGAACGTGATTGCGTCGGTCGATGCGCGGCCGGTGGCGTTGGCCGGCACCATGACGGCCTTGTCGTAGGTGATGGTCGTCACCTCCTGCATGGTCGTGGCGTCGAGCACTTTCATTATGGGCTGGAGCACCTGAGGATAGATGGTGGTGTTGATCACATCGCAGGCTATGGCGTAGTCGCGGCCCGAAGTCACGAAGCTCGGGGAGATGGCCGAGATCATAAGGTCGGTCGAAGTGATGTCGGGGAAGTTGCCGAGCTTCACGGTGATCTTGCTTCTGCCGATTATCTGGTCGTCTTCGTCAGTGACGATCGCCTCGTAATTGCCCATCGAGAGGTGCTGGGGGGTGGTGAGGTCGATGTAGGCACCGCTGCGTCCTGGGATGCCGCAGTCGAAAGTCATCGACACGGCGTCGCCAAAGTCATCCTCGCTGTCCATCAGCGTGAGGCCGATGCGTCCCAGATAGTCCCCCTTGCCGTAGTTTATCACCGGCACGCGGAAGGCCATCGGGGCGTTGCCGAGCACAGTCGCCGTCACCGAAGTAGGTGTGCCGGCGAAGAGATAGGGCGTGTTGGAGTCGTCGGGGCCGAGGTTGGCGAAGGTTGCGTTGCCCCCGGCCATTGTGAGGCTCACGTAGTTCTGCTGGCCGAGCGGGATGAGGATGGGCTCGTACTCGCTGCTGTTGCCGGCGGCGAATACGGGGCGTATCTCGTACAGGCCGTCGGCCAGGCGCGGCATTGACGCCGACATCTCGGCCACACCCTGCAGACTCTTCAGCAGCGTGCTTCCGCCGCAGCGCACATACTGCGCCGGGGTGTCGGGATTGTCCACCGAAGTGATTTCGAGGGCTATCTGTACGGTCTCCGCATAGGCCATCGGGTTATATATCAGGGCGAATCCCTGGGCGTCACGCTCGATGGTGAATGTAGTGCCGGAGCCGCTGTAGATGAAGCCGCCGGTGGCGAGAAGGGCTGCCTGCTCCGCAGCCGTGGCGCCGGTCGTGTTGGGGGTCACTCCGGTCATGATGATCTGCCCCGAGTTGTAGCCGCCCTCATAGGAGCCTGCGCCGCCGGTGGCGGGATTGAGGGCCGTCAGCAGGAAATATCCGTCCTGGAAGCCACCCCAGCCCCAGTTGAAGTGGAAATAGTTGTTTTCGGAATAGCCGTCGCACACGAAGGCATGTCCGCCGTAGGAGGAAGCGCCGGAGTAATAGACCGGGCGTCCGGCAGCAAGCTCGGCATAGACCATATCCTGCCATTTGGTGAGGGGGGTATAGTCCTTCCAGCGCATCTTGAGGTCCGGGCTGTAGTTGAAGTTCTTGCGCAGGGCCACCTGCACGTTCATGTCGTATGCGCCGCTGGCATAGGAGGAGTACTGCATGTTGACGGCCGCGCCGCACTGACGCATCAGTGTGGCCACAGCCTGGCCCTGGGCTGAGTTGTATTTGCCGCTTTCGTAGACGTCGAGCATATTTGCCCAGTCGTAGGTAGTGCCGTCGAGCACCACTCCGGCCGAACTGCCTGTGGGCTGTTTGGGCCACTCGTGGTATTTGAGCACCTGAGCCATGGCCGTGGCCACGCATCCCGTCACGGAACGCTCTCCCGTTGTGCGGTCGATGGGGCAGAGGTCGTTATAGGGCGAGTCCTGGTTCCATTTGGTCTTTGTAAGAGGCTCGATGGAGGCGCGTTCGGCTCCGGCGCGCTTCAAGCGGCGCGTTGCCGACAGGCTCTCGGGAGCGGTCGGAAGAAATGCGGAGATTTCGCGGGTGTACTCGCCGAGCCACCAGCGCATGTTCTCCGGCATGTTGTCGGGGTCGAAGGTCCCGGAGTCGGAATAACCGAGGATGTCGGGCAGACGTGTGTCGGCCGACACTATCACGTATCCTGAAGCGTAGTTGAAGACGTAGAAGCAGTCAGTGGAGCCGGCGGTGGATGTATATGCCAGCGTCATGTCGGGTTCGGTCCCCTTGACGGCCTTACGTCCGTGCATCGGAGCGCGGAGGAACTCCACAGCCTCGCTGCGTGCCCGGCTGACGTCGACCGGAGCGGCGGAGACTCCTGCGGCGGCAGCCAAAGCCACGGCGGCAAGAGGGAGTCTCAGTCCGATAGGAAAATCAGGTAGTTTCATATGGTGTTACGTTAAGTCTTAAAGGTTTTTCCGGCAACTCCCGACGCCCTATGGCGGCGTGATTACTGCCTGACTACAAATTTATAAAAAATTCGCGAGTCTGCAAAGAGCGCATGTCGGCCATAGGCCGGTGCGCGGTGCCGCAGGCACTTTGGCCTACCGTCAAATTCAGTAAAATTCGCGAGTCTGCAAACGTTTAAATGACGTAGTCCTGCTGAGGGCCCATGAAACCTTTTCTGACCTCAATCCGCCTTGAAAGACTCCACTACATGAAGGGTAATGTCCGGGTAAGCACCGGCTTCCTCGACGATGACTTTCTTCACATCCGCCCAGTTCAAACCGCCTATACCGGCTCCAATGGCGGGAAGCGCGATGTCGCGCACCTCATTCTCATTCGCCATTTCGAGCATGAGGCGTATGGAGTTCCGGATATTGTCGAGCGTCGCGTGGGGGCCCATCCTCAGCTGGGTCGCCAGATTATACACGTATCCATCGCCATAGCAGTACCCGAACACGTCGCCGGGCCGGAACTCTTTCCTCAGACACCGCTTCCTGTATTCCCTGTACATTTCCGGAAATCTGCGTTTGAACTCCAAAGCAATCCCCTTGCCCATGGCACCGGCGCAATTGCATCCATGCGCATAGTTGCTCACTCCTTCAATCGAGAAGATATTTCCCGCTTCAATGAAATTTACCATATATAAAGGTCTTTGATTGAAAAAGGTAGAAGTCGTCATTATCTAAATATGTCGCTAATCCGAACAATATCTTAAAAACGGTTGTGAGGTAGCCGAGTAAAAATACTTCGTTTTTTTCTTTGAAACTAAAAAGAAAGTCTACCAATACAGATAAGGGAATCTCAGGCTGAAGCATTCGGCCAAATTGACCTTCAACCAGACTGACATAACTGGCAAATTGTGTGTCAGTAGCATGGATATTGAGAAGATCTGCCCGAGCATTGGAAAAGCTTCTTCCGTAATATCCTTCATTCTCTTTACGAGCATCACGCAGGCCCATCCAAAGGGGGATGATCTGCAAATAAATAGAATATAGCGGATAGACCAAACAATACTCGATTCTCACTCCAATCATGAATGGTCCAAGATGCATGAATAAGGAATTGGATGAATACGACTTAAGATATGGGAATACTTCATTCCATCTTCTTAAGGTGAAATTCTTTATATCATTGTTCATTTCACTATCACGTTATGGTTTGATGACTACCGTGGGTATTTTAAAGTGATACCTATATTTAAGCATCTGAATAGTCCAGTTCAAATCTTCAGGTGTCTTATTTGGGTAACCAAATTTAAAGTCATATATTATGTGATTCTTGTTGTCTATAATGTCAGGGCGGAGTTTAATCGTTCCGAAGGTTTTTAGGGCTTTCAAATTCCAGTTGGGTATACTTATATCTACCTTGATATCGATAAAGTAGTTTTTCTGCTGATTTATGTTTCTCAGTACCTGCGAATCTTCCAGATCCTCCGATTGCTTCTTCAGCTTTTGTCGCTGCCTTCTGCACTAATGTTCGTTCGGTATATCGACCCGACCAGAAATATCGTCCATTTGAGGTAGCTTGTATACCCCCGGCCACACCACCTACAATGCCACCGGTAAATGCACCTCCAACCATTCCATATCCTCCCTCTGCAATTGCAACGTCAAAGGGATTCCCCTCAATCAGGGAGTTTCCGGTTCCTTGAATAAGCCCGCATGAGGCTCCATTAGCGGCACCTACCATAGCTCCGGAATAAAATCCCATACTGCCATTGATGAAGGCTGCCGCTGAAGCAGAGAACATACTACCGAAGCCAACTGCTACTCCTATACCGATAGCCATGCCGATCCCTCCGGCAAGTCCACCTATTCCAAAATATTCAGCGGCTTTTCCAACGCTTTTCCATCCCTGTGTCCTCGTCCTCCGGAAAGCTCCTCGTATTGATCACGATCTGTCTCGTGACTCTGTTCCCGGAGGCGTCGTAAAGGAATTCATGGGTTTTCCCGTATGAAAGTGATGGCGCGATGATGCGAGTATGAGCGGCAGAACCTTGAGGAGAGTCTTCATGGTGTAGGTTTCATAAGGTATCATTCACTGCAAAGGTAGTATAATCATGGCACACTTCCAAATACTCAGAGACTTATTTTGGTCTCGATAAATCAATAAAACAGACTGAATTGGTTTTTACGGTCTGTATTGTTTTTCTGATGATATGGAAGGAGTACGAAGTGAAATTTTTGTTATCTTCGCGGTATGAATGCGTCTGCACTGAATGTCAAGTATCCTGTCGGAGTACAGAGCTTTCCTGAAATCAGGGAAGGAGGCTTTCTGTATGTGGATAAGACCGAGTATATCTACAGGTTGGTGACTACGAAGGCTTATTATTTCCTGTCGCGCCCGCGGATATTCGGAAAAAGCCTGCTCCTCTCCACCATCAAGGCCTATTATCAAGGTAGGCGCGGGCTTTTCAAAGGGTTGGCTCTTGATGCCCTTACGGAGGACTGGGAACCCCATCCCGTGCTTCATCTCGAACTCACCAGCCGGGAATACAACAGCCGCGCTTCATTGGAGGCCGAACTCAACGTCCATCTTGAACGCTGGGAGTCAGCGTATAAGTGTCCGAAACCCGAAAGAAGTCCGGAGGAACGTTTTGCCAATGTGATTCGGAGCGCCTATGGACGAACCGGAAAGAAAGTCATCGTTCTCATTGATGAGTACGATAAACCGCTGTTGAATGCCGTCGGCAATCCGGAACTTGCCGAAGGCTTCCGGTCTTTGCTCAAGGCCTTTTACGGCAATCTAAAGTCACTTGACGACTATATTGAAATGGGGTTGCTGACCGGGGTGGCGCGTTTCAGCAAGGTATCGATATTCTCCGATCTCAACAACTTGAGGGACATTTCTTTTGAAGAACAGTTCGCCGGAATCTGTGGTATCACCTCCGAGGAACTTGAACAATGCTTTAAGGAGGGTATCTCCAGGCTGGCTGAGAGACTGGGTAAAACCATTGAAGATACCAGAGAAGAACTACGCAGCTGCTATGACGGCTACCATTTTGCGGATATTTCTCCGGATATCTACAATCCGTTCAGTCTCATGAATGTCTTTGCTAAAATGAGACTGGGCTCCTACTGGTTTGAGTCGGGGACGCCCACCTATCTGGTGCGTCTTATCGAGCGTGAGCAGTGGTTGCTCAGTGGCCTCGCCCCCGTTGAGATAGAAGTCAAAGCTCTCGCAGGGGCCGGTATTCTCTCCCCCGATCCGATTCCATCCCTATATCAGACCGGTTACCTTACTATAAAAGACCATGACCCCCTGTTCCGAACCTATACTTTGGACTATCCTAACCGTGAGGTGAAGGATGGATTCATGTCTTTTCTCGTGCCTTACTATATCAAACCTGACGGACAACCGGGTCAATTTTCAATAAAACGATTTGTGACGGCATTGACTTCAGGAGATGTGGATGCGTTCATGATACTTCTTGAAAGTATGTTTGCCGGGGTCCCTTATTCGGAAAAGGGTTCTGCAGAAGCCCATTTCCAAAACGCGGTTTACATACTCTTCAACCTTATGGGCCAGTTCGTAAGGATTGAAGACCGTAAGTCGGACGGATTGACTTGTCAGTCGAGACGGCGGCCTACGTCTTCGTCTTTGAGTTTAAAATTGACTCTTCGCCAGAAGAGGCCATGCAACAGGTTCTTGCTAAAAAATACTGGATAGAATATCTCGTATCCGGCAAACAGATCATACTTATCGGAGCGGATTTCAATACACATACCCGGCGTCTATCCGGGTATGAGCAAAGAACTGTTAAGGAATAATCAAGCAATAGATATAGAGAATGGCAACAATAGTACTGATTCCGGCGCGGTATGCGTCGACACGCTTTCCGGGCAAGCCGCTCGCCAGACTTGCGGGGAAGACAATAATCGAGAGGGTGGTGGAGCGTGTGGCCGGCGCAGGATTCGACTGCGCCGTGGCTACGGACGACGCGCGTATCTTTGATTTCGTGACCGGCGCCGGGTTTAGGGCTGTGATGACCGGCACTCACCACCGCAGCGGCACCGACCGCATACGCGAGGCGCTCGACTCTCTTGAGCATGAGACCGGCCGGAGCTACGACATAGTGATTAACGTGCAGGGTGACGAACCTTTCATCGACGCCTCGCAGATCCGTGCCCTTGAGAAATGTTTCGACGACCCGGCCACCGACATCGCCACCCTCTGCCGGCCCTTTCCGGCTGACGGGCCTGTCGACGATCTGCTGAGTCCGAACCTCGTGAAGGTGGTGCGTGCCGATGATGACTCGGCGCTCTATTTCTCCCGGAGCCTCATACCGTTTCCGCGTGGAGTGGAGAAGCGGGAGATACCTGCGGCCTTCCCGTATACGACCCACATAGGCATCTACGGCTACCGCGCCGGAGTGCTCCGGCGCGTGACGAAACTCTCGGCCTCACCGCTGGAAGCCGCCGAGTCGCTCGAACAGCTCCGCTGGCTGCAGGCCGGCTACCGTATCGCCTGCCCGCTGAGCCACTGCTCCAACATAGGGATCGACACCCCGGAGGATCTTGCGGCTGCGGAAGAATTTTTAAGCCGCCGACAGGACTGAATCTCAGAAAATTTTGTTAATTTTGCAGAGTTGAGCCGCGCCGTATGGCCGAAGATGCCGGAGCGAGGGCGGCGGCACATCCCACTACAGGTAGAAAATCACAAGACTATTCAAAGATAAGATGAAAAAGAGTGCACTGCAAAGAGTAAGGGCGGAATACCAGCCCAAACTCCCCAAGGCTCTCCAGGGCCCCGTGAAAGTGAAGGTCGGAGCGCCGACAGAGTCAGTAGCTGACCAGAAAGAAATCAAATCCCTCTTCCCCAACACCTACGGCATGCCCGTAGTGGAATTCGAGCACGACGACAAGCCCGAGCGTGTGGAAGAGCCCTTCAACGTCGGCATCATCCTCTCCGGCGGCCAGGCCCCCGGCGGCCACAACGTGGTCAGCGGTATCTTCGACGGCATCAAGAGCCTCAACAAGGAGAGCCGTCTCTACGGCTTCCTCATGGGCCCCTCGGGATTCATCAACCACCAGTACATGGAGCTCACCGCCGGCTACATCAAGGAATACCGCAACACCGGCGGCTTCGACATCATCGGCTCAGGCCGTACGAAACTTGAGACTCCGGAGCAGTTCGACGCCGGCCTCAAGATTCTCAAGGAGCTCAACATCAAGGCCCTCGTGATCATCGGCGGCGACGACTCCAATACCAACGCGGCCGTACTCGCCGAATACTACAAGGCCAACGGCGCCGACGTACAGGTGATCGGCGTGCCCAAGACCATCGACGGCGACCTCAAGAACGAGTGGATCGAGACCTCTTTCGGCTTCGACACCGCCTGCAAGGTCTACTCCGAAGTGATCGGCAACATCCAGCGCGACTGCAACTCCGCCAAGAAATACTACCACTTCATCAAGCTCATGGGCCGCTCCGCATCGCACATCGCCCTCGAATGCGCCCTTGAGACCCAGCCCAACGTCTGCATCATCTCCGAGGAGGTGGCCGCCAAGCGCATGACCCTCGACAACATCGTGAGCCAGATCTGCTACGTGGTGGCTGAGCGCGCGAAACTCGGCTGGAACTTCGGCACGGTGCTCGTGCCCGAAGGCCTCATCGAGTTCATTCCCTCCATGAAGAAGCTCATCGCCGAGCTCAACGACGTGCTCGTGGAGCATGCCGAGGAACTCGAAGGACTTGAGGAACTCGACAAGCTGCAGGCCATCTACAGCCACCTCACTCCCGACTGCGCCGAGCTCTACAAGAGCCTTCCGAAGAACATCGCCCTCCAGCTCAGCCTCGACCGCGACAGCCACGGCAACGTGCAGGTGTCGCTCATCGAGACTGAAAGCCTCCTGAGCGAGATGGTGGCCAAGCGTCTTGAGGAGATGGCCGAGGAAGGACAGTACAGCGGAAAGTTCGCAGCACAGCACCACTTCTTCGGTTACGAAGGACGCTGCGCCGACCCCACCAACTTCGACGCCGACTACACCTACGCCCTCGGCTACAACGCCGCCATGCTCATCAACTCCGGCCTGACGGGCTACATGTCGAGCGTGCGCAACCTCACCGACAAGACCGAGAACTGGATCGCCGGCGGCATACCCATCACCATGATGATGAACATGGAGAAGCGCCACGGCCACATGAAGCCCGTAATCCAGAAGGCCCTCGTCAACCTCAACGGACGCCCCTACCTCAAGTATGCCTCCATGCGTGAGACCCTGGCCCTCAACACCCTCTATCAGTATCCCGGCCCGATCCAGTACTTCGGCCCCGCCGAAATCTGCGACCGTCCGTCGATGACCCTGCTTCTTGAGCATGGCAAGGATATCTGATTTCTGACTTTTAAGACCTGATAGACATCAACCCGTATAAAATCATCCCGCCATGTGACCTCTGCGATGAAGTCTGCGGCGGGATGATTTTTTAGGTCAGGTCGATTCCCCGTGACAGTCCGGTTTTCAGGAACAGGACGGCTTTCCGGATCAGGTCGATTCCATAACCCGACACTTTAACCTAACATCAATCCATATGGCAACAGCAACTACCGCCGCTCCCCCGGCATCGAAAGGGGAACTGCTGCGTGACAAGGCATGGGCCCGCTGGACCGCCCTCGGACTCCTGGCCTTCGCCATGTTCTGCTCCTACGTCTTCATGGACGTGCTTTCACCCATCAAGGACCTCCTGCAGCAGGAGCGCGGATGGGACTCCACCGCGTTCGGCACAATGCAGGGCTCCGAGACATTCCTCAACGTATTCATCTTCTTCCTTATCTTCGCGGGCATCATCCTCGACAAGCTCGGAGTGCGCTTCACGGCCGTGCTTTCAGGATGCGTGATGCTCGTGGGCGCCGTCATCAACTGGTATGCGCTCACCGATGCCTTCCAGGCTTCCGGCCTCAAGATATGGTTTACCGAACACCTCAACTACATCCCCGTCTTCGACGAGCTCGGCGTGTCACCCTTCTATGAGGGTATGCCCGCTTCGGCCAAGTTCTCCGCCATTGGATTCATGATCTTCGGCTGCGGAGTGGAAATGGCCGGCATCACGGTCAGCCGCGGTATCGTGAAATGGTTCAAGGGGCGTGAGATGGCCCTCGCGATGGGCTCGGAGATGGCCCTCGCGCGTCTCGGCGTGGCCACCTGTATGATCTTCTCGCCGATGTTCGCCACAATGGGCGGCACCGTCGATGTATCCCGCTCGGTGGCCTTCGGCGTGGTGCTCCTGATGATCGCCCTCATCATGTTCATCGTCTATTTCTTCATGGACCGTAAGCTCGACGCCCAGAGCGGTGAGGCCGAGGAGAAAGACGAACCCTTCAAGATCTCCGACCTCGGCAAGATCCTTTCGAGCCTCGGCTTCTGGCTTGTGGCCCTCCTCTGCGTGCTCTACTACTCGGCTATCTTCCCCTTCCAGAAATATGCCGTCAACATGCTTCAGTGCAACATCGAGTTCACCCCCCTCGCTCCCGACTCATGGTGGAACACCGATGCCGTGACCTACATACAGTACGTCATCATGCTCGTAGTGGCCGCTACGGCCTTCGCCGGCAACTTCGCCCGTCAGAAAGGGATGAAGACGCTCCTCTTCGCAGTGTCGATCCTGTCGCTTGTGGTCTATTGCTGGATGGGCTATCAGAAGCAGAGCGCAGGCGCCATCTTCGCCGTGTTCCCGCTTCTGGCAGTGGGCATCACTCCGATTCTTGGCAAGTTCGTCGACTATAAGGGCAAGGCGGCCTCGATGCTCGTGCTCGGCTCCCTGCTCCTCATCGCCTGCCACCTTACATTCGCCTTCATCCTTCCGATGTTCAAGGGTAACGCCGCCGGCGGCGTGATCGTGGCCTACGTCACAATCCTCGTGCTCGGCGCCTCCTTCTCGCTCGTGCCCGCCTCGCTCTGGCCCTCCGTGCCGAAGCTCGTGGACTCGAAGATCATCGGTTCGGCCTACGCCCTCATCTTCTGGATCCAGAACATCGGCCTCTGGCTCTTCCCGATGCTCATAGGCAAGGTGCTCACCTCGACCAACCAGGACATCGAGGCCCAGGTGGCCGCCGGCACCATGAGTGAGGAAGTGGCGTCGGTAAGCTACAACTATACGTGGGCGCTCGTGATGCTCGCCGGCCTCGGTGTGGCCGCCCTCCTTATCGGCCTCTATCTCAAGATAGTCGACAAGAAGAAGCATCTCGGCCTTGAGCTCCCCAACGTCGACGAGTCGCTCATGCAGAAAGAGCTGTCGGAGACCGCCGAAGTCGAGTCCGCCGAAGGATAAATGCAGTAAATGTAATGGGATGACGAATAAAAATCATCCGCCGTTCGTTAATAAATCAGAGACGGGCGGGGTCGACGACTCGACCCCGCCCGTCGGCTTATCCGTCATTTTTTCCCTCCGACTATATCCGATATGAAAAAGATACTCTCCATAACCGCGGCCCTCTTCCTTATGGCGCCCTGCGCCCTGAATGGTGAGACCGTGAGCCAGAAGCAGGCGAAGCAGATGGCTCAGGATTTCTTCAACCAGGCCTACGGCGAGGTGACTCCCCCCGTGAAGCTCGCCTATGCAGGGAAGCGCCTTACGACTGACCGGCTCTTCACTCCCTTCTACGTCTACAATACAAGCCGTGGCGGATTCGTAATCATCTCGGCCGAAAACAAAGCGTATCCCATCCTGGGCTACAGCCTGAAGAGCGGTTTCGACGCCGACCGCCTCTCGGAAGCCGAGAAGGGGTGGCTGCGCGGCTATGCCGAAGACATCGAGATGATACGCTATGACCCCCGCGTGCCGGCCAAGGCCGTGGCTGCATGGCAGAACTATCCCGAATACGTCGCCTCCTTGCTTGGAGGCATCTATGAAGCCACCGATCCCGACATGACCTATGCCGAGGCCTACGCCACCCTCGAACCGCTTCTCTCGACTGAGGCGCAGGATGTCGACTCCTATTATTCGGCATATTACACTCCCGACTCATGGCAGCAGACCGTGGCCGACAATCTTGTCACTGACGGACGTGACGGCAGTGTGGCCGTTGGATACGTCGACTTCCGTAAGCGGCTGTTCCCCGGGGTGGCCCACGGACGCAAGGGGGACTACTTCCGCATAGCCTTCGACCGTCCCAACGACTGGCTTCTGCGCCTGACGGCCGCAGAGTTCATGGGAGAACGCATGGTGGCGGCTCTCGGGCGTCCGGGATATGTGGAGCCGGAGGAAGAGGAGGAGCCGGCATTCGTCTATCTTGAGGAGGTCCTTGCTCCGACACGCTCCATCGCCCCCTCCGGCGCCGGGGCGGGGGAGGGCCTTATGGCCGTCGACCCGCTGGTGCGCGCCATAGGGAGCGGCCATTACGATGTGGTGCTCCCCGAGAACGCCGCCCTCGCCCAGGTCTACAACCTCTCCGGCTCATATGTGGGGCGCCATACCTACGCCGGGCAGCCCGTGGCCCACATCGACATCGAGGCCGAGCCGTCCGGATTCTACTTCGCCATAATCTACGGTGAGTCGGGCCGCCCTTACGGCGTAAAACTCTGGAGATAAAAAAATCCATCGCCCGCAGGCGATAGATTCAATTCAATAATTCCATATTCAAGGGAAACGAATCAAAGGGAAACCTGAAAATTACCTGACGGATCCATAAGGAACTCATAGAGGAACCTGAAGGCCCCTAAAACGAAACCCGAGAAAAATACACTTACCTGATATGAGTAAATTCTGGCAATCCAAAGGCGCGGCATGGGCGGCGTTCATAGTGGTGCTCATCTTTCTGGTGGCCACCTTCCGCCACCGTTCGGAGTGGTGGATGTTTATCGATGTATTCTTTATCTTCATGGCCGCGTTCCTGAATCTGGTGGTGACCTATGTGAAGAACATCAACCGTCCTGTGGCGATGAAGCTCAACAACTGCGCCTTCGTCTGCGGCATCCTCTTCCTCATCTCCTTCTTCGCGGAGTGGGCGGCGTTCTACTTCTGAGGCGCTTACTCCAGAGAGGTGAGGATGGACTGAAGGGCGGAGAAGGTGGTCTCCGGTGCTTTCGACCAGAAATCCTTGTACTGAGAGATGTTCTCTCCCTGCCCCGGAGTGTCGCTCACCACCCGCACTATGCTGAAACGCACCCCTTCCGAAACGCAGGTCTGGGCTATGGCCGCCGATTCCATGTCGACGGCTTCGGCGCCGGGGAACACCTCATGGACCCTATCGATTTCCTCCGCTTTGGAGATGAAACGGTCGCCGGTGGCGATAAGGCCGTAGGAAGCCCTGTCGCCGAGCGTGCGCCGGGCTGAGGCGAGCACCTCGCGGTCAGTCATGAACACCTGCGTGAAGCCGTCGGGCGCTCCGGGAAGAGTGCCGGGTCCGCACCACACATCGTGGTATGCCGCCTCTCCGGCCACGAGCAGCGCGCCGATGCCGAGCGGGCCGGCCCCGCCTGCGACTCCGGAATTGATCACCAGCTCCGGATGGAAGTCGCGGATGATTTTAAGCGTATTGAGCGCGGCGTTGACCTTGCCTATGCCGCACTTCGCGAGCAGCACCTCATGATGGCCGATGCGCCCGGTAAGGCACTTCACGTTGTCGACTTCATGGCTTCCCGCGTTTTCAAGCAGCGACTGCAGCAGCGACATCTCCTTATCCATCGCCGCGAGTATTGCGATTTTCATAAAAATTTATTTAGAATATTCAGATTCAAAGTAATAGCATATGGACAGCATAAAGATCTGGAACGACGCTCCCTCACCCCGGCAGGCACGCGACATAGCCTCCTATCTTGAAGGGGGTGGACTGGCGCTGATGCCCACCGACTCAGTCTATGCCATAGTCTGCGATGCGCTCAACGCAAAGGCCGTCGGCGAGCTTTGCCGCCTGAAGGGGATAAATCCCGAAAAGAACCATCTCTCCGTGATATGCGCCGACATATCCATGGCTGCGGAGTACGCCCACATCGACGACAACGGATACCGGCTCCTCAAGGACTTCACTCCCGGCCCCTTCACGTTCCTCTTCAGGAGCGGAAGAAACCTTCCCAATCTCTTTAAGAAACGCAAAACGGTGGGAATACGTATACCGGACTGCGCCACTCCGCGCATGGTGGCCGAGGCGCTCGGGCATCCGATGCTCTGCACCTCAATAGAATTCGATGACGGCGACCATGCCCGCGAACCGGAGCTCATAGCCGAGACCTACGCCCCGACTTCGGTTGGACTCCTCGTGGACGGGGAGGAGGGGCGCAGCGAGTACACCACCGTAATCGACGCCTCCGACGCTTCGGCGCCGGAAGTGGTGCGGCAGGGAATCGGCCGGTTTGAATGAAAAGACCTCCCTCGCGGGGCGGTTCCCCGGGGGTATGTGGATATTTAAGAGATTTTAAACATATTTCCGGGGCGCTATATTTGGCGGATATGTAAAAAATAAGTACTTTTGTAAGTGCCGCTGAGGATGGCCGCGAGGAGCGCGGCGCCCTCCGGCGCAAGAAAAACACGACACATTTCTAACCCAAAAAATACAATCGAAAACCATGTCAAAAGTAACAGTGGTAGGCGCCGGCAACGTAGGCGCCACAGCAGTCAACGTGATTGCATTGCGTGAAGTAGCCGACGAGGTAGTGATGCTCGACATCAAGGAAGGTGTGGCCGAAGGCAAGGCCATGGACATGATGCAGACCGCGAATCTGCTCGACATGAACACCACCATCAACGGCGTGACCAACGACTATGAGGCCACAAAGGGAAGCGACGTAGTGGTGATCACTTCCGGTATCCCCCGCAAGCCCGGCATGACCCGTGAAGAACTCATCGGCGTCAACGCAGGCATCGTGAAGCAGGTGACTGAAAGCGTGCTCAAATACAGCCCCGACGCAGTCATCGTATGCGTATCCAACCCGATGGACACCATGACCTACCTCATCCACAAGGTGGCAGGCATCCCCAAGAACCGCATCATCGGCATGGGCGGCGCCCTCGACAGCAGCCGTTTCAAATACTATCTCAGCAAGGCCCTCAACGCCAATCCCAACGAAGTTGAAGGTTTCGTGATCGGCGGCCACGGCGACACCACCATGATTCCCATGAAGCGTTTCGCCACACTTCGCGGCATACCCGTGACAACATGGCTCGACGCCGAGATTCTTGACAAGGTAGTGGCCGACACAATGGTGGGCGGCGCCACTCTGACCAAGCTCCTCGGCACATCCGCATGGTATGCTCCCGGCGCAGCCACAGCCGAAGTGGTAGAGGCAGTGATCCACGACCAGAAGGCCATCATCCCCTGCTCCGCGCTCCTCGAAGGCGAGTACGGCGAGTCCGACCTCTGCATCGGCGTTCCCTGTGTGCTCGGCAAGGGCGGCATCGAGAAGATCATCGAGCTCGACCTCACAGCCGAAGAGAAGGAACTCTTCGCCAAGAGCGCTGCCGCTGTGAAGAACACCAATGCCGCTCTTCCCTGCTGAAACATCCCCGCATAGGCCCAGGGCCTGAAAAAGAATTCATCCGGAGCTGCCCCGTCGAGAGACACGGGCGGCTCCGGATTTCTTTATGCCGGCGGCGGCCGGCGAAAAATGCCCGCAGGAAATTCGGGATTTCCTGCGGGCATGTGTCTTAACGGGGGATAGGTGTATTCATTTATGGCAGTCGCGTTGGGCTCCGGGCGGAGCGGGGGCATTTCCTCCGGCGCCCGGAGCGCTCCCGGGACGCCGGTATTCGCCGCACGCCTGCGCCAGCGAGCAACCGCAGCAGCTCCCTTTTGACTTCTTTTTCTTCTTAAGGCTCCATAATATCCTCGCGAGAGCGGCGAGGATCAGGATCACCACTATGATGTATTGCCAGAACAGATTGGATGACATTTCGGTTGGAATGTTGGTTATTGACTGACGGGCGAGGCCTCATACGGTCAGGTCTGCCTATTGTGACAACGCCCGACAATACCCGTAGGTTCAGGAGATTGTGTGCGCCGTGGTGTCGGAAATGACATCGGCCGTGATCTGCGTCACCATGGTCTTCAGCTGGTCGATGAACTCCCGGGGGGAATAGTCGCCGCGCTCGATCATGCGGAGACGGTTCTCCCATATTCCGGTCAGTTCGGGGCTTTTCAGCACATCGACCTTTATGGTATTGATCAGATCGATGCCCGCCTTGGTGGCCCGCAGCGACTTGCGCGTCTTCTCTATATAGTTGCGCTTATAGAGGATGTTGATTATCTCGGCGCGGGTCGACGGTCGCCCTATGCCGTTGGCCTTCAGGGCGTCGCGCAGATCCTCGTCCTCCACCTGCGAGCCGGCCGTCTCCATGGCCTTGAGCAGCGTGCCTTCGGTGTATGGCTTCGGCGGCTGGGTGGTCTTCTTGTTGAGCTGCGGCTGGTGAGGCCCCGATTCTCCGGGAGTGAACACCGGCATCTCCTGCGACCCGCTGTCGGCCTCCTTCCCCTCCGTGCCGGAGTCGGGCTCCTCCTGCGGCGCTTCCGCCGCCTCACGGGCATAGACCGCCTTCCAGCCCTGGTCGACGGGCACGCGGCCGGTGGCCTTGAACTTCACCTTCCCCGCCTTTCCCGTCACCACGGTCTGCTCAAACGTATAGTCGGGATAGAACGCCGCTATGAACCGCTTGGCGATGAGGTCAAACACCTTCCGCTCGTTGGAGGTGAGGTTGGAGGGGAGGGGCTGCCCTGTGGGTATTATGGCATGGTGGTCGGTCACCTTCGAATTGTCGAACACCTTTTTCGACTTCCTCAAGGCGTGCCCCTTCAGCGGCTCCACCAGAGAGGCGTAGTCCGACAGCCCCAGCAGTATCGGGCCGCATTTGGGATAAATGTCGTCGGTGAGGTAGGTGGTGTCCACACGCGGGTAAGTTGACACCTTCTTCTCGTAAAGGCTCTGTATGGTCTTGAGGGAGTCCTCCACGCTTATGCCGTACTTCTTATTGCATTCGCTCTGGAGCGAAGTGAGGTCGAACAGGCGGGGGGGAGCCTCGGAGCCCTTCTTCTTCGTGCTGGCGTCGATCGTGAAGGGGAGGTCCTTCAGGCTTTCCACCGTCTTCAGCCCCTTCTCCTCGGAGTCGTAGGTCTTCCCCTGGGCCGAGAACAGCACGCCCCGGTAGAGGGTCTTGAGTTCCCAGTAATCCTTCGGCACGAAATTCTCTATTTCCAGCGTGCGCTTCACCACGAGGGCGAGGGTAGGGGTCTGCACGCGCCCCACCGACAGGACTCCTGAGCGCTGCCCGTTGGTGCGAGGGCTGTATTTAAGCGTGAAAAGGCGCGTGGCGTTCATGCCCAGCATCCAGTCGCCGATGGCGCGGCAGAGGCCGGCCTCGTAGAGCGGACGCAGGTCCTCTTCGGGACGCAGATGGAGGAATCCCTCGCGTATCGCCTCATCGGTAAGCGATGATATCCAGAGCCGCTTCACCGGGATGCTGCATCCGGCCTTCTGCATCACCCACCGCTGTATCAGCTCACCCTCCTGTCCGGCGTCGCCGCAGTTGATTATCTCCTGGGCCTGGGGAATGAGCGACTCGATGACCCTGAACTGGCGCACGACTCTCTCGTCGTCCTTCAGCTTGATGCCGAAGCGCGGCGGAATCATGGGAAGGTACGCCAGACTCCAGGTTTTCCAGCAGGGGGTATAGTCGGCCGGCTCCTTGAGGGTGCAGAGATGGCCGAGAGTCCAGGTGACGCAGTAGCCGTTTCCTTCGAAATAGCCGTCGCGGCGCACCCCGGCTCCCAGGATTCGGGCGATGTCGGTGCCTACGCTCGGTTTCTCGGTGATGCAGAGGATCATAGACCGAGACGTTTAGCCTCGTCCCAGATGGCGTCCATTTCGGCAAGGCTCATCGATCCGAGGTCAAGCCCCCGCTCCCGGCATGTCTTTTCGAGATGGTTGAAGCGGCGGATGAATTTCCTGTTGGTCTTTTCGAGGGCATTCTCGGGATTCACGCCGTAGAGGCGGGCGGCATTGACCACGGCGAACATCAGGTCGCCGAATTCCTGCTCCAGGGCCACGGCGTCACCCTTCGCTATCTCGGCCTTCACCTCCGAAATCTCCTCCTCCACCTTGTCCCACACCTGTGAGGGCTCCTCCCAGTCGAAGCCTACGTTGCGGGCCTTCTCCTGGATGCGGTTGGCCTTGATGAGTGCGGGGAGGGCGGAGGGGACTCCGCCGAGCACTGTCTTGTTGCCGTCCTTCTCCTTCAGCTTGAGCTGCTCCCAGTTGTTGAGCACCTCTTCGGTGGAGTCCGCCTTTGTATCGCCGAACACGTGGGGATGACGGAAGACAAGCTTGTCGGAAAGGGCGTTGCAGACGTCGGCTATGTCGAACTGTCCCTTCTCGGAGCCTATCTTGGAGTAGAAGGCGATGTGGAGCAGCACGTCGCCGAGCTCTTTCATGATGTTCTTCTGGTCGTTGTCGGCGAGGGCTTCGGCCAGCTCGAAAGTCTCTTCTATCGTATTGGGGCGCAGCGACTCATTGGTCTGTTTGGCGTCCCAGGGACATTTCACGCGGAGTTCGTCAAGGATGTCGAGCATTCGGCGGAATGCCTGGAGCTGTTCTTCTCTTGTATGCATGGTGTGCGGGGGGTGTGTTTATCGTTGATGAAAGCGCTCCGGCGGGAGCGCGATTTAAAAATTGAAGAGTCAAAGTTACTTATTTTTTGGAAAATGTGCAAGTAAGCGTTATCTTTGTAGGCTGATAGAGAAAGATGCCTATATGAACAAGATGCTTGAGTCCGGCGACATAGCCGAACTGCGGAAATGGATCTCGGAGGCCGAACACATAGTGCTCACCTGCCACGTGCGTCCCGACGGCGACGCCATAGGGAGCACCCTCGGCATGGCCCATCTCCTTAAGACGCTCGGCCGCAGGGCGAGCGTCGTGGTGCCCGACCATCCCCCGCGCTCGCTGGCGTTCCTGCCCGGCTTTAAGGAAATATCCATATTCACCCGCCATGAGGACTACTGCCGCCGCCTGATGGCGGAGGCCGACCTCATCATATGCTGCGATTTCAACAAGCTCAGCCGTCAGGACGCCCTCGGGGCAGTGACCGGAGCCATGGAATGCCGCAAGGTGCTGGTGGACCATCACCAGAAGCCCGACTACTTCTGCGACCTCACGTTCTCCTATCCCGACATGTCGAGCACATGCGAGCTGATGTTCCGCATCATAGCCGCCATGGGCTATTATCCGGAGATCAGCCTCGACTCGGCCACCTGCCTCTGCACGGGACTGCTGACCGACACGCGCAACCTGACCGTCAACTGCAAGAATCCCGACATCTACGAGGTGCTGATGCGCCTGCTGGAGAAAGGGGTCGACAAGCAGCACATCGTGCAGGAAGCGCTTCTGGCGCAGTCGCTCGGCAGCCTGAGGCTCCAGAGCTACGCGCTGTCGGAGAAGCTTGAGGTGCTCGACGACCTCCACGGAGCGGTGATCACCCTGGGTCATGACGAACTCAAGCGCTTCGGCTACGAACGCGGTGACACCGAAGGCCTGGTCAATACCCCCCTCAACGTCAACGGAATCGTGTTCTCCTTCTTCCTGCGCGAGGACGACGACTGCATCAAGGTCTCCGCCCGGAGCCAGGAGGATTTCCCCGTGTCGCTCGTATGCGAGGACCTTTTCGGCGGCGGAGGCCACCTGATGGCCGCCGGAGCCGAGTTCCACGGCACGCTCGCTGAATGCCGCCGCATCCTCATCGAGGCTCTGCCGCGCTACCGGCAGTACATCCCATCCAGACTTCCTAAAATCGAATGAGACATCACAAGATACAATCCAAAATGCGATATACCGTAAAATCCGCTTTCCCGGCCGCCCTGGCGCTCGCCGCGACGCTCGCCGGCTGCGAGAAGGGCGAGAGCTATTCCGACCTTCTGCGCACCGAGGAGAAAGCCGTCAACTGGTACCTTGCCGGCCACAACGTAGAGAATGAAATCCCGGCCGACGGCAGGTTCCTGACAGGCGACGACGCCCCCTACTACAGGATGGACGACGAAGGAGCGGTCTACATGCAGGTGGTCTCCCCCGGCGACTCCGGCAACCGTCCCGAGGAGGGCGACAAGGTGTTCTTCCGCTTCGAGCGCTGGAACATCAAGTATATGTACGAGGGAATAGAGCAGCGTCCCGCCGGCAACCAGAACAACCTCGACATGTATGTCTCCACATCGCTCATCTACGGCAATACGCTCTATCAGAGCACCACGCAGTTCGGCCAGGGCATACAGGTGCCTCTGGAGTACCTGGGCTATTATTCGGAGGTGAACCTGGTCATCAAGTCGACGTGGGGTTTCACGTCGGAGCAGGGCGAATGCACTCCCTATCTCTTCAACGTGAAGTATTATCCGGCTGAATACTGACCCCGGTACACAAAAGCCACGGCTGCGGCCCGGCTTACGCCGCCGCGCCGACGATTTCAAACGACTAATAAAGAAACAAGCCAATATGTCACTTATAAAATCTATCTCCGGCATCCGCGGCACCATAGGCGGACGCGGAGGCGACGGACTCGGAGGAGTCGATATAGTCAAGTTTACGGCTGCGTACGCCGAGTTCATCAAGCGCTCCACAGAGGGGCGCGCACGCCGTATAGTGGTGGGGCGCGACGCCCGCGTATCGGGCGGGATGGTAAGCCGTCTCGTATGCGGCACCTTGATGGCTATGGGACTCGACGTAATCAACATCGGCCTCGCCACGACCCCCACCACCGAAATCGCAGTGACAGAAGAGAAGGCCGACGGCGGCATCATCATCACCGCCTCCCACAACCCGGCCCAGTGGAACGCCCTGAAGCTTCTCAACTCCAGAGGCGAGTTCCTCGACGACGCCGAGGGAAAGACCGTCATCTCTATCGCCGAGAAGGAGGATTTCACTTTCGCGGACGTATGGGCGCTCGGACAGGAATACATCAACGAGACCTATAACGAACGCCATATAGCCAAGGTGCTCGCCCTCCCGCTCGTGGACGTCGAGGCCATCCGCAAGGCCGACTTCACGGTGGTGGTCGATGCCGTCAACTCCGTGGGCGGAGTGGTGATCCCCCGCCTCCTCCGCGAGCTCGGCGTGAAGAACATCATCGAGCTCAACTGCGAGCCCACAGGCCGCTTCGCACATACTCCGGAGCCCATTCCGGAGAACCTTACCCAGATTTCGGAAGTGATGCGCACTGCCGGAGCCGACTGCGGCATCGTGGTGGATCCCGACGTCGACCGTCTGGCCCTCGTCATGGAGAACGGCGAGATGTTCGTCGAGGAGTACACGCTTGTGGCCGTGGCCGACTATGTGCTGTCCCACACTCCCGGCTCCACGGTGTCCAACCTCAGTTCGTCGCGCGCGCTGCGCGACGTGAGCCGCGCCCACGGCTGTGGATATTCCGCGGCTGCGGTAGGGGAGGTCAACGTGGTGGCCAGGATGAAGGAGACCGGCGCCGTCATCGGCGGCGAAGGCAATGGAGGAGTAATCTATCCCGAGCTCCATTATGGGCGTGACGCCCTTGTGGGAGTGGCCCTCTTCCTCAGCCTTCTCGCATCCTCGGGCAAGAAGATGACCGAGCTCAAGGCCGGCTATCCGCGCTACGCCATAGCCAAGAACAAGCTCACCCTTACGCCGGAGGTCGATGTGGACGCCATCCTCAAGGCCGTCAAGGAAAAATACAGGGACGAGGAGGTCAACGACATCGACGGCGTGAAGATCGACTTCGCCGACAGCTGGGTACACCTCCGCAAATCCAACACCGAACCCATCATCCGAATCTACAGCGAGGCCGCCACTATGGAGGAGGCCGACCGCCTGGCAGAGGATATAAAGGGGGTGATAGCCTCCCTCTGAGTCAATAAATACGCCCTGAGTCAAGACTTGATTCCATCCCCGCGCCGTCAGCCGGACCGGAACCCCCGTGGACTGCGGCCGGGTAGGGCTTTAAAATACAAAGCTGACACACATCAGAAGTTATGCTGAAAAAATTCTTTCTAAACTTCCTGTCCTCTTTCGTGGCCACATGGGTGGCGCTGGGACTCTTTTTGATCACGGCCGTGATCGTGATCGTGGCCATGGTCGGCAAGGCCGGTATTTCGGCCGCTTCCGAAAATGTGGAGAAGGTAAAGAAGCACTCCGTGATGACCCTTGAGCTCTCCGGCGAGATAATCGAGCGTGAGCAAGCCCCCGACCTCGACTACATCCGCCTTCTCCAGGGGGATGTGGAGGCTCCGCAGACCCTCGTGGACCTCGTCTCGGCCGTACGCGAGGCCGCCGACGACAAAAACATCGACATGATCTACCTGAAGTGCCAGGGTGTGGCCGCGGGCCCGGCCACCCTCAACGCCCTGCGTCAGGAACTCCTCCGGTTCAAGGCCGCCGGCAAGAAAATCTATGCCTACGGCGACGCCATGCTCCAGGGCGACTACTATGTGGCCTCCGTGGCCGACTCCCTGTTCATCAATCCCGGCGGCAGCGTGGCCATCCACGGCATCGGCGGCACGACCCTCTTCATGAAGGACCTCTTCGACAAAATCGGAGTCGAGTTCCAGATAGTTAAGGTGGGCACGTTCAAGTCGGCCGTCGAGCCCTATATCATGAACGAGATGAGCGCCCCGGCAAGGGCGCAGCTCGACACCCTCTACGGCGGAATGTGGAAATATATCGCCGGCGACATAGCCAAGAGCCGCAAGATGAGCGTGGAGAAAATCAACGACCTCATCAACAAGGACTTCATCATGGTGCAGGAAGGTGACGCCGCCGTAAGGGCCGGCCTGGTCGACAAGGCGGTCTACGAGCGTACGATGGACGCCCGTATCGCGCGTGCGATAGGGGTCGACGAGGACGACGTCAACTTCGTGGGCGTCTCCACGATGGCCGTGCGCGGCGATTACGGCTCCGCCTACGCCTCGAAAGACCGTGTGGCCGTGCTCTTCGCCGAAGGCGAGATCCGCGAGGGCACCAAGAACGGCATCAACTGCGAGGTACTCGTACCGGAAATCGTGCGCCTGGCCGACGATGACGAGGTCAAGTCGATGGTGCTCCGCGTAAATTCCCCGGGTGGAAGTGTCTTCGGCAGCGACCTCATCGGCGAGGCCCTGGCCTACTTCAAGTCGAAGGGAAAGAAGCTCATCGTGTCGATGGGCGACTACGCCGCTTCCGGCGGATACTGGATCTCATGTGAGGCCGACTGCATCTTCGCCGACCCGCTGACCATCACCGGCTCCATCGGCATATTCGGCATGATTCCCAACGCCGCCGGCCTCGCCTCCAAGGTGGGTATCCATCCGCAGAGCGTCACCACCAATCCCGACGCCAACTTCCCGTCGCTCTTCCAGTCGATGAACGCCGAGCAGATGGGCGCCATGCAGAAGATGGTGGAGCGCGGCTACGACAAGTTCGTGGGCCGTGTGGCCAAAGGACGCCGCATGCCCGAAAGCAAGGTGCGCGCCATAGCCGAGGGACGTGTGTGGAGCGCCGAAAAGGCCAGGGAACTCGGCCTGGTCGACCGCCTCGGCGGCCTGCAGGACGCCATCCTCTTCGCCGCCGGCGACGATAAGGACCCTGCCGTGGCATTCTATCCCGTAGTGGAGCCCAACGGCTTCATGCAGCTCATCCAGCTCAGCCTGCGCAATCAGGGAGCCGAGGCCCTCATCCGCGAGGCCGTCAAGCTCTGTCCCGACGCTGCAAGCGCCCTTGAGGTGGCCAACACCCTCCGCAGGCGCACCGTCCAGGCCAGGATGATGCCTATGGAAGTGCGTCTCTGACTCGATTAATCCTAAAAGATTGAAATAAATCATCCTTTAGAGGGGTTATTTCGCAAATTATGGTTATATTTGCGGAATAACCCCTCAGAGGCATCTTCCGCATTGCGCGGAGCGCATCCGGCCGCCTCCAACGACGCCTCAGGCTGCCGGACCGCCGCCTCAGGGACGCCGACATTTTTAACTTTAGAACAAGTAAGAAAATTAATAAGAGGACGTGAAGACCACAGGAGACCAAATACTCACCTACGTGCTGACACCGCTGTCATGGATCTACGGAGCCATGATGTGGCTTCGCAACAAGATGTTCGACCTCGGCATCCTTAAGCAGACGGAATACGACGTGCCTGTGGTGGGGGTGGGCAACCTCACTGTCGGCGGTACGGGAAAGACCCCGCATACGGAGTACATAGTCGGCAGCCTCTGCACCGACTATAAAGTGGCCGTGCTCAGCCGCGGATACAAACGCAAGACGCGCGGATTCATCGTGGCCAACTCCAAAAGCACCCCTGACTCCATAGGCGACGAACCCTGGCAGATCTACAACAAACTCGGCATGCGCGTGAAGGTGGCCGTATGCGAGAACCGCCGCAAGGGCATCCAGCAGCTTCTCAAGCTTTACCCCGACCTCAACCTCATCGTGCTCGACGACAGCTTCCAGCACCGTTGGGTGCGCCCCGACGTATCCATCCTCCTGATGGAGTACGACCGCCCCGTCTACGAGGACAAGCTGCTCCCGCTCGGACGCCTCCGCGAGTCGCCGCATGAAATCAACCGGGCCGACAAGGTCATCGTCACCAAATGCCCCGAAGACCTCAATCCGCTTGACTTCCGCCTCGTCAGCAAGAACCTCTCGCTGATGAAGTTCCAGAAGCTATATTTCTCGCGTTACGCATATGAGCCGCTCCAGCCGGTATTCCCCGATGAGGCGCGCTTCAACGTAAATCTCTCGGCGCTGACGGCCAAGGACGGCATCTTCCTGCTCACCGGCATTGCGCATCCGCGCTATTTCGTGCGTCACTTCAAGCAGTATCCCTGCCGCAAGAGGGTGGAGCATTTCCCCGACCATCACGACTTCAGCCGCAAGGACATAGCGCGCATACGGGAGAAGTTCGACAAGATGAAGGGGGAGCGGAAGATAATCATCACCACGGAGAAGGACGCCGTGCGTCTGGCCCATAACCCGTATTTCCCCCAGGAACTGCGGCCGTTCACCTTCTATCAGCCCATCAGCGTGAGGATGGTGTCGGGCACCTACGACCATGACAATGACCTTATCGACGACCTGAAGCGTGAGCTCCACCTCACCAACAGCGGCGATGACGGCGGCTACCATGACGTAACCGACACTCCCGAGACCGACCTCGGCCCCGACCATACGGCCGCGCCGCCCGCTGACGCCGCCGCTGATGAATACGTCACGGAGGCTCAAGCCTACTCCGCCGACACCCCCGCCTACGATGCCGACACGCAGGAACAGGAAGCGCCGCTATCCTCTACGGATACCGTCACTCCGGGAATGAACGGTTTTGGCTCCGCGCAGCATTCCTATCCATCCGAAAGGGAGCGCAATGTCACCTACGACGATATCGACCTTGAGTGACACCCGTCGCCCGACCCGTCGCCCACCTTAAATGCCATTTATCTAAATACTGAATACTTGAAATGGAAAACATGCTTGAAAAAATCCGCCGCACGGCCGAATATATCCGTGGCGCGGTAGGGGAGATGCCCGGAATCGGCATAATCCTCGGCACAGGTCTCGGCGACCTCGTAAACCACATCGAAATCTCCGCCCAGATCGAATACCGGTCCATACCCGATTTCCCCGTATCGACGGTTGAGGGACATTCCGGCAAACTGATATTCGGACGTCTGGGAGGCAAGTATATCATGGCCATGCAGGGCCGCTTCCACTTCTATGAAGGCTACGACATGAAGCAGGTCACCTTCCCCGTGCGCGTGATGAAGGAGCTTGGCGTGAAGACCCTCTTCGTCAGCAACGCCGCGGGCGGCATGAACAAGGAGTTTGCCGTGGGCGACGTGATGGTGATCACCGACCACATCAACCTCTTCCCCGAGAATCCCCTGCGCGGTCGCAACTACGATGAGCTCGGTCCCCGTTTCCCGGCCATGACCGAGCCTTACTCGGCGCGCCTCATCGAGCTGGCCGACAAGGTGGCCGCCGAAGAGGGCATCCGTCTTATGCACGGTGTATATGTAGGCACCCAGGGCCCGACCTTCGAGACCCCGGCCGAATACGAATACTTCCGCATCATCGGCGGCGACGCCGTCGGCATGTCGACCGTACCCGAAGTGATAGTAGCCAACCATGCCGGAATGGAAGTCTTCGGCGTCTCCGTCATCACTGACCTTGGCGGAAAAGACATAAAAGAAGTCCCCTCCCACGAAGAAGTCCAGAAAGCCGCCGTCAAGGCGCAGCCCGTCATGACCCGCGTCATCACCGAAGTCATATCCCGCCTATAATCCCGCTACGCGGGATGTTGTCGTGGAGAATACCATTAAAACACGCACCGATGACCCGCTGCGCGGGCGCATCGATACGTGTCTGACGCATAACCCCGCGCTGCGGGGTGGTCCCCGCAGCCANACCATGTGATTGTAATTCCCGGAACGCCATCCCGCGTAGCGGGAANATATTNAGCCCGTATCAACNCGGCCGCGTAGCGGCTCGTTGGTGCGGGTATTCTAATCCCATATGCTCAAAAGCATCCCNCNTAGCGGGNTTATATTTAACGATATAGGACGAATTATATTTAACGGTATATGACGGGGTGTCGGGGGAGGAAATATAGGTTGATGGGGAGCCGCTGAAACATCAGCGCTGTTTCGGNGTTATAAGATAGGAGGATTCCGTAGGGAATCTTCCCCTTATNTGGTGCCTGTCGGGGTAAATGTTAAATTTCCGGCTTGTGGATATTGACGGGTGTNATAGGTAAATTCCTCGTAATCTCCATATAACTCCGTAATGGACCGGAATCCCCACATCACTACGGAATNGATATGTCCGGAAAACTCNATCAACACACTACTGATAATCGAAAAANAACGATATAAAGCTATGGCTACTGAAATATCCTCNCTCGGNGANTTCGGTCTGATNGACCGNNTGACACGTGATTTCCCCCTTAAAAATGAATCATCCCGCCTCGGCGTGGGCGANNACGCTGCGGTGCTCGATATCCCGGCCGACANGGNNNTGCTCGTCACNACCGACCTGCTGCTCGAAGGAATCCACTTCGATGTGCGCTATGTGCCGCTGAAGCATCTCGGCTATAAGGCNGCNGTGGTGAACTTCAGCGATGTCTACGCCATGTACGGCACTCCGAAGCAGATCACCGTCTCCATCGGTGTCTCCAGCCGGTTTACCGTAGAGCATATAGATGAAATCTACGCCGGCATACGTCTGGCATGCGAAGCCTACGGCGTCGACCTCGTGGGTGGGGATACATCGGCTTCCGTGACGGGACTCGTGATAAGCGTCACCTGCCTCGGAGAGGTGGAGAAAGGGGAGGCCGTGAAGCGCAGCGGCGCCAAGGAGACCGACCTCATCTGCGTCAGCGGCGACCTCGGAGCAGCCTATATGGGTCTGCAGCTTCTGGAGCGCGAGAACCTTGTGGCCGCTCAAAGCGGCGACCCGGATTTCCAGCCCAACTTCGCCGGGAAGGAGTACATCCTCCAGCGCCAGCTCCGGCCTGAGGCCCGCAAGGACATCGTGGAGGCCCTGCGCGCCCACGGCATCCGCCCTACCTCGATGATGGACGTGAGCGACGGCCTGTCTTCCGAACTCCTCCATATCTGCCGCGCCTCCGGCGTGGGATGCCGCGTGTATGAAGACCGTATCCCGATCGACTATCAGACGGCGNTNATGGCCGAGGAACTCAACATGAACCTCGTGACGGCCGCCATGAACGGAGGCGAGGACTATGAGCTGCTTTTCACGGTGCCTCTCGTGGATAAGGACAAGATCGAGAAAGTGGAGGGTGTGAAGATGATAGGCTACATCACGGCCCCGACACTCGGAGCGGCCCTCGTGACCCGCGACGGCGGCGAGATTCCCATCCGNGCCCAGGGATGGAATGCCTTCACCGAATCGGCTCCTGCCGCGATGGAAGCCGTAGCGGAAGCCCCCGNGGAGGGCGCGGAAAATACCACGGAGCCTACAGACGATTGAATTTAATTTAGTTTAACACTGATTCTGCATACGTTAAAACTAAATATTGCTATTTTTGCATTCAATTCATAGCTCCTCTTAAACCATGATGCCCAACTGTCGGATCCGGGGTCAGATCACCTTCCCCTCCCCACCCCGTGGCTCCGCATACATATATATTGGAAACTTATCAAACACATCGTTAATATAATGAGCGAACAGGTAAATATTCGTGAATTAAATGATCTGATTGCGTCGAAAAGCANCTTCCTGAGCATGATACGCACCGGCATGAACCGCCGCATCGTAGGCCAGAAGCACCTCATCGACTCACTCCTCATCGCGCTCCTGGCCAACGGCCACGTGCTGCTCGAAGGTGTGCCCGGTCTGGCAAAGACCCTGGCCATCAAGACGCTCGCCACTCTTGTCGACGCCAAATACAACCGTATCCAGTTTACTCCCGACCTTCTGCCTGCCGACGTGATCGGCACGCTCATCTACTCCATCAAGAAGGANACATTCGAGGTGAAGAAAGGCCCCATATTCGCCAACTTCGTGCTGGCCGACGAAATCAACCGTGCCCCGGCCAAGGTGCAGAGCGCCCTTCTGGAGGCCATGCAGGAGCGTCAGGTCACAATCGGCGAGGAGACATTCCCCCTCGACAAGCCTTTCCTCGTGATGGCCACGCAGAACCCCATCGAGCAGGAGGGTACGTATCCTCTTCCCGAGGCGCAGACGGACCGTTTCCTTCTCAAGGTCGTAATCGGCTATCCCACCCGCGACGAGGAGAAGGAAATCATACGCCAGAACATCTCCGGCGTGCAGGAGGAGGTCTATCCCGTGGTCAGCAAGTCGGAGATCTCCGAGGTGCAGAGGATCGTGGAGAAGATATACATCGACGAGAAAATCGAGAACTATATCGTAGACATCGTATTCGCCACCCGCGAACCGGCCAAGTACGGACTCAACGACCTTGAGGACCTCATCGCCTACGGCGCCTCGCCGCGTGCCTCCATCTCCCTGGCCAAGGCTTCGCGCGCATACGCATTCCTGCAGGGACGCGGCTACGTGATTCCCGAGGATGTGCGCGCCGTCTGCTACGACGTGATGCGCCACCGTATCGGACTCACCTATGAGGCCGAGGCCAACAACATCACCCCCGACGAAGTCATAACCAACATACTCGACAAGGTACAGGTGCCCTGATGCCGTGGCCGAGGGGGGTATTAATCTCTATTGCCCATGGATGCTAAGGAACTGTTGAAAAAGGTCCGCAAAATCGAGATAAAGACGCGCGGACTCAGCCAGAACATATTCGCCGGCGAGTACCACTCCGCCTTCAAGGGGCGCGGCGTCATTTTCTCGGAGGTGCGCGAGTACCAGCCGGGCGACGACGTGCGTGACATCGACTGGAACGTCACCGCGCGCCACAACAAACCCTACGTGAAGGTCTACGAAGAGGAGCGCGAGCTGACCCTGATGCTGCTGATCGACGTCAGCGGCAGCGGCGACTTCGGCGCGCGCGGCGAAGAGAAGAAGGAGATGATGGCCGAAATCGCGGCCACCCTCGCCTTCTCCTCGTTGCAGAACAACGATAAGGTCGGCGTAATATTCTTCAGCGACAAGGTCGAGAAATTCATCCCTCCGAAGAAAGGGAAGAAGCATATCCTGCGCATCATACGCGAGATAATCGACTATGCGCCCGAGAGCAGGGGCACCGACATCGCGGTGGCGCTCGAATTCATGACCAACGCCCTGAAGAAGCGTGTCACCGCCTTCCTGCTCAGCGACTTCATCGACCCTCACGACTACTCGCACGCCATGACGATGGCCAATAAAAAGCACGAGCTTTCGGCCATACAGGTCTATGACGAGCGCGACGCGAAGCTGCCCGACGTCGGACTCATGCACGTGGCCGACCTGGAGACTGGCGCCGAGCGCTGGATCGACACTTCGTCGCGCCGGGTGCGCAAGGCTTACGAGCGCGCCTGGTACGACCGCCAGCAGACCCTCGGCAGCCGCACCGCCCGCAGCGGTGTGGAACTCGGCTCGATACGCACCGACGAGGATTTCGTAAAGGCCCTCCTGGGCGTGTTCCGCCGCAAGGCCACGCGCTGACCCTCCTCACCCTCCGCGCCCGGGGCCGATTCCCGGCCGAGCCCGTAGCTCCGGGGGAGGGGATACCAAAACCACGATTAAAGAAATATGAAAATAAAGCACATCGTCATATCGCTCCTTGCCCTTTGCGCCCCGGCCGCGGCCGGAGCGGCCGTGACCATGGTCAAGGCCTCGCTGGATTCCGCCCAGGTGCTTATGGGAAAAATCCGCACGCTCCGGCTCGAAGTGGTGCAGGACAAAGGGCTCAACGGTGAATTTCCGCTTCTGGCCAATATCGGCGAGAGGGGATATGTGACGCTCCTCAACGATACGGTCGAGCTTTCGGCACGCGGCCTGCGCCGCGATACGTCGGAAGTCGGCTCCGGCCGCATCCAGATCGACTGGCAGGTGCCCGTGCAGGTGTTCGATTCGGGCTATTACAGGCTGCCTGAGTTCGTCTACGTCACGGGGCGCGACACGGTGCGCTCCAATTCGGTGGTGCTCACCGTGAATCCCGTCAAGGTCACGGCCGACGACCCAATCTCCCCCCTTACAGGGCCCGAGCCTCCGCAAGGATGGAAATGGACTGACTATATCCCCGACATTATCTATTACTGGTGGTGGATTCTCCCGCTGCTGACGGCTGCCGCCATGGCCGGAGCATGGCTTGTGGGGCGTTACCGTACTAAAGGCTACATCCTTCCCCCCAAGCCGCAGACTCCTCCCGATGTGGAGGCCATGCAGCGCCTTAAGCGGCTCAAGGCCCGCAAGCTGTGGGAATCGGGACGCGAGAAGGAGTTCTACACCCTTCTCACCGATATCCTGCGCCTCTACCTCGACCGCCGCTTCGGCATAAAGGCCATGGAGATGACCTCGCGTCAGATCATGGACAAACTCGCCGAAGAGCCTGGAATGCTCGATAACCGGAGGCGTATGCGCCAGATCCTCGACATGGCCGATTTCGTGAAATTCGCCATGGTGCGCCCTATGGCCGAGGACAATGTCAAGGCCTATGACAACGCCGTGGAGTTTGTGGAGGCCACCCGCCCGCAGCCCGAGCCCGGGCCGGAGGCTGACAAGGGCACCAAAGGTACAGTCAAGGCTGACAAAGGTACAGCCAGGACAGCCAAAGGCATGCCCGGGACGGAAAAAGAATCCGGCGTGAAGATACCGGAAAGCGGGAAAGGAGGTGAGTCATGACGTTTAAGTATCCCTGGCTGCTCTGCCTGTTCGTGATCTACATTCCGCTGATATGGTGGTATGTGAAGCGCAGGCACGCCACTCCCTCCCTCGGACTATCGAGCCTCGGCGCCTTCGCGGGACTGCCGCGCGGATGGAAGGAATATGTCATGAAGTTCAACTTCGTGCTTAAGCTCGCCGCCATAGGACTGCTGATCGTGGCGCTCGCGCGTCCCCAGACTTTCGACTCCCGGCGCACGGCCCGCGTGGAGGGTACGGACATAGTGCTTGCCCTCGACATCTCCGGCTCGATGGCCACCAAGGACTTCGAACCCACCCGTTTTCAGGCGGCCAAGGATGTGGCGGTGAAATTCGTCAACCAGCGTGCCAACGACAATCTGGGCCTGGTGGTGTTTGCCGGCGAGTCGCTCTCGCTGATGCCGCTCACCTACGACCGCGGGGCCGTGACCAACGCCCTGATGAACGTGAAGCTCGGCGATCTTCCCGACGGCACGGCAATCGGCGACGGCCTTACCTCGGCCATCAACCGCCTGCTCACCGGCAAGGCCAAGTCGAAAAGCATAATCCTGCTCACCGACGGCTCCAACAATGCCGGCCAGGTGCCCCCGGCCACAGCCGCCCAGATAGCCCGCCAGAAGGGAATCAAGGTCTACACGATCGGCATGGGCACCAACGGCACCATCACCATCACCGACCCTTACGGCTTCTCCACCACGACCCTTGAGACTAAAATCGACGAGCCTTCCCTCAAGATGATAGCCGAGGAGACGGGGGGCAAGTTCTTCCGCGCCAAGGACGAGAAGATGCTCCANAAGGTGTTCAAGGAGATCGACGCCCTTGAGAAGACCGAACTCGATGTGGAGAACTACACCCGCACNGACGAGGCATTCTTCCCCTGGGTGCTCGGCGCATTGGTCTGCTACGCCCTCTCGATGCTGCTGCGCTACACGGTGCTCCGCCGCATTCCCTGACGGCGCCCCCTCCCGGACATGATGCCGCGCCGGCTATCCATTAAAGTGACAATTTAATTTCAGGATACACTTCATGAGTTTCGCTTATCCATATATACTGTATCTTCTGCTCGGAGTGCCGGTNTATCTCGGCCTTTATCTCTGGGCGAGGGCTTCGCGTGCCGGAAAACTCCGCAGGTTCGGGCGTCCGGAAGTGATGGCCCGGCTGATGCCGCTGGTGTCACCCTATAAGCCGCCGTTGAAGCTCGTGCTCCAGCTGCTTGCCTACACGATGCTTGTCATCGCCCTTGCCCGTCCATGGGGCGGAGTGAAGAGCGAGAACAGCGTCAAGGAGGGCATAGAGGTGGTGATAGCCGTCGACGCTTCCAACTCCATGCTTGCCCCGGCCTCGACCGAAAAGGGAGCGCCCGACAGGATGCGCACCGCCAAGACAATCCTCGAAAAACTCATCAACCGCCTCAGCGACGACCGCGTGGGCCTCATCGAGTACGCCGGCGACGCCTATACGCTGATTCCCGTGACCAACGACTACGTGTCGGCCAAGATGTTCCTCAACAGCATCACGCCCGACCAGGTGCCGAGCCAGGGCACCAACATAGCCAAGGCCATCGAGCGGGCCACCGACTCATTCTCCGAGGACAAGGAGATAGGCAAGGCCATAATCCTCATCACCGACGCCGAGGAGCTTGAGAATCCCGAGGGTGTGATGGAGGCCGTGGCCAAGGCGGCGGAAAAGAAAATCCAGATCGACNTGATCGGAGTCGGAGCCGGCGAGCCTGTAATGATTCCTCAGGGACGCGGCTACATGATGGATCCCGCGACCGGCGAACCTGTACGGACCGCCCTCAACGAGGACCTGGCCATAAGCATAGCCAAGGCCGGAGGGGGCATCTACGTCAACGCCTCCAACAAAGGGAGCCTCAACGAACTGGAGAAGCAGATGGACAAGGTGTCGCGCACGGCTCTGGAGAGCAGTTTCACGGTGGTGCACGACGAGCTCTTCGGATTCTTCGGATGGATGGCCCTGGTGTTCATACTTCTCGATATCATCGTGGTCGACAGTAAGTTCGGCTGGCTCGACCGCATAACATTCTTTAAGAAAGAGAGCCATGGCAAATAAGAAACTGCTTATCACCATAATTGCGCTGGCGGCCATCGGCCTGGCCGGTATGGTGTGCTCGCTCGTGGCCCGCCGGGCCGACAACTATAACGCCCGTGTCGAGCGCCTGCGCGTCCATGAGGGGAATGCCCTGTATCTTCTGGGAAAGTATCCCGAAGCGATCGCTAGGTATAAGGAGGCTATGGAAAGCGACGCCACTTCCGAAGTGGGGCGGTTCAATCTTGGCCTGACGCGGCTTGTCTACGGCATTCAGAAGACATCCGTGCAGCAGAACGACACTGTCGGGCAGGAACTCATCCGGCAGGGAAACGCCGATCTTGTGGAGGTGATGAAACTCGGCGACAGGAATCCGCATCTCGCGTCCTGCGCCGCCTACGATCTCGGCAACATCCTTTTTCAGGCCGAGAACTACTCCAAGGCAATCGACCACTACAAGTACTCCCTCCGGCTGGAGCCNGACTTCGACGACGCACGCCGCAACCTGCGCATCGCCCAGCTGAAGCGTCAGGAAAACCCCGACCAGAATCAGGACAATCAGAACCAGGACAACCAGGATCAGAATAAGGATCAGAATCAGGACCAGAATAAGAATCAGGATCAGAATAAGGATCAGGATCAGGATCAGAATAAGGATCAGGATCAGAATCAGGACCAGAATCAGGACCAGAATCAGGACCAGGACAAGGATAATCAGGACCGGNACAAAGACAAACAGGACCAGCAGCAAGACCANCAGCGTCCGCAGGAAAACGAGATGAGCCAGCAGGCCGCCCAGCAGATCCTGAACGCNGTGGAGAACAACGAGAACCAGACACGCGCCCGCAAGGCTCATGCTGAGGGCCAGCAGGGTTCCGGAGCAGGCGCCTCAAGCCGTCCGTGGTGACGCATCCGCTCCGACTGACATAATACCGAAGAAATGATGACAGAGATTAGAGGAATACGACGGTGGGTGGTGGCGATGGCACTGCTTGTGGCGGGGATACTCGGAGTATCGGCCGCCCAGAAAGTTGAATTGCGTGTCGATCCGGGCNCACGGTCCGGTGTGATCGAAGAGGGGTCGACTTTCTATATCAAGATCATAGTAAGCAATATCAATGAGGCTCCGTCGGCACCCAAAAGCGTGCCCGGAGCCCGGGTGGTCTATTTCGCCCATCAGAGTTCATCATCCTCATTCTCAAGCGTCAACGGGCAGGTGTCGCAGAGTGTGGTCAATATCTATGCCGTTACCCTCAAGGCCGAGTCCAAAGGTAGCTACACCTTCGGCCCCATCTCCGTGGGGGGAGTGAAGAGCAACACTGTCAGCTACACCGTCGCGGCGCCCGGAAGCGCCCCGCAGCCTTATGCGCCCAACGGCGGAGGCGCGCAGGGCGGACAGAATCCGCGTCAGCCGNGNCAGTCGGCGCAGACCCCCGATCCGGCGTCGCAGGGCCCGACGTTCATCGGCAAGGGCAACGACAAGCTCTTCCTCCGAGCCAACGTCTCCAAGACCACTGCCTACGAGCAGGAGGCGCTCGTCTACACCGTGAAGCTCTACACCACCTACAACTCCATCAAGTTCATAGGAGCCACGGACGCTCCCAAGTTCGATGGATTCGTAATCGAGGAATCCGACAACATCTCCAAGGAACTGACCTTTGAGAACTATCAGGGTCAGACTTACGCCACAGCCGTGATAGCCCGCTACATCATCTTCCCGCAGATGCCCGGACAGCTGAAGATCATCGGCAATAAATACACCGTCTCCACCGACGCCGANGAATACTATCACGACCCCTTCTTCATGCAGCTCGTGACACGCAAGCCCATCCAGCTCAATGTCACGCCCAATGACCTTGTGGTCAACGTTAAGCCGCTTCCCTCGCCGCGTCCGGCCGATTTCTCCGGCGGAGTGGGGCAGTTCACCATATCGTCCGACCTGCCTTCGTCGGATGCCGTGGCCAACCAGGCCTCCTCGGTCTCCTACCTCATCACCGGGCAGGGCAACCTGAAGTACATCCATCTTCCCGAACTCAACAGCCTTTTCCCCGACGAGCTCGAAGTGTTCACCCCGCAGTCTGACGTCAAGGCAGTCGTGGGGAGCTCGAACGTCAGCGGAAGCGTCAATTTCGACTACTCCTTCATGCCCCTTGAGGCAGGCACTTTCGAGATACCTCCCGTAAGGCTCGTCTACTTCAATCCCTCCACCGGCAGCTACGAGACCTCCACCTCGCGCGGCTACAGGCTGAAGGTGGCCCGTGGAGCGGAATCTGAGAAGTCGCAGGCGGCGATGACCTATGATTCGCGCCTGATGCCAGTGGAGCTTGCCACGGTGGAGGAGGCCCGTCCGATGGTGCGCGGCGTCGTCTACTGGCTCCTGTATATCGTGCCGGCCGTCGCCCTCACATGCGCCCTCATAGGNCACCGCCGATATCTCGCCGACCGGGCCGACATGGCCGGCCTCAGGAGCCGCCGCGCCGGACGCATGGCCCGCAGACGCCTCCGCATGGCGGCTGCCTGCATCCGCAGGAACGATGAGGACGGATTCTATGACGAGATGCTGAAGGCCCTCTGGGGCTACCTGTCGGATAAGCTCCGTCTCCCCACCTCCGAGCTCAACCGCGAGAACGTCAGCCAGATACTGGCCGACCACGGAGTGTCGGGCGATGCCGTGAACCGTCTGCTCAGCCTTCTCGACGAGTGTGAGTTCGCCAAATATTCCCCGGCCTCCTCGCGTAAGAGCGTCAGCGACGTCTATGCCGAGGGCGAGCAGGTGCTCAACGGCTTAGAGGATGAGTTTAACAAGCGTCCGAAAGCGGGCGCGTCAGAAAGAGAAAACAATGACTATGATGAGATCCTCAAATAAAAGCCTTATGGGCGCGCTTCAANGTGTATGGATAGCGGCGCTTGTGGCGCTGATGCTTCCTTTGGCGGCCTNGGCCGACAAAGGCCGTGAACCCGAGCCCCTGCAGACCGGCGAGGCCGACCTTCAGACCGGTCCGGAGACGGCGGTGACGGTGATGGGTGCGGATGAGGCCTCGCGCTTCGTGGCCGAAGCAGACTCGGCCTATGACAAAGGGGACTTCGACGAGGCCGTGGAGCTGTATTCGCGTGTCGCCCGGAGCTATCCCGCAGGCGCGGGGCTGCTCTTCAACCTCGGCAACGCCTATTATAAGGCCGGCGACGAAGGGGAGGCCCGCCTCTGCCTCGAACGCGCCAAACGTCTCGACCCCTCGAATAAAAGCATCGACCAGAACATCGAGTACATAGCGTCGCGTGTGCGTGACGCCAACAAAGCCGAGCTGAAAGGGAAGAAAGGCAACGTGGAGCCCGATGTGCCCGGCTATTTCGGCCGCCTGCGCAAGAGCATAGCCGTCGACTCCTCTTCCGACGCCTGGGCGGAAATGGCCGCCACTTCGTTCATACTGCTCCTGCTCGCTCTGGCGCTGTATTTCTTCACCTCCAAGGTGAAGTTCAAGAAAATCGGTTTCTTCAGCGCGCTGATATTCGTATTCTTCACCGTCGTCTTCATAGTCTTCGCCGAAATGGCGGCCTCCACATTCGAGAGTCAGGATGAAGGTGTAGTCACCGTCTTCAAGGCCCAGCTCACCGACGAGCCGTCGGCCGGCGCCACGCATGTGGGCTTCCCTCTGCACCGCGGCACAAAACTCCAGATACTGGATACGGCCCTCAACCCCGAGGGGGAGAAGGGATGGTATAAGGTGCGCCTCAACCACAGCAACACTGGCTGGATCAAGGCCTCGGAGCTTACNGTAATATGAGGGCCGACTCCGCCCGGACGAGTCCCGTGATGAAAAACTTCAGCCCGCGACATCGGCGGATTGATGGAGTTATCAGGGGTTTACGATGACAACGGATATTTTATATGTTTTAAAACACAATTTTTTTTTACATTTTTTTTGCTCATAGGCGTATTATTGATTAAATTAGCAATTGCAAAGCAAACCTTAAATCTTTGCGGCTCGCCTCGCTAATCTAAAACTCAAAATATTTTCGGATATGAGCAAAACTATCACCTTCAATGAGCTTCGTCGCCTGAAAGACAGCTTGCCTGACGGTTCGACTCATCGCATCGCCGATGAACTCAACCTTACAGTACAGACAGTGAGAAACTACTTCGGTGGTGTCAACTACCAGTTCGGCAAGAATATAGGCATGCACATTGAGCCGGGTCCCGACGGAGGTATCGTAGTGCTCGATGACACTACCATCTACGACATGGCCATCAAGATCCTCGAAGAGCAGAAAGCTGCCGAGGCCTGAATCTGAAGCCGCCCACCTCTTTGCCGTCTGCAACGGGACGGCCGGAATCCCTGCTCACGCCCTCCGCGTAAGCAGGGATTGTTGTCTACCGGCGTGAGCGGGGATGCGGCCGCCGCGGGGCGTAGGGCCGGGTATCCCGGTCAGGTGTCCCGGGCGATGCGGGCTTATAGAAAAATACTGTTTATGATATATCCTTCCAATTTTGAATCCAAGATAGGATTCGATAAGATACGTCAGTCTGTGACAGAGCGCTGCTCGGGCCCGTTCTCGGCCGAATACGCGCGTGAAATGGAGTTCAGCGATGACTACGACAAAGTGGTGCGCCGTCTTTGGGAGACCTCCGAGATGCTGTCCATCCTCCAGGGGGGCCGTACGCTCCCTCTGCGCGATGTAGGCGATGTGCATGGCTCCCTTACCGAGCTGTCGGCCGAGGGAAACTATCTTTCGGCCAAAGCCCTCTACAGCCTTATGCTCGTGCTGATGCAGGCCGATGAGGTCAGCGCCTTCTTCAGCCGCTCCGATGACGAGGGTGCGGCTTATCCGCGTCTGGCCGCCGTGGCGTCGCGCCTTGAGTCATTCCCTGCCCTTATCCACGAAATCAATGCGGCCGTCAACAAATTCGGCGAGATAAAGGACAACGCCTCCGAAAAACTCTACGAACTGCGGCGGCAGCTGCGTGCGGCAACCGGCTCCCTCTCCAAGACAATGCGCCGCGTGCTCGACCGTGCGGCGGCCGAAGGGATAATCGACCGCGACGTCAGCGCCGCCGTGCGCGACGGCCGTATGGTAATTCCCGTGGAGGCCGGTAAGAAACGCTCCATCCCCGGCATAGTGCAGGACGCTTCGGCCACCGGCAAGACCGTCTATATCGAGCCCCTCGAAGTGGTGGAGGCCTCCAACCGGATACGTGAGATAGAGATGGAGGAGCACCGTGAGGAAATCGAGATNCTCAAGAGGCTCGCCGCAGTGCTGAGGCCCCACACGGGCGCCATCGGCGCTTCATGCCGTATACTCGGGCGGCTCGACTTCATACGCGCCAAGGCTTCGTACGCCCGCGACGTCGACGCCCGGATGCCCCACGTGGAGCGTGGCCGCGTCATAGAATGGTACCATGCGGTGCATCCGCAGCTTCTGCTCACACTCCGCGCCCAGGGGAGGGAAGTGGTGCCGCTGTCGCTGACCCTCGACGACACCCACCGCATCCTCATCATATCCGGTCCCAACGCCGGAGGTAAATCGGTGTGCCTGAAGACCGTGGGATGCGTGCAGTACATGATGCAGTGCGGCATGCTCCCGACCGTCTACGAGAATTCCCACATGGGTATCTTCCGTAACCTCTACGTCGACATCGGCGACGAGCAGTCGCTTGAGAACGACCTTTCGACCTATTCGTCGCATCTGCGCAACATGAAGTACTTCCTCCAGCATACTTCGCGGCAGACCCTCGTGCTGGCCGATGAGATCGGTTCGGGTACGGAGCCCATGATCGGCGGCGCCATCGCCCAGGCCATCCTCGCCAAGCTCGCGCTGACGCAGTGCCTCGGCGTGGTCACCACCCATTACCAGAACCTCAAGACCTTCGCCGGAGAGACCGAGGGATTCATCAACGGAGCCATGCTCTACGACCGCCATCACCTCGCTCCGTCGTTCCAGCTATCGGTCGGAAATCCGGGAAGCTCGTTTGCCGTGGAAATCGCCCGCAAGATCGGGCTTGACCGCGACGTGATAGCCAAGGCGCAGGAGATTGTNGGGAGCGACTACGTGAATCTCGACAAATACCTCCTCGATGTGGCGCGTGACCGCCGNTATTGGGCCAACAAGCGCCAGAACATCAAGGAGAAGGAGGCCCGCCTCGATTCGCTNCTTGAAAAGTATGAGGATAAGGCCGACGACCTGAAATCCCAGCGCAACGCCATCCTGCATGAGGCCAAGGCGGAGGCAAAGGAGATACTGGCCACGGCCAATGCCAGAATCGAGAAGGCCATCCGCGAAATCCGCGCCGTCGAGGCCGAGAAGGAGGCCACCAAGAAGATCCGCGCCGAACTGGAAGCCTTCAAGCGCACCGTGGCGGAGGAATCGCCCGCAGCGGAGGTGCCCGAATCGCTCAGGCAGCTCGACCACAGGAGCCGCCGCAAGAAGCAGGGTGGGGGAGGGGCCGGTCAGAAGCCGGCGGCGGCTTCCAAAGCGGAGCTTGCCGTGGGCGACTATGTGAAGATGAAGGATTCCTCCACCGCAGGGCGCATNCTCGCCGTCAGCGGGAAGAAGGCAGAGGTGGCGTTNGGAGCGTTGAGGATGATGGTCGACATGAAGGATCTTGTGNCGGCCCGCAAGCCCGAGCCTACGGCCGTTACCCAGAGTTTCGGCATAAGCGCCGCCACCTCCGAGAGTTCGCGCCGNAGGCAGCTCGATTTCAAGACCGATATCGACGTGCGCGGCATGAGGGGGGACGAGGCGGTGCAGGCCGTGATGTATTTCCTCGATGACGCGGTGCAGTTCAACGCCGGACGCCTCCGCATACTCCACGGCACCGGGGCTGGAATACTGAAGACCCTTATCCGTCAGCAACTTAACGCCAATCCAAATGTCCGGTCGTTCCGCGATGAGGACGTGAGGTTCGGAGGAGCCGGCATCACGGTCGTCGACCTTGAATGACCGTTGCCCGGCCCGCGCCTGCCATGCGCAGCTGTCCCCGCCGGATCCGGGGAGGCGGCACGCACATGGGAGATGATGTTTTTTAACAAATATTTCCGTTCCTGTCTCTATAATTCAAATAAAAACAGTAATTTTGCAACTTAAAAATAAAGCCGGAGCATTTCCCGACGGAAATGCTCCGTAAATAATATCACTGCCAACAACCATCCTGAATGAAATCCGGATATACAGGATTATGGCTTCTGCTCGCGCTGTCACTGGCCATAATGATAGCTGTATCTTTCGCCGACGACATCAGCTACGGCGATTTTACACTTAAGCGCGCCACTTTTAAGGAAACCCTTCTTGCCGACAGGGAGCAGGAACGCCAGGAAGCCGAGATAGCCGACTCCGTGGCCGCCGAGGAGCGGCGCGTGCAGCAGGAGGAGAAGGCCCCGGTCGACTCCACCAGGCAGTCGATACTCCTTATCGGCGACTCGATGACCATGAACCTGGCCCTGCGTCTGGCGCAGTACGCGGCGGCCAACGGCCATGAGTTCCATGCCGTCAACTGGGATTCGAGCAACACGGTCAAATGGTCCCGTTCCACCCGCCTGCGCGATTATATAAAGGAGTTCGACGCCACTTATGTGTTCATCTCCCTCGGCGCCAATGAGCTTTACCTTGCCAACCCCGACAGCCACGTGCAGTATGTGGAGGGAATACTCGATCAGGTAGGCGACCTGCCCTACGTCTGGATCGGCCCCCCCAACTGGAAGGAGGACAAGGGCATCAACGACATGATAGACCGTGTGTGCCGTCCCGGTTCCTTTTTCCGTAGCGCGGGCATGACGTTCAAGCGCAAGAAGGACGGCGTGCATCCCACCCGTGAGTCGTCGGCCGAATGGATGGACAGCGTGGTGCGCTGGATGCCGAAGTCATCGCATCCCATACTCATCGATGCCCCGGCCGATTCCCTGAAGAGAGTCAACGCAAACCTGATACTCCTAAAAGCGTCCGACAAATGAGCTTCATTGACGAAATCCTGCAAAAGGCCTCGCTTATCGCCACCACTACTTGGAATGCGATTTTCACTGACGAAATCCAGCATAAGGCCTCGCTCATCGCCACCAATGCCTGGCATGCTCTAGGCTACGATCCCTCCGCGCCCATGCTCTTCAGCAGCGGTCTGTTCTGGGTGCTTTTCATAGTGATGCTCCCGGTCTACGCCCTCCTTAAGTCGTCGAAGACGAAGATGGTGGTGTTCGTGGTGCTTTTCTCTCTGTTTTTCTATTATAAGTCGTCGGGGCTGTTTTTCCTGATGCTTATCGTCACGTCGTATGTCGACTGGTTCATCTCCTGGCGCATACGCAAGGCCACCTCGAACTGGGTTAGGAAGACATGGCTGTGGACCTCCATATGCCTTTCCCTCTCGGTGCTCGGCTATTTCAAGTATGCCAATTTCTTCCTCTGGAACTGGAACGCCATGGTCGAGGGCAACTTCCAGCCGCTCGACATAATCCTTCCCGTAGGCATCTCGTTCTATACGTTCCAGTCCATATCGTATGTTGTGGACGTCTACAAAGAGCGCATCCGCCCCACGCGCAACTGGATCGACTATCTCTTTTTCCTTTCCTTCTTCCCGGCTCTGGTGGCGGGGCCCATCGTGCGCGCCGACTATTTCCTGCCCCAGCTGGCCAGAAACGAGCGCGCCACACGCGAGATGATATGGACGGGACTCTGGCTCATCATAATCGGCATACTGAAGAAGGCCGTCATCGCCGACTATATCGCGCAGTACAACGACCTTATCTTCAATGATCCCGCGCTCTACACCGGGGTGCAGACGCTGATGGGTGTGCTCGGCTATACGATGCAGATCTACTGCGACTTCTCCGGTTATTCTGATATGGCGATAGGCCTGGCGTTGCTGATGGGCTTCCGGCTCGGCATCAATTTCAACTCCCCTTATCAGAGCCGCAATCTTACGGAATTCTGGCGCCGTTGGCATATCTCGCTGTCATCGTGGCTGAGGGACTACCTCTACATCCCGCTCGGCGGCAACCGCAAGGGCACGTTCCGCACTTACCTCAACAACTTCCTCACGATGCTCATCGGCGGCCTGTGGCANGGCGCGGCATGGAAGTTCGTGTTCTGGGGCGCGATGCACGGCGTGGGCCTCGCAGTCCACAAGGCCTGCCAGCCGGTGCTCCGGCGGATACCCGACAACTGGTTCACCGTCTTTATCTCCTGGAGCCTTACTTTTGTCTACGTATCCCTGCTGTGGGTGTTCTTCCGTGCGGCCGACTTCGAGCAGAGCCTGCTGATAATAAAAAACATCTTTGTGGATTTTTACCCTGACCAGCTGTGGCAGTTCGCCCAGGCTCGCCCGGAATGGTGCGTTATGATGGGCCTTCTCATCATATGCCATTTCCTGCCGCAGAGCTGGACCGACTGGTTTGAGCGNGTTTTCGTACGTTCGCCCTGGCTGGTGAAGCTCCTGNTCTTCCTGATAGCGGTGCAGCTCGTGATACAGTTCATGACCGAGGAAGTAGCCCCGTTCATCTACTTCCAGTTCTGATAAAGCCCCCTTCCCTNAAAACTCTTTTTGAGGGAAGGGGGATTATTATATGCGGCCGTATCGGCCTGGTATCCTTACGGAGTTCAGACCGTTGGCCGTATGGCCTTCACTGCGGTCTACTGCGGGGTAGGCCGTAAGTGTAGAGGAGTGCCGTGTGTCTGAGAGGGTCTGAGAGTGTCTGAGAGTGTCTGAGAGTGTCTGAGAGTGTCTGAGAGTGTCTGAGAGTGTCTGAGAGGGTCTGAGAGTGTCTGAGAGGGTCGGGAAAATACTATTTAGGTTTCAAAAGCGGTTTCTATGGGGATTGATTTGCAGTATCGACAGCGTTTACAGTTATATTTTTATCTATTTCAGTGGGGGCGGATGCTGTANAGCATAGTTCCGCAGTACGTGATTTACATTCGTTAACGTTCATTTACATATTTTTTGGCNACTGATAATCAATATTTTAGTCTGAAAAAACAAATAAAATTCGATTTTGTTCGCGTTGCCTCTTGCGGGCGGCTGAAAAATGTTGTAACTTTGCAACCGCAAACGGGAAACAACGCCACTGAGGCGGCGGCCCGCAAGCGAAGAGAACAATGACAAAGATGCCACAGGAGAGACAAGCAGAAAGCTCTTCACCCGCCCGGAAGCGGGAGGGTGATGAAGGTTTTAA
>JAAVCH010000012.1 GCA_014802425.1 Bacteroides sp.
GTGAACTTCCCGAAATATCCTGTATAACGCCCCTGTGCAAAGGAGTTGTTATCCCATATCCGTTCGCCTCGCCGCCATACGTTATTGACTATCGCACCGGGCACACCTCGCTCCGAATTATAATTGTAGGCCTTGAAATTCCATGATCCCGATTGAAGGGCTCCGTGCATATTCAGCTCGATACGGGTCGCATTTATATCGCCGTTTTGCCTGACAGCCGTAGTGTCGTAGGCAAGTTCGCCGGCAGGATTAACACGTCGATATCGGAATTTGTATTTGCCGCTGGAATTGACCCATTCCGTGCTCAAAGAAGCTGATAGCCTCTCACTGAGTTTCAGCTCGACAAGTGCCGAAGGATTCAGCAAATCAAATGAGCCGGTACGGATGGTTGCACGAGCGTGATAATTCTCACCTTCATCAAATACAGGTGTGCGTGTACGCATATATATCGTCCCTGCCGACCCAAAATCTTTGGCCGGTTGCAATATCTCGCTTTTCTGACCATTATAGAGAGACAATGCCTCCATATTATCAAGGGAGAATTGACCCAAGTCGATTTGACCATTTTGAGCATTACCGAGTTCCACACCATCATATACAACGCCGGTATGGTTAGTGCCCATTGATCGGATGTTGACAGTCTTAATACCACCTACACCTCCATAATCCTTTACTTGAACCCCTGAAAAGTAACGAAGTGCATCAGCGACACTATTGCTGTTCAAACGGTGGAGTTCCTTTCCCGACAATGTCTGTGCCGGGATAATGTCATCAGCGGGCTTTCGCGCAGTTACCACGACCTCATCCAATTGTCTGGAAAGAGTGTCAAGTGGAGTATCGCCAAAAGCCTCTAAAGGGATTAAGCTAAGTATTGCTGTTGGAGGCAATAGATATTTCATACTTCAAGTTTAAAGGTCAATACTCAGAAAAAAAATTCCCGTCTGCGTACTAACAGAATGTACACACACGGGAGTATGGGTTAACCTCTAAACGAGTGTAGAAATTACTTTGAATCCGCTTAAAGAATCAACAACCTGCCCATAGTCCCGTAGGCGGTATCACTTGGCATAAATGGCAGGTCTTCTGACTTATCCCGGTATTTTCGCGCCTTCCCAGTCAATTAAGACCAGTGGCAGGTTGCGAAAAACCTTGTTCAATAACGAATTTGCGTCGTCAAAGAACGGGGAATTACAGCAGCGGGTACTGTCGAGGAATCTCACCTCATTCCCTTTTGATGCTCCTTCACGCCTCCTCTCTGGACGGCAGAGCAACCATTTCTGCCGCAAAATTACAAAAAATAATCTTCACTTCCAAAATAAAATTCCTTTTTAAAAACCGTAAATCATTTTTTTCGCAGTTATCCTGGCGATTAGACTTTTTCAAGCTACCTCTACACTGTCTTTTTGTGTGACGAGGCACAACATTTGACAACAGGCGTTATGATAATACAAAGAACTCTATACCTGCAGAAGCTCATTTCTCGCAGACACAACGGAATGATAAAGATTGTCACCGGCGTAAGACGCTGTGGCAGATCATTCTTGTTATCTACCCTATACGCAGGGGGGCTGGAACACTGTCTTCCATCATTACCGTAAATGGTACCCGCTTATACGTCCGGCGGAGGAGGCTCATCAAACAACGAGCTTCCGAAAACACGTGACGATCTGGAGGAGGAGGTTACTCAAAACTTAAATATCAGGCAGAAACAGCTGTATATTAAGAATATAAAAAGTAGCCTGATATTTAAGGGAAGATTTAAAAAGAGGCCCCCTGTCGCAGGGGGCCTCCTCTCATCATGTATGTGACTAAGTACCGCAACTGCTTATTTCGAGGGCAACGTGGCACGCCATCCCTCGGTCTGGGTGACACCGGCGCCGGTGTTGATTTCATCGACCGGAATCGGGAAGACGAGGTTGCCTATCTCATAGCCGGTGTAGCTGAAAGCCACTGCAGGCGCTCCGATCGGGCTTACGCTCACCTTGCCTCCCCAACGGCGGAGGTCCCAGAGGCGATGCCCCTCCTGGAAGAGCTCGCGGGCGCGCTCCTCCTTCAGGAATGAGAAGAGTGCGTCGGTGTCGGAGGGGAGGTCGGCTGTAGAGGTGATGGCGGGATTGCGCTTGGCCACCGCGAGAAGGGCGGCCTGAGCGCCGGCCACGTCATTGTCGTGGATGGCCGCCTCAGCCCGGATGAGGAACATCTCGGGAGCGTTGATGAGGTAGTTGGTGGCGTTGGCGGGATTGCCGCCGAGTCCGTACGCGCTGAACTTGCCCGACATGAACACAGGCACCTCGGGAGAACTCTGCTGATGCCATGCCCACACCGCGCGGCGGCAGTCGCCGGTGGCCATCACGCTCTGCAGCCAGGGGGAGGGAGAATAGTTGTAGGTGCTCCAGAGGGTGCCGCATGAATTGGCCGACCAGTTGGTCTGCGTGTCGATGGCCAGGGCGAACATCGACTCGATGTTGCTGTCGCCTCCCATGTAAAGGGCACGGTAGTCGGCCGGAGTGTCCACGAGGCTTGAGATGCCGGAGAGGTCGAGGGCGTCCTGCGCATAGGATGCAGCCTCGTCATACTCCTCCATATACAGGAGCGTACGCGCAAGCAGGCCGCTTACCGACGCGGGAGAGAAATAGAACATGCTCTCGCGGCTGTAGGATGTGTTGTCAAAGCATTTGAGCGACTCCTTGAGGTCGCTGACGATCGAGGCGTAGGCCGTCCCTACCGAGGAACGCTCCACCTTGTCGGAGATGGTCTTGGGCTCTTCGAGCACCACTATGCCCGGCTGCGAGGAGAAATCCTGACCGTCGACCTTCACCTGATGGGCGAAGACGTTGACGAGTGTCAGGTGTGCGTAGGCGCGGAGGGCATAGGCCTCGGCCTTGTAGAGGTTGAGTTCGTCAAGGCCCTCCTCGTCGAGCGACGACTCCAGGGCATCGGAGGCGGAGATGACGCGGGCGGCGTTGTCGGCCACACGGTAGCCGTAGAGCCATATGCATCTCAGGTAGGTGTTGGTGTCTTCCGGCTTGAACTGGTAGATGGCGTCGAAATGGCCGGTCTTGCCGTTCCAGTAGGAGATGTCGGAGGCCACGTCGCCGATGCTGGTGGCGTAGTTGCCGGCGAAATAGTAGTACATTAGGTTGTAGTACGTACCGTTGACGGCGTAGCCTATGTTGGTGACATTGTCGAGGGCGGTTTCGGTGTCGATGCCGTTGAAGACTTCGGTCTCCAGAAACTTGTCGCCGCAGCTTGTCAGGGCGAGTCCGAGCGAGAGGGCCGCCGCACCCTTTATGAATATATGCTTCATTGTTGTGATGTCGTTGAGGTGAATGTTCCGGTTTGATCTGTGCGGATTGTCGGTATCATATCAGAATGTGATCTGCACGCCGCCGGTGAATGTGAACACCGCCGGAGTCTGCCATGCGATAATGCCGTCGGAATATGTCTCCGGGTTGTAGCCGATGAAGTTGGATGCGGTCCATGTGTGGATGTTGTCGGCCGATACGTAGAAGCGCACCTTTTCCATGAGGGCCTTGCGCGTGAGATCCTGCGGCAGGGTGTAGCCGAGGGTGATGTTGCTCAGGCGGAGGAACCCTCCGTCCATGAGCCAGCGCGAGGAGTAGTTGCCGGTGACGCAATTGGTCGGGTCGCTCCAGATGTACTGCGGATACTTGGCGCCGGTGTTGTCGGGAGTCCAGCTGTCGGTGGCCACCACTTCGAGCGGAGTGCGGAAGTCCATGCCGAAGCCGGTGAAGCGGGAGCCGGTGTCGTAGACCTTGTTGCCGGCGCGGTAGTTGAACTGCACCGAGAGGTCGAATCCGTAGCCGCGGGCGTTGAGGCCGAACGCGCCGAACACTTTCGGGAATGCCGACCCGAGTCTGCGCTTGGCCGCGGAGTAATAGTCCTCGGTAAGCTCGTCGCCCGTCTCGTTGAGATAATAGAGGGCGTTGCCGTTCTCGGGATTCACGCCTGCGTATTCAGGCATGTAGAACTGACGGTAGGGACTCCCCTCCTCGATTATGCTGTAGGTGCCGTCGATTGATCCGTCGGCAAGCTTGAGCACGGTGTTCTTGTTCCATGAGAGGTTGCCGAAGAGGCTTACGGTAAGGTCGCGGTTGGTGTAGACCACTCCGTTCACTCCGAGCTCGATGCCGACGTTGCGGATCTTGCCGATGTTCTTGTAGACGCTCGACACGCCTGTGGTCATGCTGACGGGCACCGTGTAGAGTGCGTCGGCCGTATCCTCGCTGTAGAAGTCGAAGGTGAGGCTGGCGCGGTTGAATATGCCGAAGTCAAAGCCCACGTCGAATTTGCGGGAGGTCTCCCATGTAAGCTCGGGGTTGGCCACCTGAGTGGGCGACATTCCCGGTGCCTGCGCGTAATTGTAGCCTGTGCGGTAGAATCCGCGCGCGGCATACAGCGAGGGAAGCGACTGGTTGCCCACTGTGCCGTAGCTCAGGCGGAGGTCGAGGTTGGAGAGCCAGGTCTGGTTGATGAGCCAGTTCTCATCCGAGAGACGCCATTTCGCGCCGACCGACCAGAAATTGCCCCAGCGGTGATTGGCGCCGAATACGGAGCTTCCGTCACGACGGTAGGACGCCGAGAAGAAGTAGCGGTTCATCAGCGAGTAGCGGGCGTCGACGAAATAGGATGCCAGACGGCTCTGCTCCTGATAGTATTCGCTGTCGAGCGAGGCAGCGGAGGTGGTGAAATCGCGGCGTCCTTCCTCGGCGAAGGGGAAGTCGTAACGCGCGTAATAGTCGTAGTGTGTCTCATAGCGCTGCATCTCCTGGCCGAGGAGCACGTTGAACTGATGGATGTCGTTGAACGTCTTGTTCCAGCCGATGGTATTGGTCCATGTAAGGGTCGACATACGGTTGGAGTACTTCTGGCCGAGTCCGTTGTAGTCCATTCCCTGCGGATTGGTGACGGCGCTCCAGTACTGGTATTCGCTCTGGTCGATGATGTTGACGCCGAAGTTGGTCTTGACGTTGAAGCCGAAGGGGAGGTCGACCTGCAGCCAGGGATTGGCCACGAAGGTCTGGTTGATGACCTGGTCGAGGTCACCGACCTTTTCATCGTTGAGCGCTACGGGATTGTAGTAAAGCACATTGGCATATGTGCCGTCCTCGTTGTAGATGGGGTCGAACGGAGTCATCGACGACACAGCGGCCGTGATGGGCGACGACATGGTGCCGTAGGTGGCGTTGGAGAAGTTGCGGTTGTTGGTGTAGCCGAACGAAGCGCTGAGGCCGGCGGAGAAGATGTTGTACTTGGTGTCGAGGTTGACGCGGCCCGAGTAACGCTGGTTGCCGGAGTTGAGCACGATGCCCTCGGTGTCGGTGTAGCCGAGCGACACATAGTAGTTGGTCTGCCCGCTTGTGCCCGAGAAGCTGACGTTGTAGTCCTGGTAGTAGCCGGTGCGGGTCACTGCGTCGATCCAGTCCGTATTGGTCACGCCGTCCCAGCCGAAGTAGCTGTCCTTGAGGAATTCGTAGCAGTCGTCATAGCTTTCGCCTGTGTAGGCGGCGTAGCCGTTGGCGAAGAGCTTCAGGGCCTGCGCCGCCGAGGCGTACTTCATGTTGTTGTTGGCCACCGATGTGAAGCCCTGTTTCACGTCGATGTTCAGGCGGAATTTCGCGTCGGCCCCTTTCTTGGTGGTGATCACTATCACGCCGTTGGCGGCACGCGAGCCGTAGATGGCCGTTGCGGCGGCGTCCTTGAGCACGGTCACGCTCTCGATGTCGTTGGGGTTGTAGGCCGCCATCGGATCGAAGAAGTTGTTGCTGTCGGAATCAAGGCCGTCGGGAGTGGAGCTTACGGGCACGCCGTCGATCACATATAGGGGCTGGGAGCTGGAAGAGAGCGAACCTACGCCACGCACCGTGACGCTGCCCCATGTGCCGGGCATGGCCGTGGAGTTGTTGTACTGGAAACCGGTGACGTTGCCTTCAAGTCCTTTCACGAAATTGACGTCGGATTTCTTTTCGATGTCAGCGCCGCTCACTACGGAGCTCGCACCCGTAAACGCCTGTTTCGATACCGTGCCGTAGCCCGTCACCACCACTTCCTGAAGCGTGGAGCTCTCCTGCAGCGTGACCTTTACCTCGCCCGTGCCGGGGCTGACACTGAAGTCGACCGGTTTCGTGCCAACGTAGGAGGCGCGGAGTGTCTTCACGCCGTCGGGGACGGAGAGTGTGAACTTACCGTCGATGTCGGTGGACGTACCGGTCGCGGTGCCCGGCACCATCACGCTCGCGCCTATCAGGGGCTCGCCGTCCTCTGCACTGAGCACCACACCGCTCACCTCGTAATTGCCCGCCGCATACACTGCCGCCGCCACCGAGGCTCCGGTGATTAGAGTAAACAATCTTTTCATAGACCTTGGATTGTTAGAGTGAATAATATATTACCTGTAGGGAAAAAATGCCGATATTCGGATAGACCCTCCCCGGAAGAAGCGTCTGAATTAATGTACTGGAAAGAGGGCGGATTCCTTTACCGAAGAGAGGAGAATCCCATAGAAGTCTGCTTATTGTCGATGAATATCACTGATTGCCTGTCGGCCCGTTTTCCGGATGCCGATGTGCAAAGTTAACAATAATTTTCCATTTTACAACAATTTTTAATACTAAGTTAAAATTCCATAATCGGACGAATGATCCGGCAATATGTGGAGATGACCCGGATTTTCCCTCAACCTTAAGGGCCGAATGATTGTTATGCTATTAAAAATCAGCTCCTACCCCATAAGGGTGTCGGCAGATGAATGAAATGACGGAAAATAATCAAATACTTCCCTATACTATGACTAAACGCACATTTACCCGCAACTCTCTCATTCTCGCCATCTGTACGGTGACATTGGTCGGTTCGACCGGATGTTCCTCACTTCAACGCACTTGGAACGGCATGTCGCAGACCGGCCAGGGGGCCTCGGCCGGCGGAGCCGCCGGTGCGGCCATAGGCGCCGGAGTCGGCGCCCTCATCGGCGGAGGCAAGGGCACATGGATAGGCGCTCTCGTGGGTTCGGCCCTCGGGGCAGGCACGGGAGCTGTGGTCGGCAACTCGATGCAGCGTCAGAAGGAGGCTCTGCAGAGCCAGCTCGACGAGCTTCAGGCACAGCAGAACGCCACCCAGAGTCGCCTCGACGACACTCAGAGCCAGCTCGACGCCATCAAGGTACAGATGGTGAAAGACCGCAATGACCTCGACGCCATCAAGATGGTGTTGGGAGACGCTGTACTCTTCCAGACAGGCAAGTACAATCTCTCCGCACAGGCGCAGGCCGCCCTTTCACGTGTGGCCTATAACCTGGAGCAGTTCCCCGACACCGACATCACCGTCGTAGGCTTTACCGACAACACCGGCGGCGAGGCGCTCAATCTGAAGCTCTCCAAGGAGCGTGCCGAAAGCGTGGTGACATATCTTGAGGACCACGGCGTGGCGGCCGACCGCCTCAAGGCCGTAGGCGAAGGCTGGAACGACCCCATCGCTTCCAACTCCACTCCCGAAGGACGCGCCCAGAACCGCCGCGTGGAAATCTTCATCACCGCCTCCGAGCAGATGATCCAGAACGCAAAGTGACGCACGCTCACCGCGGAGGCAGATATCACTCCGCGTCGATATATATTTTAAGCTCCGGGCCGACGGGCCCGGAGCTTCCCTTTATAGGCCTGTATCGAGTCTAAACTTGGATGCAGAACCCGGTCCGTACAATCAACCTCACTCCAGTGATGGAGTAAACCCTATCAGTAGACTACTTAACCGAGCCAATACTTTTTCAGTAGCCTGCGCCGGGAGACCGGATCCCTCCGCTGACGCAATCTCACCTTCCGGATTTCGACAAGGTGTCGGAAAAAATTGCTACCTTTGCAGTGGTAAAGGCTGAATGCCTTTGCCGTGAGATTTTATGGCAAGAAAGAAGAAACCGTTACCGTTACTGGAAAATATAGAGATTACCGGGCTCGCAGCTGAAGGCAAGGCACTGGCCAAGGTGAGACTGCGCCCCGAGGATGAGTCACAGATCGTGATTTTCATCCCCTATGGCGCTCCCGGGGATATCGTGGATATCCAGCTCGACAAGAAGAAGCACTCCTACGCCGAAGCCCATATCGTAAGGATGGCGAGGCCTTCGGAACAGCGTACCGAACCCCCATGCCGGCACTTCGGCATCTGCGGCGGCTGCAAATGGCAGCATCTACCCTACTCCGTACAGCTCGACATGAAGCGCCAGACCGTCAGCGACGCCCTTACCCGCATCGGGAAGATCCAACTACCTGAAATCCGTCCTACGCTCGGCTCCGACCCAATATGGGGCTACCGCAACAAGATGGAGTACACCTTCTCCAATAAGAAATGGCGCACATGGGAAGAAGTAAAGGCCGGCAAGGAGTTCGCCGACTCCCCCAACGGTCTGGGCTTCCATATACCCGGCGCGTTCGACAAGGTGCTCCATATCGAGGAATGCCTCCTCCAGGAGGACTTCGGCAACCGCCTGCGCAACTTCATCTACGACCTCGCCCTACGCGAAGGCCTGTCCTTCTACGACATCCGAAACAACAACGGGCTCCTGCGGACCCTTATGATCCGCACGGCGTCGACAGGTCAGAAAATGGCGGTGATAGCCTTCGGCGAGGATAATCCGGAAGCCATAAGGAGTGTGATGCAGAGCGTGGCCGACGCATTTCCGGAGATAACTTCCCTGGAATATGCGGTCAACCTCAAACTCAACGATTCGCTGGCCGACCAGGAAATCATACCTTTCCGAGGGCCGGAATACATCGAGGAAGAGATGGAGGGACTACGCTTCCGCGTCAACGCGAAATCGTTCTATCAGACCAACTCCCGCCAGGCCTACGAGCTTTACAAGGTGGCACGCCGTTTCGCCGGACTCGAACCCGGCGCTCCGGCCGACGACTCCCTCAGCTGGGTGCGGGAGGGGCGGAAACCTTTCGTCTACGACCTCTATACCGGCACCGGCACGATAGCCAATTTCGTGGCCCGGGGCGCGGAGAAAGTCATAGGAATAGAATATGTGGAGGTGGCGATCGAGGACGCGAAACTCAACTCGCGCGTCAACGGCATTGAAAACACCCTTTTCTATGCCGGCGACATGAAGGATGTGCTGACAGACGGCTTCATCGCCTCCCACGGCCGTCCGGACGTGATGATAGTGGATCCTCCCCGCGCCGGAATGCACGAGGATGTGGTGAAGACCATCCTCAACGCCTCCCCCGAACTGATAGTCTACGTAAGCTGCAATCCAGCCACACAGGCGCGTGACCTCGCGTTGCTCGACGCCGCCTACCGGGTCACAGACGTACAGCCCGTCGACATGTTCCCGCACACCCACCATGTGGAGAACGTGGTCCGACTACGCAGGAGGGATCAAGCGTAAGCCTATCCCCCGCTCCCCTGCGGGAACCATCCTTATCCTTATAACAGAAGCCCCGCACCGACGGGCCGCCAAGCGGCCGCGATGGTGCGGGGCTGTGATATGGGCCCGGTGTGCGGGCTCCGTTAAAAGGGGAATGCCTGATTACGAATTAATCGGCAGAATTGCCATGATGGAAAAACAGGTTCAGTCTACTGATTTCTCAACCACTACGTCGAAGCTGTCGAGGAAGTTCATCGTCTTCTTGATGTACTCCTCCATCACTACGTCTTCCTCTACGAAGGGGACGGCCTTGCGGTAATTCTCCATGATGTTCTCGATCAGCGGCGACGACTTGAGCGGACGGCGGAAGTCAATGCCCTGGGCGGCGTTCATAAGCTCGATGGCCGCGATGTACTTCAGGTTGTCGATGATCTTATGGAGCTTGGTGGCTGAGTTGGCGCCCATCGACACGAGGTCTTCCTGACCGTTGGAGCTGACGATGGAGTCGCAGCTTGCAGGCCATGCGTACATCTTGTTCTGGCTCACCATCGATGCGGCTGCATACTGCGGAATCATGAAGCCGGAGTTGAGGCCGGGCTTGGCCACGAGGAATTCCGGGAGGCCGCGAAGGCCGAGTATGAGCTGGGCCACACGGCGTTCCGAAATGTTGCCGAGTTCATGCAGGGCCACACCCATGTAGTCGAATGCCAGAGCGAGGGGCTCGCCGTGGAAGTTGCCGCCGGAGACCACCATGTCGTCATCCGGGAAGACGGTCGGATTGTCGGTGACGGAGTTGATTTCGATGTGGAGCACGTCGGTCACATGGTTCATGGCGTCCTTGACTGCACCGTGTACCTGCGGGATGCAGCGGAAGGAATAGGGATCCTGTACATGGGCCTTTTCACGGGCGATGATTTCGGAGCCTTCGAGAATCATGCGGAACACCTTGCCCGTCTCGATCTGTCCGGGATGAGGGCGCACCTGCTGGATGCAGTCCCAGAAGGGCTCGATGCGGCCGTCGAAAGCCTCAAGCGACATGGCGCCGAACACATCGAAGCAGTTTACAAGGTGCCAGCCGTCGATAAGGGCCTTGATGCCGTTGGCGCTCATGAACTGGGTGCCGTTGAGCAGGGCCAGACCTTCCTTCGATTTCAGGCGGATGGGATTCCATCCGAATATGTTGAGGGCCTCCTGACCGGAACGGCGCTTCCCCTCGAACATCACCTCGCCCTCGCCGATGAGCGGGAGGAAGAGATTGGCAAGGGGTGCGAGGTCGCCGCTCGCTCCGAGCGATCCGCGGTCGTAGACCACCGGGAGGATATCGTTGTTGTAGAAGTCGAGGATGCGCTGCACCGTCTCCACCTGCACGCCGCTGAAGCCCATCGAGAGGGCGTGGGCCTTGAGGAGAAGCATCAGCTTCACCACCTCGGGCGCGACCGGAGTGCCGACGCTGCAGCTGTGGCTCTTCACGAGGTTTTCCTGAAGAGTGGTGAGGTCTTCCTGGGAGATATGCTTGTTGCACAGGGAGCCGAAACCGGTGGTGACGCCGTAGATGGGCACCGTGTTGTTGTCGGTCTTCTTGTCAAGGAATTCGCGGCAATGCGAGATTTTGACGATGGCCTCGTCGGAGAGCACGAGCTTGGTGCCGTCCTTGAGTATCTTCTCGATAAGGTCATAGGTCAGCGGCGAACTGCCTATGGCGTAAGTTTCAAGTTTCATTTAAGTATGGTCGATGTAAAGGTTGTGGTTTGATGTCATTCAGGTGCCGAGTACACCACGCGGCCCCCGTGCACGGTGGTGCGCACGCAGTTCATTCCGACGTAGTAAGGCAGATAGTTGATGTTGTCGAATTCGAGTATCACCACGTCTCCCCGCTTTCCGGCCTCAAGCGAGCCGGCTTCGGCCGCCATGCCGAGGGCGGCGGCGCCGTTGAGGGTGAGGGCGGTGATTGTCTCCTCCACGCTCATCCCCATGTAGATGCAGGCCAGGGCGATGGTGAGGGGTATGGACCCGGAGAAGCAGCTGCCCGGATTGAGGTCGGTGGCGAGGGCCACTGCAGCGCCGGCCTCGATAAACTTCCGGGCCGGGGCATAAGGCTCCTTGAGGGCGAAGGCCGTGAGCGGCAGCAATGTGGCCACGACACCGGCCTCGGCCATGCGGCGCACCCCCTCGTCGCTGACGTGAAGCAGATGGTCGGCCGAAAGGGCGCCGAGTTCGGCGGCGAGTTCGGCTCCGCCGAGCGTCACGATTTCATCGGCGTGCAGCTTGATGGCATACCCCATCTCGCGGGCCGCCTTAAGCAGGCGCCGCGAATCCTCGATCTCAAACACGTTTTTCTCGCAGAATATGTCGCAGCACTTGGCCAGGCCCCGGAATGCGGGAAGCATCTCGGCTATGATATGGTCAACGTATTCCGACGTGCGTCCCTTATACTCCGTAGGCACCGCATGGGCGCCCAGAAACGTGGATACCACATTGAGCCCTACGGTGGAGTCCTCGGCAAGCTGGCGGATGGCCTCCAGCTGACGCCGCTCGGTGTCGACATCGAGTCCGTAGCCGCTCTTGGCCTCTACAGTGGTGACACCCATCTCCGACATGCGGCGGAGGAACCACCGGGCCTTCTCCGACATATCCGCCACGGAGCATTCGCGGGTGGCGTTGACAGTGCTCTGTATGCCCCCTCCGCGCTCCATGATCGACATGTACGTGTCACCCTTCAGGCGCCAGGAGAATTCATCGGGGCGGTAGCCTCCGAACACGAGGTGCGTGTGGCTGTCGACAAATCCGGGGAGCGCCACACGTCCGCCGCCATCGGTATATTCATATTCATGCATCGCGAGAAGCTCGGCGGGACAGTCCTCCTCGTTGCCGGCGAAGCGGATAGTGCCGTCGACGATTACGATGAGGCCGTGGCTGAACACCGTCAGCTCGCGCATCTCGTCGCCCCGGCGGGCTTCGGAGCCTGTCGGAGTGACGATGCGTACGTTGCGTATGATTCTGTTCTGCTTCATGACTGCGGTTTACTTCACGATGCGGTCAATCAGTTCATCGTCGGCCAGGAAGGGCTCGGTGATCATGAATCCGTTCTCGGCCTGGGTGTCGTTCCATTCGCGCACGGTCGACATGGCGTTCTCGTTGCGCGCCCATGAGCGACGGGCCACACCTCCCATCACATCCCACAGCATGGCCTTGGTCAGGATTTCATCGACTCGGTCGGAGCCGTCGCATATCATTCCGAAACCGCCGTTGATCGACTTGCCGATACCCACTCCGCCGCCGTTGTGCAGGGCCACGAGGCTCATGCCGCGGGCGCAGTTGCCGGCAAAGCACTGGATGGCCATGTCGGCCATCACGTTGGAGCCGTCCTTGATGTTTGACGTCTCGCGGAAGGGGGAGTCAGTGCCGCTGACGTCGTGGTGGTCGCGTCCGAGCATGATCGGGCCCACCTCGCCCTTGCGCACCATATCGTTGAATTTCAAGGCGATTTTCAGGCGTCCCATGGCGTCCTGATAGAGGATGCGCGCCTGTGTGCCCACCACGAGGGCGTTCTTCTCGGCGTCGCGGATCCAGTTGTAGTTGTCGCGGTCCTGGCCACGGCGGTTGACGTCGATGCACTCCATTGCCGCGCGGTCGGTCTTCACGAGGTCCTCATGCTTGCCGCTGAGGCATACCCATCGGAAAGGTCCGTAGCCGAAGTCGAACAGCATGGGGCCCATGATGTCCTCCACATAGGAGGGCCAGATGAAGCCGTCCTTCTCGTCGATGCCGTTCTTGGAGATTTCCTTGACGCCGGCGTCGTACATGGCCTTCATGAAGGAGTTGCCGTAGTCGAAGAAATAAGTGCCCTTGTCCACAAGGGCCTTGATGGCCTTATAGTGGCGGTGGAGTGTCTTGTCGATTTCCTCCCGGAATTTCTCGGGATTGTCGTGGAGCATTTCGGTGCGTTCCTCGAATGTCATGCCGGCGGGACAGTAGCCCCCTTCATACACGGCATGGCAGCTTGTCTGGTCGCTGAGGAGTTCGATCTTGATGTCGTGCTCCACCGCATATTCGAGCAGGTCGACCACATTGCCGTGGTAGGCTATGGAAATGGGCTTCTTCTCCTTCATGGCCTCTTCGGCCAGACGGAACGCCTCGGGTATGGAGTCGGTGACGACCTGCACCCAGCCCTGGTTCTTACGGGTCTCGATGCGGGAGAGGTCGACCTCGGCGATGATTGAGGCGGCTCCGGCGATGAGGGCGGCCTTGGGCTGTGCGCCGCTCATGCCGCCGAGACCGGAGCTGACGAAGAGATGGCCCGAGAGGTCGCCGTCGTCAGGGATGCCGAGCTTCATGCGGCCGGCGTTGAGTATGGTGTTGAATGTGCCGTGTACAATGCCCTGGGGGCCGATGTACATCCATCCGCCGGCAGTCATCTGGCCATAGTTGGCCACACCCATCTGCATGGCTTCGTGCCAGTCATGGAGATTGTCGAACATGCCGACCATCATGGCGTTGGTGATGATGACGCGCGGAGCCTCCGGACGCGAGGGGAAGAGGCCGAGCGGATGGCCCGACTCCACGACGAGCGTCTGGTCCTCGGTCAGCTCTTCGAGATATTTCTTTATGAGATGGTACTGGAGCCAGTTCTGGCAAACCTGCCCTGTCTCGCCGTAGGTGACGAGCTCATAGGGATACAGGGCGATGTCGAAACAGAGGTTATTGTCGATCATCACCTGGAATGCCTTGCCGGCAAGGCATTTTCCCTTGTATTCATCCACGGGCCTGGCGTTGAGGTTGCCTTTCGGGCGCCAGCGGTAGGCGTATATGCGGCCACGCGTGCGCAACTCCTCCATGAATTCGGGAGCGGCCTTTTCGTGAAGCTCCGGCGGGAGGTAACGCAGGGCATTGCGCAGGGCGGTCTTTGCTTTTTCAGTCGTGAGGGTGAAACCACGGTCGGGAGCACGGCGGATCCCGGCCTCGAACTCAGGCATCTCGGGCCATTCAGCCGGCAAGAGGATTCTGGATGTGTTCATGAGCAGGTATTATGAATTTAAGTCTTTTTCTAAAGTGCATAATGCAAAGATAGCAATTTTTCCGTTATCTTTGTAAAGACTCCGTGCTTTTTTGGAGCCGCCTCCTCCGGATGGACGCCAAATGCGCCATGCGGCCTGTCATTTTCCCGGACGTCCTGTCACTTTCTCCCGGGCATCGGGCCCATCATTCATCCGCACCCCTCTCCTCCTGATTTATCTTTCATAAGGACTACATATGTCAAGATTTACACATCTGCACGTACATTCGCAATACAGTCTTCTCGACGGCCAGGCGTCGATTTCCAAGCTCGTCGACAAGGCCATGGCCGACGGTATGCCGGGAATGGCCCTGACCGACCACGGCAATATGTTCGGCATAAAGGAATTCTACAATTACGTCAACAAGAAGAATTCCGGCAAACCCGACGGGGAGAAGTTCAAGCCTATCCTCGGATGCGAGATGTATGTGGCCAAGAAGAAAAAGACCGAAAAACACGGCAGCGACGACAAGGGCTACCACCTCATAGTGCTCGCCAAGAACCTTACGGGCTACCATAATCTGGTGAAGCTCGTGAGCCGCGCATGGACCGAGGGTTTCTATTACCATCCACGCACCGACCGCGATGACCTTGAGAAATACCACGAAGGCCTCATTGTGTGCTCGGCCTGTCTGGGCGGCGAGATTCCCAGGCTGATCAGGGCAGGCGATAATGAGGGTGCGGAGGAGGCCGTGAAGTGGTTCAAGGGTGTGTTCGGCGACGATTACTACCTCGAACTTCAGCGTCACCAGACATTCAAGGAGAACGCCAACCGCTCGACCTATCCCCAACAAATGGAGGTGAACAAGGTGCTGATGGAGCTTTCGAGGAAATACGGAATCAAGATGATCGCATCCAACGACGTACACTTCACCAACGAGGATGACGCCGAGGCGCACGACCGCCTGATCTGCATCTCCACCAACAAGAAGTTTGACGAGGAGCGCATGCACTACACCAAGCAGGAATGGCTCAAGAGCACCCGCGAGATGGAGCTCATCTTCGCCGACGTGCCTGAGGCCATCACCAATACGCAGGAAATAGTCGACAAGGTGGAGTTCTATTCCATCGACCACGCGCCCATCATGCCCAACTTCGAGATACCGGCCGATTTCGGCACCGAGGAAGAATACCGGAGCCGCATCCCGGAGCAGCAGCTCTTCGACGAGTTCACCCGCGACGAACACGGCAACGTGGTGCTCTCGCAGGAGGAGGCCGAGAAGAAAATCGAACGCCTCGGGGGCTACGACAAGCTTTACCGCATCAAGTTCGAGGCCGACTATCTGGAGAAGCTCACCATGGACGGCGCCAAAAAGCGCTACGGCGACCCGTTGCCGGAAGATGTGGCCGAGCGGCTCAAGTTCGAGCTCTACATCATGAAGACCATGGGATTCCCCGGCTACTTCCTCATCGTGCAGGATTTCATCAACGTTGGGCGCGACCGTCTTGGAGTGAGCATCGGGCCCGGCCGCGGCTCGGCCGCAGGCTCGGCGGCCGCCTACTGCCTCGGCATCACGCAGGTCGACCCCATCAAGTACGACCTGCTCTTCGAGCGCTTTCTGAATCCTGACCGTATCTCGCTGCCGGATATCGACGTCGACTTCGACGACGACGGCCGTTACACCGTGCTCGACTACGTGACCCATAAGTACGGCGCGGAGAAGGTGGCCCACATCATCACCTACCAGAGCATGGCCACGAAGTCATCGATCAAGGACATGGCGCGTGTGATGAACCTCAGCGTCAGCGACGGCAACAAGCTCGCGAAGCTGGTGGTGGACCGTCTGCCGGACGTGGACGGCAAGTCGCCCAAAATCAACTTCCCCAACCTTACGAAATACTCCCCTCCGTTCAAGGAGGCGGTCAACAGTCCGGATCCCATCGTGCGCGATGTGATGAAGTATGCCGGCCAGCTCGAAGGGAATGTGCGCGGCACCGGAGTACACGCCTGCGGCGTGATCATCGGCCGCGACGACATCACCGACTGGGTGCCGGTGTCGACCGCACAGGACGGCGACGAGACCCTGCTCGTCACCCAATACGAAGGCTCCGTCATCGAGGAGACCGGGCTCATCAAGATGGACTTCCTCGGCCTCAAGACCCTTTCTATAATCAAGGAGGCCCTGGTAAACATCAAGGCGCGCCACGGAATCGACCTCGACATCGACAATATCCCGCTCGACGACCCCCTGACCTTCAAGCTCTACTGCGAGGGACGCACCACCTCTACGTTCCAGTTCGAGTCGCCAGGCATGCAGAAGTCGCTGCGCGAGCTCCAGCCTTCGAAATTCGAAGACCTCATCGCCATGAACGCCCTCTACCGCCCGGGCCCGATGGACTACATCCCGTCGTTCATCGCCCGTAAGCACGGGCGCGAGCCGATCCAGTACGACATCCCTATAATGAAGCAGTACCTTGAGGAGACTTACGGCATCACCGTCTATCAGGAACAGGTGATGCTCCTCTCCCGCCTGCTGGCCAATTTCACCCGAGGCGAGTCCGACATGCTGCGAAAGGCAATGGGCAAGAAGCAGATCGACAAGATGGCCAAGCTCAAGGTGAAGTTCCTCGACCAGGGCGCCGCCAACGGCCACAAGCCCGAAGTGCTGGAGAAAATCTGGGCCGACTGGGAGAAGTTCGCGTCGTATGCCTTCAATAAGTCGCACGCCACGTGCTATTCCTGGGTGGCCTACCAGACCGCCTACCTCAAGGCCCACTATCCTGCGGAATACATGGCCGGAGTGCTGAGCCGCAACCTCGGGGCCACCGACAAGCTTTCGAAAATCATGGACGAGAGCCGGCGCATGGGCATTGTGGTGAAAGGGCCTGACGTGAATGAGTCGGTGCGGAAGTTCGGCGTCACACCCTCGGGCGAAATACGCTTCGGACTCAGCGCCGTGAAGGGCGTGGGTGATTCCGCCGTGACGGCCATCGTGACGGAGCGCGAGAAAAACGGACCCTACAAGGATATCTACGACTTCATGGAGCGCGTCAACCTCTCGGCATGCAACCGGGGCGCGGTCGAGTCGCTGGCGCTGGCCGGGGCTTTCGACAGCTTCGGCATCCCGCGCGAGGCGATTGTGGCCCCGGTGCTCGACAACACGACATTCGCCGAGACGCTTGTGCGATACGGACAGCGTTTCCAGAACGACAGCAACTCGCTGCAGATGTCGCTTTTCGCCGATTTCGAACCGATCGAGACCGACCGTCCTCCCCTGCCCGACTATACTCCCTGGAACCGCTTCAAGCTCCTTGAGGCCGAGAAGAACCTGGTGACGATGTACCTGTCGGCCCATCCGCTCGACCCCTATTACATGGAGCTTAAATATCATTGCACCTGCCCCTGCGCTGAGTTTGAGGAGGCCCAGGATGACGGCGTGGAGCTGATGATCGGCGGCATGGTGGTGGATGCGGTCACACGCGTCACCCGCTCGGGCAACGAGTGGGGCATCGTGACAATCGAGGACTTCAGCGGCAAGGCCGAGGTGAAGCTTTTCGGCAAGAGCTTCAAGGAGTGGTTCCACCGCTTTACGGTGGGGGATGCCGTGGCGGTCAAGATGAGGTTCATGCGCAATATGTACAAGCCCGAGTTCATGGACATGAGTCTTGACAGGATGATTCCGCTTGAGGACTTGCGCGGCAACGTGGCCAACAGCATCTGCATCTATCTGGAGTCGACATTCAGCGACAAGGCTTTTTTCGATACCCTCAAGAGCTTCGAGCTGAGAGGGAGCGAAACACCTTCGGCCGATGAGTCCGAAATGCCTCCGCGCCCGGGCGACCTGACACTGCGCATAGCCCATGAGGCCCGCGAGCAGGAGTTGGTGATACATTCGCGCAAGAAGTACAATATCGGCAAATCCATGGTGGACTTCCTCGAACAATGGGATACACCTTTCCGCATAACCGACAACTGACCGCGTTACTGGAGCCGCCGTCCGAACTTAGCGGGCGGCGGACTTGTTTTTTTAAGAAAAAGATGATATATTTGTAGTCTCAAAGATGAGGGAGGCTTTCCGGCATGCCGCAGGGAAGACTCCGTCTTTCACGGGACCCGGATCCTATCATGCTTTCCATTTAATTTAATCCAACATACTAAATCTAAACCAAAATGGCACTTCAATTTACAGATCAGACAGCTCGTGAGGCTATCGAATCCGGCAAGCCGGTTGTAATCGATTTCTGGGCTACATGGTGCGGCCCCTGCATCAAGCTCGGTCCCGTAGTAGAGGAACTCGCTGAAAAGCACCCCGAAGTAGTGATCGGCAAGCTCAATATCGATGAAAACGATGAAATCGCCGGTGAAAACCGTGTGCGCAATATCCCGACCGTACTTTTCTTCAAGGACGGCGAGCTCAAGGAGCGCAGTGTAGGTCTGGTGAAGCTCTCCGACCTTGAGGCCAAGCTTCAGGCCATCCTCTGATCCGCACCGTATAACCCACCTGAACTAAAAAAGGATTCTTCCCTCCGGAGAAGAATCCTTTTTTTGATATTACGTTTCCTGTTATTCCTTTTTTCCGGTACCGGCTTTTCCTGAATTGCCTATCGGTTTTTCCATTTTCCGGTATTGTATTCTGCGTTATTCCTTTTCCGGCCCGGCGTCATGATTTGACGCCGGCATCCATCAGTACAGGGGCAAGCCCCTCGCTGAAAGGCTCGGCCTGAATGAAGCGGGGCTTGATTACGAATGCGCCCGACTCATCGATATAACCGTATTTCCGCCCTTTCGGCATGGGTGCAAGCCCCTCGCTGAATACAGGGGCCGGATCAGGAGCGCCCGTTTCCGGGGGTGCCGGCGAGGCGTCAGCCGGGCGGTGCGGGGTCGGAGTGGAGAGACTTTTACCCGACGGGGCAATGTATTCCCACATACCGTCGGTCTGTATCAGAGCCCGTCCTCCGTTAAAAGGTCCGGCATACTGATATTTCGGTTCGATTACAAACCGGCCCGACCTGTCGATGTAGCCGCTCGCCCATTCCAACTTCACCACAGCCAGGCCCTCGCTGAACCCCCACGCATCATGGAACCGCGGAGGAATCGCCAGCCGGCCATCCCTGTCTATGTAACCCCATTTGTATTCCTTTGCCATTGTCTACAGTCTTTTTTCCTTACCCTTAATCTTTTGCCACCACCTGTAATATCCGGCCATCACCTCCGGCCTTTTGCCGGCAGCCGACGCTTCACTACAGCTCCTATTTCGTGGATGAGAAGGATATGCGCGGGAAGATGAGTATCGGCAGCATCTGGCCTATCACCATCGCCACCACCACGAAGAACGTGATTAGGCCGTTGCTTTCGAAGAGGTAGAACCAGTGTTCGAATTCGGCTTCAGTATCGGTGGTGAGCGTCATGGCGAGGGCCTGGACGGTGCGGTAGGCGTAGATGCCGGGAATCATCGGGAGTAGCGAAGGGAAGGAGAAGGTCTCCGGCGGACATTTCAGGCGCGGGGCTATGAGGATGGCCAGAAAGCCCACGACCAGCGCTCCCACCAACGAAGCCACCACAAGATTGCAGTGCATGAAATTTATCATGCAGTAGCGGCTCACATGCCCCAGGGCGGCTATGAGGGCGCAGAATTTCAGCACACCCTTCGGGGGATGGCTGATGGCGGCGAACCCCACGGCGGCTATTCCCGCAAATATCATGTCAAGCATGAGCTTGACCGCTATATCGATTACTTCATCCATTTCCTGAGCTTTTCTTCACGTCGGATTGAATATGTCCCGCCGAATCCCTACATTATCATACGAGTTCCTGCCAGCCTCCTCCCCACTGAATCCTTACATTATTATACGCGCTCCCGCCAGCACAAGCCCTGCAGTCAGGCCGATGCCGATGCACACCGTCAGCAACATGGCGTTGACGAACCTTCCGATCGAGCAGAGGTAGTGTCCGTCAAGACAATCGGATATCGCGTTGATGTAAGGTATGCCCGGTATGAGGTAAAGCACGCTTGCGGCGATTGCCCAGTCGGGTGTCGACGTCACAGGCAGATATATCAGCCCGGCAGCCGTAAGGGCCGAGACGAAGGAGCACAGTAGCCAGACAAGCTTATGGTCCCAGTGCCGGGAGAGGAGGAANATCCTGAGCGCGTATCCTATGAGGGTGGCCAGGGCCACGATGAACATCGCCCCCGTGTCGCCCCCGAAAAGATAACAGAATGATGCGTTGGCCATCACCACGAGAAGCAGGATCCTCATGTCGGGCATGGGGCGCTTCTTGATTATACGGTAGAAGATGGCCTGAGCCTCATCCATCGTGACCTTGTGCTCGGCCACTTTCCACGACAGCTCCGAGAGACGGGTGTTGATTTCAAACGAGATACCCGTCGGCGCTATGCGCTTTGTATGCTGGCAGTAGAGTCCCGTGTCGGGATCGGTGCAGACGGCTGTGACGTGGTGCGAGAGAATGGTCATGTCGACGTGTATCCCCACGGCCTGCCCCATGCGGGAAAGATTCTTCGAGATCCGGATGCAGGTGGCCCCGCAGCCGAGCATATAGGATGCGTATTTCGCGAAGAAATCGGAATAGACGCTTAGCAGCGCCTCGTCCATGATGACTTCCTCCGCATCCTTCTGGGTCAGTATCACTTCTGTCTCTACGTTCATCTTCCTTCTACATGCTTATGCCGAACGAAATCTGGGCGAAGCCTATGTTGGGCTTGTCGATGCTTATCATCTCGCGGTGCCGCTCGTTGAAATGGCGGAATCCGAACGCCAGCACGATGTTGCTCTGGAATTTCGGACGGTTCACGAGATTGCATCCGCAGCCGAGAGTGGCTATGATGTCGCCGAACATCGACGAGCTTGAAATGGTGTTGAAGCTGTAGCCGGCCGAGACGTGCATGAAGCAAAGCGTGGGCCGCGAGGAGAATCCGGTGCGGAACACGAGCTGGACCGGTATGAAGCTGTCGCGTTTGCCGAGCGATTTATGTATGCCCAAGGATGCNCCGAGCAGCTGCACCGTCTTATGGCGGTAGCCGAATATGATGTCGGCGTTGAAGGTGGACTGGTCGGTGCTCGAAAGGTCGAGTCCGGTGCCGAGTTCAAGTCCCCACATCATCTTCGACATGGTCTTCTTACGCTGTGCATAGTTCTCGCTGACCGCCAGGAGGTCTGTCCGCACGCCCGTTTGCTGAAGCTCAAGCTCCGCGCGGCGCGCCTCGGCGCCGACGATTGTGTCGGTGACACGCTCGCCGCCCGGCCTGATCCGGGTGATGATGATCATTTCCTCCTCGTCGGGAGTGATGTAGCGCTGAGGGCGGGCGGCTGCGGCNCCGGGGAAGANAAGTGCGGATACGACGACAGCAGCCAGGGCTGTCAAAAGTGTCATTTTACTTCGGATGGCCATAGCTGCTGTCATTGTGGTAAGGCGAATCTTTAGGTCAGTGTGTGTCNGTAGGGGAAAACGGCATTATTCGCCGAGATAGCTCTTGAGGAGCTTGCTCTTCTGCCCTTTGAGGCGGCGAATGGCTTTTTCCTTGATCTGGCGCACACGCTCGCGTGTGAGGTCGAACTTCGCGCCGATCTCCTCAAGGGTCATCTCCTGGCATCCGATGCCGAAGAACATCTTGAGGATTTCACGCTCACGCTCGTAGAGCTGCATCAGGGCGCGGTCCACTTCCTTGGAGAGCGACTCCTGATTGAGCGAGCGGTCGGCCATGGGGCTGTCGTCGTTGGGGAGCACGTCGAGNAGNGANTTGTCNTCNCCNTCNACGAANGGAGCGTCNACCGANATGGAGCGNCCCGANACCTTNANNGTGTCGGAAATCTTNTCNACNGGNATNTCAAGNCGCTCNGCNANCTCNTCGGGAGAGGGNCGGCGCTCGTTTTCCTGCTCGAACTTGGCGAGTTCCTTGGTGATCTTGTTGAGTGAGCCAACCTGATTGAGCGGCAGACGCACGATACGCGACTGCTCGGCCAACGCCTGGAGGATCGACTGGCGGATCCACCATACCGCGTAGGAGATAAACTTGAAACCACGAGTCTCATCGAATTTCTGGGCCGCACGGATCAGGCCAAGGTTCCCCTCATTGATGAGGTCAGGGAGACTGAGGCCCTGGTTCTGGTACTGCTTGGCCACGGAGACCACAAAGCGCAGATTGGCCCGAGTGAGTTTCTCAAGCGCCGCATGGTCACCTTTCTTGATACGCTGGGCAAGCTCCACTTCCTCACTTACGGATATCAGCTCCTCACGGCCGATTTCCTGAAGGTATTTGTCTAATGAAGCACTCTCGCGGTTGGTAATTGATTTGGTTATCTTAAGTTGTCTCATATTCTGGATGTTCCTTCCTTTTAATTACTCCATGTAGCATCACTTTTATAACTTCCGGATGCCCCCTTTTGTTCACCCCTGTAATAGCGACACTCAGCCCAACGCATGAATCCCTTCCGCAGGGGCCGGAATTCATACGCTGAGCCATGAAGCACTGGGAATTTTCATAGTCCCGCGAATTGATAACGCAAGGGGAGCGCCGTTATTGTACACTCCCCTTGTTTTTTTCACAAATTCCTTTCACGGGGGCGCCGTGCGGACGCCGGCCCGGATCAGTTGCCGCCGAGGTTGACGGCGTAGTAGTACTTACGGCCCGACTTGGGATAGATGCCGGAGAGGATCATGACTTTGTCGGCGTCGTCCTCCTGGTTTATCTTGGAGTAGAGGCGCTCCACGTCGTCGGTGCTGTTGACCGCGATGCCGTTGATGTCGATGATCACGAAGCCGTCTTTTACGCCGGATTCCTTGAAGAGACCGTCGCGCAGGCCTGACACCTTGACGCCGCTGCGCACGCCGAGGTCCTGTTTTTCCTGCGCGCTGAGCTTCATGAAGGCGCATCCGAGCTCCGAGAATTCTCCGGGACGCTTGATTTCGGTGCTGCCCTGATTGTTGCGCAGGGTGGCGGAAGCGGTCTGTTTCTTATTATCGCGGTAATAGCTTACACTTACATTCTCTCCGGGGCGGAATTTATTGAGCTGTTCCACGAGCTCGGGACGGCTCTTCACGGGCACGTTGTTGATGGCCACGATCACGTCGCCTTCCTGCAGGCCGAGTTCCTTTGCGGTGGAGCGGGGCGACACGCTCTGCACGAGAAGGCCCGTCTTGGTGGCCGTGATGTCGTTTTCTTTGGCGAGTTTGGCGTCGAGTTCGCGGATTGTGCAGCCGAGCACGGCGCGCTGCACAGTACCGTACTGGCGGATGTCGGTGATCACCTTCTTCACGATGGTGGTCGGTATGGCGAAGGAGAAGCCGGAGTAGCTGCCGGTGTTGGAGTAGATGGCCGAGTTGATGCCGATGAGCTCACCCTTGAGGTTGACGAGCGCGCCTCCCGAGTTGCCGGGATTGAGGGCGGCGTCGGTCTGAATGAACGACTCTATGCCGAGATTGCCTCCGTTGGATGAGTTGCTGCCGAGGCTGCGGGCCTTCGCGCTGACGATGCCCGTAGTGACGGTGGAAGTGAATCCGAACGGATTGCCTACAGCAAGCACCCACTCCCCTATCTTTACGGCCTCGCTGTCGCCGAACGTAATCGGGCTGAGACCCTTGGCGTCGATCTTGATGAGGGCCAGGTCGGTGGCCTCGTCGGTGCCTATCACCTCGGCCTCGTAGGTGGAGTTGTCGTTGAGGAGGATTTCGAGTTTGTCGGCGTTGGCTATGACATGGTTGTTGGTGACGATGTATCCGTCTTCCGAAACGATGACGCCCGAGCCGAGGCCGGCCTGCACAAGGTCATCCTCCCCCTGGTGCTGCCGACGCTGCTGCGGCTGCTGGCGCGGCTGCGGCTGGCCGAAGAAGTATTCGAACATACCGAACGGATCATACCCGCCCCCGCCGTAGGGGTTCTGGCGGCGCGCCTGATAGCTCTTGATGCACACCACTTCGTTGACGGTCTTCTCGGCCGCTTCAGTGAAGTCTGTATCGAATGAGGTGGAGGATGTACGGATGAATGAGCCTTCTTCCTGCGACTGAGTCGAGCCGGCATAGAGTATCGCGCCGGAGCACGCGAGAAGGCCTAATGCGATGGTGGTCTTGAATAAGGTCATGTCGATAAAGGATTATGGGTTGATAAAATGAGGCCGTCGGCTTCGGGGCCGGTCCATGGTTTCCTTCCCTGCCGCGCCTCGCCGCAGGAGTACGGCACACGGGATGCCGCCTCAGCGATTCGTTTATTATAATTACGTCATTTTCCCGGAATATTACATTTTAATGCCCCTTCAAAGACCTTTTTAAAAAAAATTAATAGTAAATTTGCACCTCTATTAAAAAGCATTAACTCACGTGAACAAAATCATATTCCGTTTTCTTGTGTTTGTCCTGTTGGGGGCCTGCGCCGCTTTCTGCGGAGGATGCTCCACCAAGCGGCATTCCGTCAGGCACAAGCGGCCGGAAACATCGCAGACTTCAAAGCCCTCGAAGAAGCCCCGGGCACAGAAATCCGACAGGGATTATTTCGCAGCCGCCGACGACAGGAACCTCTCCCGCACGCGGCGTGATATAATCCGTGCGTCGGAGGCCTGGCTCGGCACGCCTTACAGCTACGGATCGGCCGAGTGCGGCCGAGGTTCCGACTGCAGCGGCATGGTGGTGACGGTCTATGACGAGGAGGCCGGCATCAAGCTCCCCCGCAATTCGGCGCAGATCGCCGACTACTGTAAGACGCTCAAGGCCTCGCAGGTGCTTCCGGGCGACCTGGTGTTCTTCGCGACGGGCAAGGATCCCGACCGCATATCCCATGTAGGAATCATGCTCGACGATGTCTGGTTCATGCACATCAGCAGCTCCAAGGGGGGTGTGGTCTCCGACATCACCACCCCCTACTATCAGCGCACCTTCAAGGGATTCGGACGGGCGCCCGGCCTTTGAAAGATACGGTTAAAGCCCCGGATTCGCTGAATCCGGGGCTTTGCATGCACTATATGTCGGGGAACGGTCACTTCTTGATGCCGTCGCGGATGAGGAGGGCGTCGACCGTGGGCTTCTTGCCTCGGAACTCGATGTAGAGCTCCATCGGATCGACAGTGCCGCCGCTTTCAAGCATCTTGTGGAATTTGTCGGCTGTCTTCTTGTCGAAGATGCCGGCTTCCTTGAAGGCCGCGAATGCGTCGGCGTCGAGCTCCTCGCTCCACTTGTAGCCGTAGTAGCCTGCAGCGTAACCGCCGGAGAAGATATGGCCGAACGACGGTGAGATGAAGCATCCCTCCACGGCGGGGAATATCTGAACCGGAGCGATGGCCTCGGCCTCAAATGCACCTATGTCCGAAGAGGCGCGCATCGGCGACTCCTGGGTGTGGTAGGCCATATCGAGGAAGCCGAAGTTCAGCTGGCGCATGCACGCATAGGCCGCCCCGAACTGCGAGGACTTGATGAACTTGTCAAGGAGCTCCTTGGGCATCTTCTTGCCTGTCTGGTAATGCTTGGCGAAGGTGTCGAGGAACTGCTGTTCGGTCAGGTAGTTCTCGTTGAACTGCGAGAAGAGCTCCACGAAGTCATGGTAGACGTTGGTGCCGCTGAGCGAGGCATACGTGGCCTGTGAGGAGAGGCCGTGGAGGGCATGGCCGAACTCGTGGAGGAATGTCTCCACTTCGTAGGGGGTCAGGAGCACGGCGTTCTTGCCGACGGGCTTGGTGAAGTTGCAGACGATGGAGATGATGGGGATGGTGCGGTTGCCCTCGTCATCCTTCACCTCGGTCTGGAATTCGGTCATCCATGCGCCGGGAGCCTTGCCGGGACGGTAGTAGAAGTCGGTCAGCAGGAGGCCGAGGAGCTTCTTGTCCGGTCCGTAGACGTCATATACAGTCACGTCGGGATGATACCCGGGGAGTGACTTGTTCTCCTTGAATGTATAGCCGTAAAGCTTTGTGGCGAGGCCGAAGACGCCCTTGATCGTATTGTTGATCTCAAAGTAGGGCTTCATGTCTTCGTCGTTGAAGGCGTATTTGGATGATTTGAGCTTGTCGGCCCAGAAGCTGTAGTCCCAGGGCATGAGCACGAAGTCGGGGCCTTCGGTCTGACGGGCGAACTCCTGGATCTCCTCGATTTCGGCGCGCATCGGGCCCTGGTAGGCGTCCTTAAGCTCGTTGAGCATGGCGTAGACGTTCTCGGGGTTTCCGGCCATGGTGCGCTGGAGCTGATATTCCGCGAAATTGTCCTTGCCCATCAGCTGCGCTATCTCAAGGCGCACGTTGGCGATGTCCTTAAGCACGGGAGTGTTGTCGAACTCGCCCGAAGTGTTGCGCGTGTTGTAGAGGCGGTACATCTGCTCGCGGAGCGCGCGGTCCTTCACATACTTCATGAAGGGAGTGTAGGAGGGCTGGTAGACAGTGAAGAGGAAGAGGTCTTCGTCGTCGGCCTTTCCTTCGGCCTCAAGGGCGGCCTGGGCCTCATGGCGGGCTGCCTCGACGATTGAGGCCGGCACTCCGTCGAGCTGCGACTTGCGCACCCAGAGGCGGCGTGCGGAATCCTTCATGCCGTTGGTGACATTCTGCGAGAACTTCACGCCAAGATCGGAAAGCTCGGCGCTGAGTCTGCGGTATTTCTCGCGGTCATCCCCCTTGAGGGCGGCGCCGTTCTGGGCGAATGACTTATAGGTCTCATCGAGCAGGCGCTTCTGCTCGGGGTTGAGGTCGAAGCGGTCGCGGTTGTCGTAGACCTGCCGGATACGGTCGAAAAGGCCCTGATTGAGCATTATCGACGCCTCATGCTCGGAAAGAAGCGAAGTGACGCGGGTCAGCACCTCCATCATCTCGGGATCGCCTACGGCATGTTCCACGTTGCTGAGCGCCAGCACGGCGCGTTCGAGTTCGGCTCCGGAGCGGTCGAGGGCCGCGATGGTGTTGTCGAAGTCAGGCACACTGCGCTGGTTGACGATGGCGTTGACCGCCTGATTCTGCATCTTGATGCCTTCCTTCACGGCGTCTTCATAAAGGGCCGGCGTCATCTTGTCGAAGGGTATGGCTCCGTAAGGGAGCAGGGTGGTCTGGAGCAGAGGATTGGTGCTTCCTCCGTCGGCCGCTGCGTTGACGGATGCGAATGTCATGATTGAAATTGCGGCCACGCCGCTGATTAGGAATTTTTTCATTGCTTTCAGAGTTTGGTCTCTAAAATATTAATGTGTCTTTTACGGTAATCTTATCTAAGTACCCTTATCTCGGCACTCTTATCTCATATCTCTCTTTTCCCGGGGCTCTTTTACTATGGGTCGAGCCCTAAGCAAGTCAAGACTGCGCCGGCATTACCCGGAAGCAGCCTTGACTGTATTGAGCTATGGATTGAAGGTCATATGCAGGATTATTCCGCCTTCACGCCGTTCTGCACGATCTGGATGCGGTTCTGACCGTTCCATGCGCCCTTCATGAAGGCGTTGAGGTCTTCGAGGGTAAGGCTCTTGAGGTAGTCCATACGTCCGGTCATCATGTCGTAGCCGCGCTCAAGGTTGTAGAGCTGGCCGAGCCAGTAGCCGTTCTTGTTGAGGGCGAGGCCGAGCTGGGTCACAGCAGCCTCACGCACCTTGTTGAACTCCTCGGCGTTGGTGCCGTTGGCGATGATGTTCTTCACCTCCTCGATGGCGCGCTTCTGGAGGCGCTCACCCATCTCGTTGTTGGTCATGAAGATGTAGTAGAGGGCAGCCTGCTTTGAGGCGGGATAGAGGAATGCGCCGGCCTGGGGGGAATATGTGCCTCCCTCCTCCTCACGGAGAGTCATGGTGAAGTTGTTGTCCACGATGTCGCCGAAGAGATCGTAGAGCACGTCGTTCTTCATCGTGTATTCCACGTTCTCGCTCACGAGATAGTTCATCACCTGCACGTTGGGATTGGGCATGTTGATGTCGTAGATGTCGGCTACCTCACCGGTAGCGAGACCGATCGACTGAAGCGACTTGCCGTCGCGGCCATCGGCCATTGTGGGGATGGATGCCACGTACTGCTCCAGGAGCGGACGGAGGGCAGCGAGATCCACGTTGCCGACAAGGATCATCTCGTAGGCTGCGGGAGTGGCGGTCTGGGCCTTCACCATCTTGAGGATCGCGTCATAATCGGCGGCCTTCACCGTAGCCACTGAGGGTACGCTGAGAAGGGGATTGTTGCCGTAGACGGTAGCGCTCATCTTCTTCTGCCATACGTACTGGGGAGTGCCTTCGGTGATCTCAAGGTTCTTGATCATCTTTCCGCGCTCTACCTCGAACATTTCCGCATCGGGGTTGAGTTCGGCGAAGTTGGCGTAAAGGAGCTCGAAGAATGTCGGGAGGTCCTTTACGGAGGAAGAGCCGTTGAAGTTAAAGGTCTTCATGCCCACCTCGACACCGAGAGAAAGGCGTTTGCCGGAGAGATACTTGTTGAGGGTCTTGACATTGAAGTTGCCGAGGCGGGAAGCGTCGACGGCTGTGGGGAGCATCTGGAGGTTGGCCGCGTCGGCTGCGGTGTAGCTGTCGAGGCCGCCGTCGCGCCATGCCTTGACGAGGATTTCGTCGTTGGAGAAGTCGGTGGGCTTCACGATCACCTTCATTCCGTTGGAGAGTTTGAACTCGGTGGTGCCGAGTGCGGCGTCAGTCTTCTCCTCCACGATCTTGCCGGCCACGGGCTGGGTGGCGAGAAGGGGTTCTGTGATCACCTCGTCGACATAAGCCTCGTAGTCGCCGTTCATTGTCTCGGTCACTACACCGAGCATTTTGTCCTTGCCGGGGAGCTGGAAGTCATTGTTCTTGGGCTGGGCAAGCACCATCACCTGATTGGCGGGTGTGAGGATCTGGGAGGCGAACATATTGATGGCCTGTACGGGGATCTGCGGCAGGATGGCGCTCACGAGCTGATAGTTGAATTCAGCTCCGGAAGCGGGCTCGTTGTCCACGAAGAGACGGGTCAGCTCCTGGCCGAGCACGTGGGAGTTGGTCTTGTCGCGCTCGTTGTAGGCCTTTTCATAATAGGAGAGGATTTCGGTGTCCACACGCTCGAGCTCGGAGTCGGTGAAGCCGGTCTTGCAGGCACGCACGATGACCGACATGGCGTCGTGAAGGGCCTCGGCCGCATTGTTGCCTTTGGGGATGACCACTACGTTGAACGCGCCCTTGGTCTTGGACACCCAGAAGTTGCCGAAGTAGACGCTGGCCGCCATATAGTCGCAGTCTGCCTCTTTGGAATATTCTTCAAGTCGGTTGTTGATGAGCCCGCAAAGCACGTCACGGCAAAGGTCGACGTTGATGAACATCTCCTGTGTGTTGCGCATCTCGAAGGGAATCTTGTCCTCCTTGAAGGAAAGGTCGATGCGGGGAGTCTTCTGCTCGGGATCTTCAAACTCTACATAAATGGGAGCCTCGTTGTCGCTTACAGTGGGATATACGCGCTCGGCTGCGCTCTCGGGCATCTTGATGTCGGAGAAGAGGGCCACGACCTTCTTTTCCATCTCTTCGGCGTCAAAGTCACCGACCACGATGATGCCCTGCTGGTCCGGACGGTACCACTTGTGATAGTAGGCGCGGAGAGCATCGGGCTTGAAGTTCATCACAACCTCCATAGTGCCGATAGGCATCTGATGGTACTGGGGCTCTTCATATATCACGGGGAGGATCACATCCCACATGCGCTGCAGGGCGGGATCTTGGGGTGTGCGCCATTCCTCCTGGATCACGCCGCGTTCGGCTTCGATCTCCTCGTCTTCGAGAAGGAGGTCGCAGCTCCAGTCGCGGAGCACGAGGAGCACGCTGTCCATGAGGGCCACGTCTTTTGAATCGACGTTGTTGATGCGGTACACTGTCTCGTCGAGGGAGGTATACGCGTTGATGTCGGCGCCGAAGCGGACGCCTTTGTTCTGGAGATAGGTCAGCATGGCCTTGCCGGGATAGTGGGCGGAGCCGTTGAAGGCCATGTGCTCAAGGAAGTGGGCCAGGCCGAGCTGGTCCTGGTTCTCAAGGGTGGAGCCCACCTTCTGCGCGATGTAGAAGTTGGCGCGTCCCTTGGGCTCCTCGTTGTGGAGCACGTAGTAGGTGAGGCCGTTGGGGAGCACGCCTGTGCGCAGTCCCGGCATCGGGGGCATCGGAGTCAGCTGCGGCATCTGGGCCTGGGCGCCGAACACCACGGCCAGAAGCATCATCACAACTGAAAAAAGATGTTTCTTCATAATGGAATGAGTATTAGGAAAATTGTTTGCTGTGCTGTATTCCGTTCATCCGCCTCTCCCCTGCCCTGCCGCCTCCGACATCCATTCGACAAAAGATTTGCGGAGTGACGCCGCCTTCCGCGACTTCACTCCGCAAATATATGTAATTATTTCGATTCGGCCAAGAGAATCCAAAATAATTTATCGAAAATCGATAAATTTATAATTTTTTACGAAAAAACAGCTTCGACTCACCGTATTACGATTGTGGTGGTCTGGGTTATGACCATATCCATCGGCACATCGTGGGGTTCGGCCGGGAGTTCGTCCATGAGCTGGAACTCATATCCCACCCCGATTTTGGTGGCCTTTACATCGCCCAGAAGGCGGTCGTAGAACCCTTTTCCGCGTCCGAGCCGGTTGCCCCGGCGGTCATAGGCCACGGCCGGCACCACCACGAGCTCTATTTCCTGCGGATCGACTGTATCCTCGCCTGTGGGCTCCTCGATGTGGAACGATCCGAGTTCGAGCCGCGACTCATTGTAAGGGAGGATGTCGAGGTTGACTCCGTTGACGCGCGGTAGGTAGAAGTGCTTGCGGGCGCCCCATTTGCGCAGGAAGGAATGGGTCGACAGTTCATCGGGCAGACTATGGTACATCAGCACCTTGTCGGCCATAAGGAAGGCAGCCGTCTGCTCCAGACGTGCGAACACCTCCTCCGCCGCACTCATGCGTTCGGCTTCCGACAGCATCTGGCGCATGGCGCGTATTTTTCGGCGTATCTCTCTTTTTTCCATAGTTTTGTTAAGGTTTGCGTTTGGTTTCTTTTTTCGCGGTCGCGGTGGTGTCGGCGGGGAGTATCACCGTGGGCGACTCCCCTTCGGCCAGAGCCTTGACCGCACGGGCCATTACCGGGTCGCTCTCGTTGAGGATCTCGATAAAGGCGGAGTATCCCAGTATGTCGCGGGCGATGATGGCCTTGAGCTGATTGAGTATCAGCGGGCGGCTCTTGTTGATGTAGTACCACCGGGCGGGGACGCCGTTGGCCGCTGCATATTCAACAAATCCGTCAAGGAGAGTGTTGTCGCGCGGAAGTGATTTTTTGAGCTGTGCCACGTTTTTAGCCTTTTTCAACACTTCGCGGTAGTTGCCGGCCACCTTGTAGGCGTATTTCTGGATGAGGCCGGAGTTGTAGACCTGGATATAGTAGGAGGTGACTCCGAGTGTGTCCTCGGGCACGAAGTAGTCGGGCATTATGCCTCCCCCGCCGAATACGGTGCGTCCGTTGGTGGTGGTGAACATCTTGCTCCTGTCCTGCTTGATGCTGTCCACATTATAGAACTCCCCTCTCGCATAGCGGCGCGATAGCTCGGCCTCGTACTCGGCCAGCGACCCGGACTTGTACTCTTTCTGTATCGAGCGTCCGGACGGGGTGAAATAGCGGGCTATGGTGAGTCGGATGCCGGAGCTGTCGGGAAGCACGGTCTGGTTCTGCACGAGTCCCTTGCCGAATGTGCGCCGGCCCACCACGAGTCCGCGGTCGTTGTCCTGAATGGCGCCGGCGAAGATTTCGGAGGCCGAGGCGGAGAACTCATCCGTGAGCACCACCACGGGGGAGTCGGCGAAATGCCCCGTGTCCTCGCTTATGGCCACACTCTGGTACTGGGGCATCTTTCCCTGAGTGTAGACGATCATCCTGCCGGCCGGCAGGAATTCCTCGGCCATGAGTATGGCCTGGTCCATATATCCTCCGGAGTTGCCCCGGAGGTCGACGATGTATTCTTTGGCGCCCTCCATCTTGAGGCTGACGAGGGCGTTGTGGAATTCATTGTAGGTGGTGCGCGCGAACTTGGACACTTTCACGTAGCCGGTGGTGTCGTTGACCATGTAGTGCGAGTCCACGGTGTTGACCGGCACGTCGCCGCGCACCACATCGAACGTAAGCGGCGACTTCGACGTGGAGCGCACAATCTCCAGCTCCACGGTGGTGCCTTTCCTGCCGCGCAGGTTCTTGAAGACCCGTTCGTTGGTGGCGTTGGCGCCCACGAGGCTCACTGTGTCGGCGCGCAGGATTTTGTCGCCCGGTATCAGGCCCACCTTCTCGGCCGGACCGCCGGATATGACTTCTATGATGTTGACGGTGTCGTTCATTATCTGGAACGACACGCCGACACCGCTGAACGAGCCCTCAAGATCCTCGGTCACTTCCTGAAGGTCGGAGGCCGGAATATAGGCGGAATGAGGGTCAAGGCGCCCCAGGAGGTCGGGGTACAGGGTCTCCAGAAGCGAGTCCACGTTGACCTCGTCGACGTATTCCTCCTCGATCATGGCGAGTATGTTGTGGAGTTTCTGCTCGCTCGGAGAGAGGGTGCGGGTGAAGAAATATTTCCCGATCCATACGCCACCCCCGATTCCGAGGGCGAACACGAGCGGGATGAGCAGCATCGCTGTGTTGGGACGTTTACTCATTTTCAGTGGATATGGGGTTCAGCGGTAAATAGATGGTCTCGACCCCCGCTTCGCGCAGGAGGTCGAGGCCGTCGGTGATACGGTACATTTCAGAAAACACAACGCGCCGGATGCCGGCCTGGATGATGAGCTTGGCGCATTCCATGCAGGGGGAGGCCGTGACGTAGAGGGTGGCTCCGTCGGAGGAGTTGTTGCTGCGCGCCACTTTCGTTATGGCGTTGGCCTCGGCATGGAGCACGAACGGGAACGTGACTCCGTCGGCGTCTTCGCAGACATTGGTGAAGCCGGAGGGGGTGCCGTTGTAGCCGTCGGATATTATCATCTTGTCCTTGACCAGAAGGGCGCCCACACGGCGGCGCACGCAATAAGAGTTCTCAGCCCATATGGCGGCCATGCGGAGATATCGGGCGTCAAGCACGCGTTGTTTTTCTTCTTTCATACGTATGGGATTAGACTCCTTCCCGAAGCGTCCCCGAGGGGGAGCCACGGGAAGGAAGCCGGTGTAAAATCAATGCTCCATGAGGAATCGCTCGGCGTCGAGCGCGGCGCGGCATCCTGTGCCGGCGGCCGAGATGGCCTGGCGGTAGGTGGGGTCGGCGCAGTCGCCTGCGGCGAACACTCCCTCCACGTTGGTCTTGGTCGAGGGTGCCTGGGGGATGATGTAGCCCTCGGCGTCCATATCGATCTGGCCGCGGAAGATTTCGGTGTTGGGATGATGGCCGATGGCGAGGAAGAAGCCGTCGATGTCGATGTCGAAGATCTGTTCGCGGTCAGTGCCCTTGTTCTCCACGATCTTCGCACCCTCCACGCCGTCTTCGCCGAAGAGGCCAAGGGTGTTGCAGTTGAAGAGGATGGTGATGTTCTCGGTCTCGCGCACGCGCTTCTGCATCACCTCCGAGGCACGGAGATAGTCCTTGCGCACGATGAGGTAGACCTTTCTGGCGAGTCCGGCGAGGTAAAGGGCCTCCTCGCAGGCGGTGTCGCCGCCGCCGACTACGGCCACATTCTTCTTGCGGTAGAAGAATCCGTCGCAGGTGGCGCAGGCGCTCACGCCCATGCCCATGTATTTCTCCTCGTCGGGGAGGCCGAGGTATTTCGCGGATGCGCCGGTGGCGATGATCACTGAGTCGGCGAGAATCACATTGTCGTTCTCATCGGTGCATTTGAACGGACGCTCGGAGAAGTCGACGGCCGTAATCACCCTCGACACGATGCGCGCGCCGAAGCGCTCGGCCTGCTCGCGGAGCTGGGCCATCATCTCGGGGCCCTGTATGCCCTGGGGATAACCGGGGAAGTTCTCGATTTCGGTGGTCTGCGTGAGCTGGCCTCCGGGCTGGTTTCCTTCGTAGATAAGCGGATTGAGGTTGGCGCGCGACGCATAGATGCCTGCGGTGTATCCTGCGGGTCCGCTGCCGATGATCAGTACTCTTTCTTTCTGTTCTGACATAGTATGTTGATTTAAGTGTCTTGATATAAGATTATGTATCCTGTGTATTTATAAGATTATATATCCTGTGTATTCACCTGAGGTCCGTCACTTTAACGCCGGGGTACTTCGATTTGTTGAATCTGAAGGAGGCGTCGGAGGGATTGGTGTTGAGGCGCAGGGAGGTGACGTTGACCGTGGTGGTGCCACCTGACATGGCCACTTTTATCTGTTTCACCGTGGCGTTGGCGCCGCTGCCGCTGAAGGTGACCTCCACGCTTTTCACTCCTCCCCTCCTTTTAGGGGTGAGCACTACGCTTCCGGCTGAGGCGCCGGCCTTGACGTTGTAGTCCTTATACGATGTAAGGTAAAGCAGTGGATTGGACTCGGCAAGCTCGGAGGCCGTGGGAGTCCAGACAGTCACTTCCTTCGACGCGGGGCTGTAGGCCCACATGTCACGCCCGTCGTACCATACGGTATGGCCGCCGGAGCTGACGGTGAATTTCTTTCCCTTCGTAAGGAGCGTGCCTTTGGCCGCGCCCTGCGCTCCGGTCATGGAGAAGGCCGCATCGATGCTTCCGGCTCCCTGAAGGCGCCTGGCGATGGCATCCATTGTCTGCTCCGGCGTCGCGGCGCGCCCGGCAGGGGCCCATATAATCCCCGCCAGGGCCAGAAGGGCCACTACGGCGAACCGCATGTATGTGTAATCCGATATTTTTCTCATTGTGTCTCTTAAAAATTTAAACTGATTGTCCTTTACGGGACGCATGTGTATCTTTAAGGGGAAGCTTGGTGCCTCTTAAGGTTAAACGTGCGATTGCCCCTTTAAGACTAAACGTAAGTATCGCTTAAAAATTAGGCAGCAGCTTACCGAATGGCCGCCTCCTCAGGTGTCCGCCTCTCTCCTATAAGGGCCGGAGTGGTCAACGGAGGTTCTTGAGGAGTTCCTCAAGGGCATACATATCCATAAGCACCTGACGCGGTTTGCCGCCGAGCGACGGGCCGACCACTCCGTAGTGCTCCAGCTGGTCCATGATCTTGCCCGCGCGGTTGTAGCCTATGGAGTAGCGCCGCTGTATTCCGGAGGTAGAGCCCACCCCGGAAGTGACGACAAGTTCGGCTACTTCCTCGAAGAGCGGGTCGCGCTCCCCTATTCCGCCGCCGCCCTGGATTCCGCCGTCGCCGTCGCCGCTCATCGGAGGCTCCGGGAGCTGGTACGGTCCGTCACCGAAGGGCTGCGACTGGATGTAATTGCAGATGGCCTCCACTTCCGGAGTGTCGATGAAGGCACACTGCACGCGCACCATCTCGGAGTTGTTGCTTATGAGCATGTCGCCACGGCCTATGAGCGACTGCGCTCCGGTGGCGTCAAGTATGGTCTTGGAGTCGATGCCCGATGACACCTTGAAGGCTATGCGCACGGGGAAGTTGGCCTTGATGATACCTGTGATGACGTTGGTCGAGGGGCGCTGGGTGGCGATGATGACGTGGATGCCGATGGCGCGGGCCTTCTGGGCCAGACGCGCGATGGGTGTCTCCACCTCCTTGCCGGCCGTCATGATAAGGTCGGCGAACTCATCGACAACAAGCACTATGTAGGGCAGGAACCGGTGTCCCTCGGCGGGGTCGAGCGTATGCTGGGCTATCTTGGCGTTGTATTCCTTGATATTGCGTGATTCGGCCGCGCGCAGGAGCTTGTAGCGGTTGTCCATCTCCACGCATAGGGAGTTAAGGGTCGGCACCACCTTCTGCATGTCGGTGACGATGGCGTCGGAGTCATCGAGCCGGGCGAGGTAGTGCTTCTCTATCTTGGCGTAGAGTGAGAATTCCACCTCCTTAGGGTCGACCATCACGAGCTTGAGCTCGTCGGGACGCTTCTTGTAGAGGAGCGACGCTATGATGGCGTTAAGGCCCACCGACTTACCCTGACCCGTGGCGCCGGCCACAAGCAGGTGGGGCATCTTGGCGAGGTCGGCGATATAGACGTCGTTGCCGATCGTGGAGCCTATTGCCACAGGGAGGTCGTAGGTCGTGTCGACGTATTTGCGGCTCTGGATCACCGTGCGCATCGACACTGTCTGCGGCTGGGCGTTAGGCACCTCAATGCCCACGGTGCCCTTACCGGGAATAGGAGCGATGATGCGCACGCCTACGGCCGAGAGGCTGAGGGCGAGGTCGTCGGAGAGGTTCTTGATGCGCGCTATCTTCACTCCCTGGTCAGGACGGATTTCATACAGCGTCACCGTCGGGCCTACAGTGGCCTCGATTTCGGTGATGGGTATCTTGTGGTAGAGGAGGGTCTCGCGGATGCGGTCTTTGTTGGCCTCAAGGTCCTGGATGTCGATGGTCACTTTATGGCTCCCCTCGCGCAGCAGCATCGGCGACGGGAATCTGTACATCTCCTTTATCGACGACTTCGACGGATCCGGCCGGTCGGCTTTATCGATTTCATTGACATTGACCACCATTTCAAGCGATTGTTCCTCATCCTCCTCTTCAGAAAGGGCCGCGTCGGATTTATGCGCTGTCCCGGCATCAACGGGATTGCCTGAGCCGCCGGCATCCGCAGCGACCGAGGGGGCCGGCGGCGCCGCGGGAGCAGCCACTGCGACGGCGGAGGGAGCGACAGGAGCAGCTCCGGCATTTTCAGCCCCTGCGGAGGAATCGGCTGCTGCGGGAGCTACGGGAGCCGCTGCAGCAACAGCCTCCGGCGCCACACCCGACGGCGCGGCGGCGCGGGGGGCGATCTTGACGGGCTCCGCCTCATCTTCAAGCGGGGTATCGTCGAGTTCGTAGCTTATCGAGGGGTCGATTACGGCCTCCTGGGGCTCGAACTGCACGAGCTGGTCCTTGTCGTCGAACTTCTCTTCCCCGCCACTTGCCTCGCCGGCGCGTATGGCGTCCTGCATCTCCCTAAGGCGCATCTCCTCAAGTTCGCGTTCCAGACGCTCCTGCTCGGCCTTGAGCTCGGCGGCCTTGCGGCGGCGTTCGGCGATTTCGGCGCGTTTTCGGAGCACCCAGTTGACAAAGTCGCGCAGGCAGATCACGAAGAATGTGGCTATAAGGGCGAGGCACAGGATCACAGCCCCGGTCCAGCCCACGAATCCGATGATGAATTCATTGACATAGCGCCCGTGGTAGCCTCCCCAGTTGACGCTGGAGTTGAGCGAGATGGTCACGAGTCCCACTATGAGCGAGACCGTGATGAGGGCCACTATGCACTTTATGGTGAAGTTAAGGAGCTTGAACCTCGGCTTACCGCTGAGCAGACGCAGCGCCACGGCCACGATCCACCCGATTATGACGAACGACCCGAGGCCGAAGCTCTCGTTGATGAGGAGCTCCGAAATGCGCGCACCCCCCTCTCCGGCGGCATTCTCCACCGGGGGCACACTCCCGACGGGAGTGTTCATTATGGCGGCCTGGTCGGCCACACAGGTAGCGAAGTATGACACGAATGCCACTATGAGGTAGATGCCGAAGCATCCGAGGAAGATGCCGGTGAGCCAGCGGGTGGTCTGCGATGTGAAGAAGGCCTTTATCTTTTCCAGTTCCTGGCTGAAATCAAGGTTTCCCGCATCCTGCACGGTCTTTTCCACGCGTTTGCGCTCGGGCTTCTCTTTCTTCTTTTTCTCCCTTGCCCGGCGGTCACCTTTCACCACACGCTCGCGGGGAGCCTTCTGAGTGTCTTTGGGCGCCGCCGACGGAGGCAGCGGGATATCCTCCCGGGAGTCGTGCGCCTCGGGAGTGGGGCGGGTTTCGGGAAAGTCGAATACCGGATTATATGTGTCTTGATAGTCGTATGCGTCGTGATTGTTGTTTCTGTTCTGACTCATTTTCGATAAGTCCTATGTATGTGTCTGTTATAGGTCAGTTGTCGTTGTTTCCGGTTCAGGAGCCGGAGAGGGGCTTTCATGCGGCTCGGGCTCGGATGACCGCTCCGATGATTGTCCGGAGGACTGCTCATGGTCAGCCGGCTGCGCGGGGAGAGCTTCGGGTGTCGCGGCGCTCACCGTGTCGGCGGCCATACGGATGCGTGACAGGCTGTCGGCCGCGGCCTTCTTGGCCTCCGCCTCCTGGCGTGTCTTTTCCGGATTCCACTTTCCGGCCCGGGCGCGGGGGATGTCGAGGGCCACCGTCACGGAGGGCACGTCGTACTCCTCGTCCTCGTTGACCTTCATGTCGCGTGGTCCGGGCGACACGATCACCGGCCAGCCGGGCTTGCAGATCTTGGATATGCGCATGATGTTCTCGTTGGTCATGCGTATGCACCCGTGGCTGCGGCGTCCGCCGATGCTCCAGGGAGCCACTGTGCCGTGGATGCCTATCTGCGACGACACCGGAGTGCGCAGCCTCATGAACCGGGGGCCGAACTGTCCCTTTACCTCCGAGGTGTTGCCGTCGTCGTCGGTATACAGCCAGTCGGTCGAGTCGTAGATTCCCTCTATCGTGAAGAATCCTTCGGGGGTGCGGTTGTCGCGTCTCTTATGCTTCGTGCCGTAATAGCGCGAGCAGGCGATTCCCACACGTTCCTGCTCCACTCCGTAGCGGTCATAACGGTAGAGCTTCATCGTGTTCTTGTCAACTATAAGGAATCCCTCCTGGTCGTTGAGCAGAAGCTTTCCGGCATATTCCGGCACTTCCTCCGCCATTCTCGGGAGAATGCCGCGCCTGTACCTGTCGGCGTCAGGCAGACTCTCCATCAGCGCCAGCACCTCGGACGTAGTCTTGGGAGGGGCCGCCGGAACAGCTACCGTGTCCTCAGCCATCTCGGGAAGATCTGGCGACACCGGAATCTCGGTCAATGTATCCTCCGTCACGCCGGATCCATCTGAGTCAGACTGCCCGCGGCCCGCGCATGAAACCATCAGGGCCAGCATGCCTATACCCAGCATACGGAGACCGGCCATAGGCCTCAGCGTCAGGAATGAATGCAGTGACTTTGATGAAGGCGGATTCGAAGTGATAAGCTTTGTCGTCATAACTAAAAAAGTCGGAATAAGGAATGAAAAATCCTTTCTCGTCAATCACCGGAAAGGGCGCCGGGCAATACCCGAAGGCATACTCTTAACAATCCTGAACGGAGATTGAATGCAAAGATAGCAAGAATCTGCAAAATATTTATTAATTTCGCAGTAATGAAACGCAATAATTCCACATCCGCAGGCGACACAGGCAAGATTTTCGGTCTTATCCTGCTGGCCCTCATCTGGGTCTGGCTCATCTATACCCTCTTCACCCGTGGAGGGGTCGACGCCAGGAGCATCTTCATAGCCGCCGCTTCGGGAATTATCATATTTGTGCCTTTATGGAAGAGATACATCGCCCCGATGCTGGAGCGCCGGAAAAACCGGTAACACCCCCGGCTGAATCCTTGCCGCTGCTGAAATCCATCGACTCCCCTGCCGACCTGCGTAGGCTCAAGCCCTCGCAGCTGCCGCAGGTGTGCCGGGAGGTGCGTCAGTTCCTTATCCATACACTGGCCGAGAACCCGGGCCACTTCGCATCGAGCATGGGAGCGGTCGACCTCATTGTGGCGCTCCACTATGTGTTCAACACCCCCGACGACCGCATCGTCTACGATGTGGGGCATCAGGCCTACGCCCACAAGATACTCACCGGCCGGCGCGACGCATTCCACACGCAGCGCACCCTCGGAGGCCTCAGCGGCTTCCCCAATCCGATGGAGTCGAAGTACGACACGTTTATCGCAGGCCACGCCAGCAACTCCATCTCGGCCGCACTCGGCATGGCCATCGCCGACAAGCTCACGCCCGAATCGGCCGACCGCAAGACGGTGGCCGTAATCGGCGACGCCTCCATAAGCGGAGGCCTGGCCTTCGAAGGGCTCAACAATACGGCCAACAATCCCAACGACCTGCTCATCATCCTCAACGACAACGAGATGAGCATCGACAACAACGTGGGTGCCCTGCACCGTTACCTCTCGGAACTCTCCACCGGACCGCGCTACAACAAAGTGCGCAAGCGTGTCTACGACTTCTTCCGCACCAAGGGGGTCATCGGAGAGAAAGGGAAGGGACGCATACTGCGCTTCAACAATTCGGTGAAGGCCCTCGTCTCCAACCAGCAGAACATCTTCGAGGGACTCAACATACGCTATTTCGGGCCTTTCGACGGCAATGACGTGGAAAAGGTGGTGCAGGTGCTTCAGGAAATCAAGGATATGAAGGGGCCCCGGATCCTCCATCTCCACACCAAGAAAGGAAAGGGATTTTCAAGCGCCGAGGCCGACCCCACCACATGGCACGCCCCGGGAAAGTTCGACTGCACAAGCGGAAAGAGACTCAAAGGGAACTCTCCCGACCGGCGCCAGCTATGGCAGCAGGTGTTCGGCGGCTACCTCGTACACCTCGCTTCCGAGCGCCCCGACATCGTAGGCATCACGGCGGCCATGCTCTCGGGCACGTCGATGATCATGATGAAGAAGGCTTATCCCGAGCGCACTTTCGACGTCGGCATCTCCGAGGGACACGCCGTGACGTTCGCCGGAGGGCTGGCCGCAGCCGGCAAGCACCCGTTCGTGGCCATCTATTCCTCCTTCCTGCAGCGCGCCTACGACAATATCATCCACGATGTGGCCATACAGAACCTTCCGGTCACATTCTGCATTGACCGCGCCGGCCTCGTCGGAGAGGACGGAGTGACGCACCACGGCCTGTTCGATCTGGTGTATCTCCGCTGCGTACCCAACCTGCGCATCGCCGCCCCCATGGACGCTCCCTCTCTGCGCGGCCTCATGGCCATCGCCGCCGGCTATGCCGGGCCGATGGCCATACGCTATCCCAGAGGGAAGGCTCCCGAGGAAACCCCGGAGGAATCGGAAGGGCTGGCCACGGCTCCCATGACGATGGGACGCGGCCGAATCATGGCTCAGAATCCCGGAGCCCGCGCAGTGATACTCACCATCGGCGAAATCGGCAACGAGGCTTCCAAAGCCGTAAGGACGCTTGCGGCCGAGGGAATAGCCGCCGACCATTACGACATGGTCTGGCTGAAGCCCCTTGACACGCAGCTGATGGAGGAGGCGCTCAGCCGCTACGACCTCATAGTCACCCTTGAGGACGGCGCGGCGGCGGGAGGATTCGGCTCAGAGGTGAGCGAATGGCTCGACGCGGCCCGCGCAGCCCGCCCTGACGCCAAAATTCCGACACACATCACGCTCGGCATCCCCGACAGATGGATAGCACAGGGCACAGTGCCCCAGCTCCGGCATCTCGCAGGAATCGACTCGGAAGCCGTGGCCGGAGCCGTGAGATCTTATTTCAAGAAAGGTAACGAATGAAAATCATCATAGCCGGCGCCGGCGAAGTGGGAGTGCATCTTGCAAAAATGCTCTCCAACGAAGACCAGGACATCATCCTCGTGGACGGCGACCAGACAAAACTCGACCTCATCGACTCCAACTACAACCTCATGACCTGGAACGGAAGCACCTCTTCGTTCGAGACAATGAGGGATGTGGGCGTGGAGAGCTGTGACCTATACATAGCCGTCACCCCCTTCGAGACCCGCAACATCACCTCCTGCTCCATAGCCAAGCGCCTCGGAGCCAAGAAGACTGTGGCGCGGATTGACAACTCGGAGTTTCTCCAGCCCCAGAACGGCAAGATTCTCAAGGAGGTGGGCGCGGATTTCCTGATTTATCCGGAAAACCTCGCCGCGCAGGAGATCGACATGTCGCTGGCCCATAACTGGGCGCGCTACTGGGGAGAACTGCATGACGGGCAGCTCGTGCTCATCGGAGTGAAGCTTCACGACGACTCTCCGCTCGTGGACACGATGCTCAAGGACATCACTCCCGGAAAGCACGACTTCCACGTGGCCGCCATCAAGCGCAACAATGAGACCATCATCCCGCACGGCAACGACGTCATCCTGCATGACGACATAGTGTATTTCATCACCACACCTCCCTTTATCGATGAAGTCCGCGAGCTCTGCGGCAAGCGCAAGCGCATCATCAGGAAGGCCCTGGTGATGGGAGCCACACGCATCGCGGCCCGCTTCGCATTGGTCTACGGCGAAAAGTACAACATACGCATCGTGGAGGAGGACCGCCAGCGATGCGAGGAGCTTGCCACGAAACTCCCGAACTGCGAGCTGGTATGCGGCGACGGACGCGACATCGAGGTGCTCCGCGAGAACAACATATATCAGTACGACGCGTTCCTCGCCCTTACCGACTCTTCGGAGACCAACATTCTCTCCTGCCTCACGGCCAAGGAGTTCGGCGTACCCAAGACGATAGCCGATGTCGAGAACCTTCAGTTTTTCTCACAGGCCGAAAACCTCAACATCGGCACCATCATCAACAAGAAGCTCCTGGCCTCATCACGCATTTTCAAGATAATGCTCGACGCCGACGAAAGCAACGCGAAGTTTCTCGTGCTGGCCGACGCCGAGGTGGCGGAACTTCAGGCCAACCCCGGCTCTAAGATCACGAAGGCCGTGGTCAAGGACCTGAAGCTGCCGTTCGGAATGACCCTCGCCGCCCTCTCCCGGGGCGACCACTGCGAGCTCATCAGCGGCATGACGCACATACAGCCCTACGACTATGTGGTGGTGTTCTGCCTGTCAGGCACTTTCTCAAAAGTAGAGAAGCTGTTCAATTGAACAAGGAGAGCGGGCTTTGTGTATAGGACGCTCCCCGGGCAGGGACCCCCACGCGAATGACCGCACGAAAAATCCACGCAAAAAACATACAGATTGGCTACATTTTTCCGACATAAAAGCTATATCAACCTTCCGATGCTGCTCCGCGTAATCGGATGGCTGCTTATGACCGAGGCCGGCATCATGGTCATCCCGTGCATCGTCGGCATGTGCTACAGCGAAGGGTCGGCACTGCGTTTCCTGATTTGCATAGGCATCACGGGAGGTGTAGGGGCGGCTCTCATGAGCCTGCGTCCGAAATCGCGTGAGATGGGCAAGCGCGAGGCCATACTGCTGACCGGACTGACGTGGGTGATACTGTCGCTCTTCGGCATGCTGCCGTTTCTGGTGTGCCGCACCCACTTCTCCGTAGCCGACGCTTTCTTCGAGACGATGTCGGGCTTCACCACCACCGGCGCATCAGTGCTCGACACTCTCGAAGGTGTGCCCCACTCCATCCTGATATGGCGCTGCATAGCGCAGTGGATCGGGGGCCTGGGCATCATCCTCTTCACGCTGGCCATAGTGCCCATGCTCAACTATCAGGGGGGGATGCAGCTCTTTAACGCCGAAGTCACAGGAATCACCCACGACAAACTCCGCCCGCGCATCGGCTCCACCTCAAAGGGGCTTTGGATGGTGTACATAGCCCTTACCACCGCCCTCTTCCTGCTGCTCCTCGCCTCCGACATGAGCTTCTTCGACGCCCTTTGCTACGGACTCTCCACCATGTCGACCGGTGGCTTTGCGAACTCCGATATGTCGCTCGGCAAATGGGACAGCAACTACATAAAGGTCGTGATGATGATATTCATGTTTCTCGGCGGAGTCAATTTCTCCCTCCTTTTCCGCGCCTCGCTCGGCCACTGGAAGGACATGTTGCGCAACGACGCCCTGAAAGCCTACGTCGTGATCATCGGAGTGGCCTACCTGGTGTTCGTCGTCAGCATCCTCTATCATCACCAGATACAGGACTGGACCGATGTCACCATCGACCCGCTCTTTCAGGCCATATCCATCCTCTCCTCCACCGGCATCACCGAGCCCGACTTCCATGACTGGGGAGGAGTGTCGGTGCTTCTGCTGATAATAATGATGGTGATGGGCGCATGCGCCGGCAGCACCTCGGGAGGCGCCAAAATCGACAGGTTCCTGATTCTTGGAAGATTTCTGCATAATGAGTTCTACCGCATGATGCACCCCAACGCCATCAAGACCGTGGTGGTGAACGGGAAAGGGACTCCTCCGGCCATACTCATGAAGACACTGGCCTTCCTCTTCATGTACATAATCCTCATCATTGCCGGAGCAATAGCCCTCATGGTGTGCGGCCTCCCGCTGCGCGACGGCTTCTTCTGCGCCCTCTCGGCTGTGAGCAATACCGGACTGGGCACCGACATGACCGGCATCGAGGGGAATTATTCCCTGGTCAGCGACATGGCGAAATGGATACTGTCGTTCCTCATGCTTACGGGGCGTCTTGAGCTATATACGGTGCTCCTCATTTTCACTCCGGCGTTCTGGAAGAAGTAGGCCCGTGTAACTCACTGACCCTATACGGAATTATTTATTTTGCAAATTTTTCAGAGGGAATTTTTATGCAAAGTTTTCCAAAAATATTTTTTAACCACTAATACTCAGGAAATTACAATTCGGACTACCAAAAAAAGTTTTCCAAAAGGAATTTTTAAGGATTATTTTACGCTTAGATTTTGCAAAGGCGGAATTTTAGATTAACTTTGCCGTCGCTTATTCAGAGACAAGATGCCCGAGGCGTCCGGCAGGCTGATTCCGGACCCTCGATTAATCCAGAAAAAATCCTCCACATGATTCAACTCGTAGAAAAACGCGACGGCCGTATTGTCGGCTATAACGAAGAGAAAATCAAGGCCGCCATCCGCAAGGCCATGCTTTCCACCGATTCCGGTGAAGACGAGTCACTGATTCAGAAAATCACCGACCGCATCGGCTTCTCAGGACGCCAGCGAATGACCGTGGAGGAGATACAGGACCGCGTGGAATTCGAACTCATGAAATCGGCGCGGAAAGACGTGGCCAAGCGCTACATAGCCTACCGTGACCAGCGCTCGATAGCCCGTCAGGCCAAGACGCGCGACATCTTCCTTGAGATAATGGAGGCCAAAAGCAACGACATCACACGCGAGAACGCCAACATGAACGCCGACTCCCCGGCCGGCATGATGATGAAGTTCGCTTCCGAGACCACCAAACCGTTTGTCGACGACTATCTGCTCTCGCCCGAGGCCAAGGGGGCCGTGAAGAACAACTACATCCACATCCACGACAAGGACTACTACCCCACCAAGTCGCTGACCTGCGTGCAGCACCCCCTCGACAAGGTGCTGGCCAACGGCTTCATAGCCGGCCACGGCGAGTCGCGCCCCGCGCGCCGCATCGAGACGGCATGCACCATCGCCTGCATATCGCTCGAAACCGCGCAGAACGAAATGCACGGCGGACAGGCCATCCCGGCGTTTGACTTCTATCTCGCCCCTTATGTGAGGGCGTCGTTCGTGGAGGAGATGAAGACCCTGGAGGCCCTGACCGGCTCCGACCTCAGCCACCTCTATGACGTGAAGCTCGACGACTTCGTATCGCTTCCGCTCGACGGCCTTGAGGGGGAGGCACGGCTGCTGCAGCATGCCGTCAACCGCACGGTGAGCCGTGTACACCAGGCCATGGAGGGATTCATCCACAACATGAACACCATCCATTCGCGCGGAGGCAATCAGGTGGTGTTCTCGTCCATCAACTACGGTACCGACACTTCGGCCGAAGGGCGCTGCGTGATCCGCGAGCTCCTGCAGAGCACCTACGAAGGGGTGGGCAACGGATCGACCGCCATTTTCCCCATTCAGATATGGAAGAAGAAGCGCGGCGTGAGCTACCTGCCCGAAGACCCCAACTACGACCTTTACAAAATGGCCTGCAAGGTGACGGCGCGCCGCTTCTTCCCCAACTTCCTCAATCTCGACGCCACATTCAACCGCGACGAGGCCTGGAGAGCCGACGATCCGAAACGCTACCTGCATGAGGTGGCCACGATGGGATGCCGCACCCGTGTCTACGAGAACCGCTACGGCGACAAGACATCCGTCGGACGCGGCAACCTCTCCTTCACCACCCTCAACATAGTGCGCATGGCCATCGAGGTGATGGCCATAAAGGATGAGGAGGAGCGCATCGCCAAGTTCTTCGAGAAACTCGACCGTACGCTTGAACTCACCGCCCGCCAGCTCAACGACCGATTCGATTTCCAGAAGACAGCCCTCGCAAAACAGTTCCCGATGGTGATGCACGTGCTTTGGAACGGCTCGGAGGCGCTCTCTCCTGACCAGACAATCGAATCAGTAATCAACCAGGGCACACTCGGCATCGGCTTCATCGGTCTGGCCGAGACCCTCATCGCCCTCACCGGGAAACACCACGGAGAATCCGAGGAGGCGCAGCGCCTCGGCCTCAGAATCGTGAGCCATATGCGCGACCGCGCCAATGAGTTCTCCGAAAAGTTCAGCCATAATTTCTCCATCCTCGCCACTCCGGCCGAGGGCCTTTCGGGACGCTTCACCAAATACGACCGCAAGAAGTACGGCGTCATCCCCGGTGTCACCGACAAGGACTACTACACCAACTCCAACCACGTGCCCGTCTACTACCACTGCTCCCCCCGCCACAAGGCAATCGTCGAGGCCCCCTACCACGACCTCACAAGAGGAGGACACATCTTCTATGTGGAAATCGACGGCGACGCCACACACAACGAGGAAGCGATCTCGCAGATCGTAGACCTGATGGACCGCTACGACATCGGCTACGGCAGCGTCAACCACAACCGAAACCATTGCCCCAACTGCGGATACGAAAACGCGGAGACCGGCCAGCACCTGTGCCCGCGCTGCCAGACCCCCTTCGAGACAATACAGCGCATCACCGGATATCTCGTGGGCACGACCGACCGATGGAACGCAGGCAAGCTCGCCGAGCTCCATGACCGTATCGTACACGATTAAGAGGTGTGCCTCTTACGGGTGACGGCGATATAGAATGCGGAATAGATCCCCACGAGGATGGTCATGACGGTCTGGGCGCTCCACGCCACTATGGAGAAGGCCGCCGCGTCGGCATGCCCCACTCCGTAGAGCATGAGGGCATACATCACGGCTATGTTCCAGGGGCCCAGTCCGCCATTGCTCGGGATGCCCATGCTGAACGACCCGAACACAAAGGCCACAAGGCCGGGAAGGAGTCCGAATGCGTAGCCGGGATGGGCCACCAGCTCCCTCGTGAACGGAAAAGCAAAGAAACAGAGGTAGATCTTCAGGAAATAGCATACCCAGATGGCTATCGTAAGCAACACATAGGTCCATCGGCCGGGCATGGTGAAGATCACCTTGAATCCCTGCCACATCCGCAATATGCCCGCATTGATGCCCTTGAACCACCGGGAGTCCCTGTATCTGATGTCGGCGCCCACGAGAAGCACAAGCGCCGCCGCCAGTCCGGTCCAGAGCTCCCAATGGCCGAGGATGCCCTCGATCTCGCGGCCGGCTGAGAAACGGCCGAAGAAACGGGTGAGGGCCGGATCGGCCACTATAAGCGCCAGCACAAGCAACAGCATTATCATCACGAAGTCAGATCCACGGTCGGCGATATCGGTGCCGATCACCGTGGAGAGCTTCGTGTTTTCCCTTTTGGTGACGTACACGCACCTCCACGCCTCGCCCAGATACGGGATGACGAGATTGATGGCATAGGCCGAGAATATGGAGACGCTTTCGGCGGCCACGCTCATGCGCGGCACTCCTGCGGCCCTCAGCTGATAGCCCCAGCGTATGCCCCTGATGGAATACGAGAGCACCGTCACCGCCATCACCGGTATGAGCCATCCCCACCGGCATTCATGGGTCATTATCTCCCATATCCGGTGGAAATCAAGCCTGTGGCCCATCCACACGATCAGTCCTGCCGAAACCGCGACAGGCAATACGATCTTCAGCGTGTCCTCAAGCATCTCTTTTACTCCGCGCTTTGGGCCGGCGGAGGGTGTCGTCCGGGCGCCGGGGTCAGCGGCGCCGGGGTGACTTTTAGTCACGGAGTCCTTTTTTTTCATCGTAGTGTCCATGACATATTAACAACCAAATTCCACGAAAAGACTATACTTATCCCCTTTATCCGCCCCGATGCCTCCGCTCTACCCCATCTTCGCGGGGACAGCCACAATATTTTTCGTTTCAGGATTGTTATTTACTCTGAGGGACTGACAGGCTTGTCCCGAATCAGAAAAATATAACCTTAAATATGGCAAACATAACGAAAGAGGCCGCTCTCGACTACCATGAGGAAGGGCGTCCCGGCAAAATCGAAATCACTCCCACCAAACCATATGCTTCGCAGCGCGACCTGTCGCTGGCCTACTCCCCCGGCGTGGCGTATCCCTGCCTGGAGATAGAGAAGAATCCCGAAGACGCCTACCGCTACACGAACAAGGGGAACCTCGTGGCCGTAATCTCCAACGGCACCGCCGTGCTCGGCCTGGGCGACATCGGCGCGCTCGCCGGCAAGCCCGTGATGGAAGGAAAGGCCCTCCTGTTCAAGATATTCTCCGGCCTCGACGCGTTCGACATCGAAGTCAACGAAAACGACCCCGACAAGTTCGTGGAAATCGTAAAGGCCATCGCCCCCACTTTCGGCGGAATCAACCTTGAGGACATCAAGGCCCCGCAGTGCTTCGAAATCGAGGACCGGCTCAAGAAAGAGTGCAACATCCCCGTGATGCACGACGACCAGCACGGCACCGCCATCATATCCGGTGCCGGCCTGCTCAACGCGCTTGAGATCCAGAAGAAAAAGATCGGCGAAATCAAGCTTGTGGTCAACGGTGCCGGCGCGGCGGCCGTGAGCTGCACCCGACTCTACAAGGCCCTCGGCGTAAAACCCGAGAACATCGTGATGTGCGACTCGAAAGGGGTGATCCGCAACGACCGCGAGAACCTCACCGAACAGAAACGCGAGTTCGCCACCGACCGCGACATACATACCCTTGCCGAAGCCATGCAGGGTGCCGACGTATTCCTCGGCCTCAGCGTGGCCGGTGTGGTCACTCCCGAGATGATACGCACCATGGCTCCGCGTCCGATCGTATTCGCACTTGCCAATCCGGATCCCGAAATCGGCTACTACGAAGCCAAGGAGGCGGCTCCCGACGTAATCGTGGCCACGGGACGCAGCGACTATCCCAACCAGATCAACAACGTGATAGGCTTCCCCTACATCTTCCGCGGAGCGCTTGACTGCGGAGCGTCGGCCATAAATGAAGAGATGAAGATAGCCGCCGTCTACGCCATTTCCGAACTGGCCAAGAAGCCTGTGCCGAGCGTGGTGGACGAGGCCTACGGTCTCGACGACCTCAAGTTCGGTCCCGACTATATCCTGCCGAAGGCGCTCGACCCGCGCCTGCTCGTGACGGTGGCCCCGGCCGTGGCCAAGGCCGCCATGATGAGCGGCATCGCATCCCGCCCCATCGAGGACTGGGAGGCCTATGACCAGAAACTCCGCTCCCTCATGGGCGACGACGGAAAGTTCATGCGCACCATCACCGACCATGTGCGTAAGGAAAACCGCACAGTGGTGTTCGGCGAGGGACAGCGCGAGAACATGCTCCGCGCCGCCGCACGCCTGCACACCGACGGAGTGCTCACTCCCGTACTGCTCGGCAACGCGGAGATGATCAATAAGAAAGCCTCCGAAATCGGCCTCGACATCTCCGGCATCCAGATCGTCAATCCCCGCCACGACCGCGAGCACGACCGCCGCAAGAAATATGCCCGCATGCTTTTCGACAAGCGCCAGCGCGAAGGGCTCACATTCACCGAAGCCTACGACAAGATGTACGACCGGTCGTACTTCGGAATGATGATGGTGGAGAGCGGCGAGGCCGACTCGTTCATCGCCGGCAGCTTCTCGGCCGCCAACAAGATGGCTGACCGCGCCAGGGAGATCGTGGGCCTGCGCGAAGGCTATGACCACTTCGCCACCATGCACATCATGAACACACGCGGAGGCACCTATTTCCTCGCCGACACGGCGGTCAATCCCGTCAGCGACACTTCGGCGCTCGTCGACATCGCCCGTCTTGCCGACCAGGCCGTGAAATACTTCAACCAGGAGCCGGTGATGGCCATGCTCTCCTACTCCAACTTCGGCTCCAACAGGGAAGGGGCCGAGCCGATGCGTGTGGCCGAGGCCGTCAGAATCCTCCACCGCGACTATCCCGAAATCCAGGTGGACGGAGAGATGCAGGCCGACTACGCCCTCAACACCAAGCTGCGCGACGAGACATACCCCTTCAACACCATCAAGGGAAAGAAAGTCAATACCCTCATCTTCCCCAACCTCAGCTCGGCCAACATCGGCTACAAGCTGCTGCTTACGATGGGCGTGGGCAAGGTGATCGGCCCCCTGCAGGTAGGACTCAAGAAGCCCATTTACTTCCTGGGTGTGAACGCCACGGTCGACGAGGCGGTGGATATCGCCACCCTCTCCGCACTCGACTCCATGATTACCCGACGCTGACGGCCCGGGACGAGGCCAGCGGCCACATGGCCCCCACTACGATACGCCCCGCCATGCCGACACATAAGCGAAAGATTATAAAAATGAACCGACAGCAAGACTATAAAGGTCATCCCGGCGTCAGTGCCGGGATGACCTTCCGCGTACTTGACATACGCCTCGGCACGACAGTCGACGGCCCGGGCCTGCGTACCTCCATATACTTCGCCGGATGCGACCATGCCTGCCCCGGATGCCATAACCCCGATTCGTGGGATTTCAACGGTGGCGACGAAATGACACTCTCCGACCTTCTCGATGTAATCGAAGAAGAGGACTTCGACGTCACCCTCACCGGAGGCGACCCTCTGATGCACCCCGAGTCAGTGGCGGCGCTCGCGGCCGAAATCAAACGCCGCACGGGAAAAGGAATCTGGCTCTATACGGGCTACACCATAGAGGAAATCATGGCCGATCCGCGCCTGAAGCGGGCCATAAGCGACATCGACACCGTGGTGGAGGGTCCCTTTGTGGAGAGCCTGCGCGACCCCGAGCTGCTCTTCCGGGGCTCATCCAACCAACGCATCATCCATCTCTCCGAAATGAGGCCTGATTCCCGGCAGGAGCGAGAGTAGGGAAACCGCATTCTGCCGACAAAGAGCGGAAACGGAAAAAACCGCATTTTGCCGACACACAATTTTTTAGTAAATTTGCGGGATAATTCCGCCTGACACCGGGACGGCAGTTGCAAGTAAATCAATACACACCATATATGGGATTTTTCAATAAACTCTTTTCCAAAGAAAAAAAGGAGAAACTCGACCAGGGCCTCGAAAAGACCAAGCAGGGCGTATGGGATAAAATCACCCGCGCCGTGGCAGGAAAATCGAAGGTCGACGATGAGGTGCTCGACAATCTTGAGGAAGTGTTCGCCACCTCCGACGTAGGCGTGGACACAACCATCGAAATCATCGAGCGGCTTGAAAAGCGTGTGGCTCGCGACAAGTACGTGTCCACCTCCGACCTCCACAACCTTCTGGCCGAGGAAATCTCCGATATGATCGCCCCCAACTACAAGGACGAAGACGCCGGACTGGGCGACTTCGAAGTGCCCGCCGACAGGAAGCCTTACGTCATACTCGTAGTGGGCGTCAACGGTGTAGGCAAGACCACCACCATCGGCAAGCTCGCCTACCAGTACGCCAAAGCGGGAAATAAGGTTTTCCTCGGAGCATCCGACACCTTCCGCGCAGCCGCCATCGAACAGCTCGACATCTGGGGCCAGCGCACCGGAGCCACCGTCATCAAGCAGAAAATGGGGGCCGATCCGGCTGCCGTGGCCTTCGATACGGTGAGCGCCGCCAAAGCCCAGGGCGCCGATGTGGTGATCATCGACACAGCCGGGCGCCTCCACAACAAGACCGGCCTCATGCGCGAGCTTGAGAAAATCAGCAAGGTGATGCAGCGCGTGGTGCCCGACGCTCCGCAGGAGGTGCTGCTCGTGCTCGACGGCTCGACGGGACAGAACGCCTACGAGCAGGCCGCGCAGTTCTCCGCAGTGACCAATGTCAACACCCTCGCCGTGACCAAACTCGACGGCACAGCCAAGGGCGGAGTCATCATCGGCATCTCCAACAAGCACAAGATACCCATCAAGTATATCGGACTTGGCGAAAAACCCGAGGACCTTCAGATCTTCAACGCCAAGGAATTCGTAAAATCACTCTTCGCAAAATAAGTGACGCATGACCGGAACCGAAGATATGACCGGGCAGGAAGAGGCTCTCTCCCCCGAAAGCGGACGCATCGACGTCATCTCGATGGGATGCTCGAAGAATCTGGTGGATTCCGAGCGCATGCTGCGCCGGCTGGAGGCCAAAGGGTATCACGCCGTCCATGACCCGGAAGACCCGCGCGGGGCCTGGGTGGTGGTCAACACCTGCGGATTCATAGGCGACGCCAAGGAGGAGTCCATCAACCTTATCCTGGAGCTCATAGAGGCCAAGCAGGAAGGGCGCATAGGCAACATCGCCGTGATGGGATGTCTGGCCGAGCGCTACCTGAAGGAGCTGGAGGAGGAGATTCCCGAAGTCGACCGTTGGTACGGCAAGTTCAACTGGAACGCCTTCATCGACGACCTCCCCGACCTTACGGCCGAGCCGGAGACACCCACCGTGTGGGACCGCACCCTCACCACTCCCGGATGGAACGCCTACATGAAGGTCTCCGAAGGGTGCGACCGCTTCTGCTCCTTCTGCGCCATTCCCCTCATCACCGGGCGCCACACCTCGCGCCCCGTCGAGGAGATCCTTGCAGAGACCCGCGACCTCGTGGCCCGGGGAGTAAAGGAATTCAACGTCATCGCCCAGGATCTTTCCTCCTACGGCAAGGACCTTTACGGCGAACCGCGCCTGGCCCGGCTCATCGACGCCATGGCCGAGATTCCCGGAGTGGAATGGATACGCCTGCATTACGCCTATCCGTCCGATTTTCCCTACGACATACTGGAGGTGATGCGCCGCCGCCCCAACGTGTGCAATTACCTTGACGTGGCCCTGCAGCATGTGTCGGACAACGTGCTGACCAACATGCGCCGCCATATCTCGAAAGAGGAGACGCTGCGGTTCATCGGCCGCCTGCGCGGCGAGGTACCCGGCATACGCATCCGCACCACCCTCATGGTGGGCTTTCCCGGCGAGGGGGAGAAGGAATTCGCGGAGCTGCTTGAGTTCGTAAGGGAAGCGAGGTTCGACCGCATGGGAGCCTTCGCCTACTGCGAGGAGGAAGGCACATGGGCCGCGCGGCATCTCGACGACTCCATACCCGACGACGTGAAGCAGCGTCGCCTGTCGCTCCTGATGGAGGTGCAGGAGAACATCGCCCTTGAGCTCAACGAACAGCTTGTCGGATTCCGTGTGCGGGTGCTCGTGGAGCGCCGCGAAGGGGCCGACTGCGTGGGACGCACCGAATGGGACTCCCCCGAAGTGGACCCCGAGGTAATCATCCGCGATTGCGACGCCGCTCCCGGCACATTCATCAACGTAGAAATCGACCAAGCCCTTCCATTCGAACTTATCGGCCATGCTGTCTAAAGAGGATTGCACCAGCTTTTTCGCCATACGGCTGCCTGACGCCACGGAAATAATCCGTGGCGCTTCACTTCACGTGGCCGACGGACTCTCGGAAGGCTTCTTCTTCTCTCCGTTCGGACTGGACGCCCCGGTCTCCACCATTCCCGCCGGCTACGGCTTCACCGACCGGGAGGCGGCAGAGTGGAGCCTGCGGAACAGCACCGCGTTCGCACACTCCGAAAGGGACCTTATCCCGGCCTCCACGCCAAGGGAGCGTCATCTGCAATATGTAGGTGAAATCGTCAATGAAATCGGCCGGTGGGAAAAGGCTTCGGGCGAATACGGCAAGATCATCGCGGCAAAGACAGTCAGCGAAGAGTGCCGCCGGCAACCCATGGAACTGTTCAGGACACTTGCCGGAAGATTTCCCGACGCCTGCGTCTTCCTTTTTTCCACCCCCGCCACCGGCACATGGATCGGCGCCTCGCCGGAACTGCTGCTTCATGCCGGGCGCGAGAGGCTGGCCACCATGTCGCTTGCCGGCACGCGCCTGCGCGGCTCCGCCGGTGAATGGGACGCCAAAAACATACGGGAGCAGGAAATCGTGACCCGCTTCATCCTCTCATGCATGGATGAGTCCGGACTCGAAGCCACCGCCGCACCCCGCGTCACTCTCGGCGCAGGCCGCGTGGAGCACCTGTGTACCCGTATCTCCGCCCCCATGCCCCACGACGCCCCCCTAATGCCTACGGCCGAAACCGTAATCAGGCGCCTCTCCCCCACTCCCGCCCTGAGCGGATATCCGCGCAAGGAGGCGATGGAGTTCATAACCCGCCATGAGGCCACCCCCAGATACTGCTACGGAGGCACCATAGGATTCGCCGCCCCGGATGAGGTAAACGCCTACGTCAACCTCCGCTCCGGCCTCATGCTCCCGCAGATGTCCCGGCTCCTCCTCTACGCGGGCGGAGGAATAGGGTCGGCCTCCGTGGGCGCCGACGAGTGGACCGAGACCGAAAACAAACTCTCCACCATGCGCTCCGCCCTCCGATAATCCGCACCCCGCCCTCCGATAATCCGCACCCGCCGGGGGCGCCCCCGTAACGCTGACACCGCCAAAAACCTCCGCCACTGCAAAGAAAACATCCACGCATATCATTTAATCAGAATTTTTTATTGTTTTTCAATAAAAATTCGTACCTTTGCGGACGATGAAGAAAACTACAATCTACATACTGTCCGTAATAGTACTGGCCATCACCGCAGCCTCCGTGCTTATACCTACCTACAATGCCATCAGCCTCGGCGTGGAGGGATTCAGCATGGGGCTGGCCGACGGCCTGGAAGAGACACCGGGTCATNAAGGGGACGACATACCGCTGGTGGTGAAATTCAAACCGGAGACAATGCAGATGCTCCAGCCNACCGACTCCATCAACTTCAACAACGCCCAGCGGTACCCCATCGTCATCGACCGCGTGACGGTGATGGTGCCTGAGGGGAGTGTGTCCTCCTGGACCCTTACGTTCAATGTCGTGTCACTGGTGCTCTCGCTCGTGTGCCTCGGCATACTGCTGTGGAAATTCATACGCTTCATCGCCAACATATCGAAGGAACGCATCTTCGTCAGCGAGAACGTGAAGCTGCTCCGCATATCGTCCTATATGCTTTTCGCCATCTCNGCCATCGAGATTCTCTCCGGTGTGTTCACCGACCATATCATAGCCTCGCTCGCGTTCGAGCTTAAAGGCTACGACATCACTTCATCCTGGATTTTCCCATGGAGCAACCTCATGCTGGGCGCCATATCCCTGCTCATGGCCCAGATCTGGGCCCGCGGACTCGAAATCCAGCAGGATCAGGAACTCACCATCTAATCCCCTACCGCAATGCCGATAATAGTAAATCTGGACGTAATGATGGCCCGGCGCAAGATCTCGCTCGGCGAGCTGAGCGAGCGGATGGGGATAACTCCCTCCAATCTCTCCATCCTCAAGACAGGCAAAGCCAAGGCCATACGCTTCTCGACCCTGCAGAGCATCTGTGAAATACTCGAATGCCAGCCGGGCGACATCCTTGAATACCGCCCCGACCCCTAAGGATAAATCTTACTGTAAAACATCAACAATAACTTCAACCCTTATGAAAAAAACTCGCCTTATCCTCGCCGGAGCCGCAGCCCTCGTGGCCCTCGGCGCATCGGCCGAACACCTCAAGAGCCTCGCCGGACAGGTCAACGAGTCGCTCAACCCGAAGGAGGACTTCTATCTCTACGTCAACCAGAACTGGATGGAAGCCAACCCGCTGACTCCCGAATACGCCCGCTACGGCAAATTCAACATCCTCTCCGATTCAAGCGACAACCGCCTGCGCCGCATCTTCAGCCGCATCGCCGACGCCCAGCCCGCTCCCGGCACTGTCGACTACAAGATCGCCGCACTCTACCAGACCGGCATGGACTCCATCCGCCGCAACAAGCTCGGCGCCACCCCCATCCAGGCCGACCTCCGCAAAATCGAATCCGCCAAGCCCGAGCAGATGACCGACATCTTCCTCTGGATGCATGAGAAATACGGCTCCCCCTTCCTTAACATCGGAATGCAGGAGGACCTCAACAACTCCGCCGAATACGCCATGTACATCAGCGGAGGCGGCATCGCCCTCGGCGACCGCGACTACTACCTGGCCCAAGACCCCGAAAACAAGAAAATCCGCAAGGCCTACGTGGAGCTCATCGAAAAGCAGATGAAGAACGCCGGCTACTCCGGCAAGGACGCAAAGCGCATCGCCCAGAACGTGATGAAGGTNGAGACCCTCCTCGCCGACTCCACATGGACCCGCGAAGAGAGCCGCAACCTCCCCGCCATGAACAACGTGCGCGACATCGCCTGGGTCAAGGCCAACTATCCCAACCTCCCCTGGGACCGCTTCTTCGTAGAGACAATGGGCATCCAGACTCCCGATAAGTTCATCGTCACCGAAATCAACACCGTGAAGCAGGCCGANAACCTCATGGCCTCCCTCAACGACCGCGAGAAGAAGGACTACTATCTCTGGAACTTCGTGCGCCAGGCCGCTCCNTACCTGAGCGACGACTTCGTGAACACTTCGTTCGAATTCGCCAAAGTGCGCTCCGGAGTGCAGCAGCAGCAGCCCCGCTGGAAGCGCATCCAGGGCACTACGGAGAACTTCCTCGGCGAGGCCATCGGCGAGCTCTACGTGCGCGAGTACTTCCCCGAATCGTCGAAGACCTACATGGAGGGTCTCGTGGAGAACCTCCGCACAGCCCTCGGCAAGCACATCATCAACCTCCCCTGGATGAGCGACGAGACAAAGCTCCAGGCCATCAAGAAGCTCAACGCCATCACGGTCAAGATCGGTTATCCCGACCAGTGGAAGGACTATTCCTCGATGGACGTGCGTCCCGAATACTCCTACTACGAGAACGCCCGCAACGCCTCCGACTGGCATATCAAGGACTACCTCAAGAAATGGGGCAAGCCCGTCGACCGTACGGAATGGGGCATGACTCCCCAGACCGTCAACGCCTACTACAATCCCCTCAACAACGAGATCGTGTTCCCCGCCGCCATCCTGCAGGCNCCCTTCTTTGACCCGGAATCCTCCGACGCCGAGAACTACGGCGGCATCGGCGTGGTGATCGGCCACGAGCTCACACACGGCTTCGACGANCAGGGCTGCAACTTCGACGCCTACGGCAATATGGTCAACTGGTGGACACCCGAAGACGCACAGGCCTTCACGGAGCTCACACAGGGGCTCGTGAAGCAGTTTGACGAAGTGGAGGTGCTCCCCGGCCTCATGGCCAACGGTCAGTACACCCTTGGCGAGAACATCGCCGACCAGGGAGGCCTCCGCGTGGCCATGACCGCGTTCCTCGACTCGCAGAAGAAAAAAGGCGTCGACGTGACTTCCTCCGAAGCCCTCATCGACGGCTACGACCCCATCAAGGTGTTCTACATGAACTACGCCAACCTCTGGGGAGGCAATATCCGCGAGGCGGAGAAGCGCAACCTCACCCAGAGCGACGTACACTCGCTCGGCACCAACCGCGTCAACGTCTCCCTCAAGAACATCGAGCCCTTCTTCGAGGCATTCGGCATCAAGGAAGGCGACAAGATGTTCCGCCCCGCCGAGGAGCGCGTTATCATCTGGTAATCACCTGAAACGCCCCTCCCCGCCGGGCCTCCGCCCCTCCCGGGGACNCCCGGACTCCATGCCCGTCAGCCCGGCCATGACATAAAAAATCCCCTTATGATGACGAATTTATTTCGTTATGATAAGGGGATTTATTAATTTTGCACTACGGACGGCCATCAAAGCCCCCGCGACAAAGGATTATGATCTGGAAAATTGACGGTTTACTTGAGTCCATCGGCCTTGCCAAGACACCCCGCGTAGGAGTGGCCTTCAGCGGCGGCGGCGCCAAAGGATTCACCCACATCGGCGCGATGATGGCCTTCAGGAAGTTCGGCATCACGCCNTGTATCGTTTCCGGTGTATCGGCCGGATCAATAGCCTGCACTCTCTTCGCCGCCGGCCTTACGCCCGAGGAAATCATCGAATGCTTCGAGGAGAACGACCGNATGGCCTCCTTTACCGAATTCACCATCCCCAAGAAAGGGTTCATGAAGCTCGACCGCTTCGGAAAGCTCCTGGAGTCNTGGCTTCCCGTGAGGAACCTGGAAGAGCTGCAGATACCCGCCGTGGTGTGCGCCACCGATTTCGACTCCGGCAAGTCAGTGGGATGGTCACGCGGAGAGATAGTGCCCCGCGTGCTCGCCTCATGCAGCATCCCCATCATTTTCCAGCCCATACAGATTAACGGCGTCAACTATGTCGACGGCGGAGTGCTGCGCAATCTCCCGGCCTGGGCCATCCGCAGGCACTGCGACGTNCTCTACGGCCTAAACTGCGCCCCGCTCGACCGCGACTATAAATACAAGCCCTCCATAATCGACATCGCCCTGCGGTCGTACAGCCTCATGTCGAAGGCCAATACGCTGCAGGACCTCAAGCTCTGCGACTACGTGGTGCGCACTCCCGGCTCAAAGGTGGGCACCTTCGAGCTCGGCGCCCTCCGCAAGGCCGTGGACGTAGGCTATGACGCCACATGCGAGGTGATTGAAAAGGCCCTCTCCAACTGACACAGGGCTTCGATTACGAGGGCTTCGACCGAAAAGATAAAACAACATCCTATTCCCCGATGGAGAATAAAGAAAAAGATACAATGACCGATTCAGTCGGCAGAGGAAAGGAGCGTCCGGTGATCTACCAGACTTTTCCCCGCATCCTCACCAATGTAAATCCGACCAACAGNTTCGCCGGTACGCTCGAAGAGAACGGAGCCGGACATCTTGAAGACTATACNCCCCGCCTGCTGCGNCAGCTCAGGAAGATGGGAGTCAACACCATCTGGCTCACCGGCGTCATCGAGCACGCCACAAAGACCGACTTCACGGCTTACGGAATACCGAAGGACAATCCTAATGTAGTGAAGGGGGAGGCCGGCTCCCCTTACGCCATAAAGGATTACTACGACGTGGACCCTGCAATAGCGAAGGACCCCGCCAGGCGGATGGAGGAATTCGAGGCATGCGTGAAGCGTATCCACAAGGAGGGGATGAAGGTGCTGATCGATTTCGTACCCAACCACACGGCCCGCCGGTATCACTCCGACGCGGCGCCCCCCGGCATCAGGGATTTCGGCTCCGACGACGACTCCACCAAGTTCTTCTCCCCCTCCAACAACTTCTACTACATCACCAACCAGCAGTTCGCCCCGGACTTCTGCATATGTTCCGAAGGGGGCACGGCTTACGTGGAGTTTCCAGCCAAGGCCACCGGCAACGACTGCTTCTCGGCCTTCTGCACCCGCAACGACTGGTACGAGACAGTAAAGCTCAACTACGGCCATGACTACGGCGACAATTCCGACCATTTCGACCCCGTGCCCGACACCTGGCTGAAGATGCTCCACATNCTGCGCTTCTGGGCCTCGAAAGGTGTCGACGGCTTCCGCTGCGATATGGTGTTCATGGTGCCGCTCCCCTTCTGGCACTGGGCCATTCCGCAGGTGAAGGAGGCGTATCCCGACATCATCTTCATCGGAGAGATCTACGATGTCGGCCTCTACCGTCCGTTCCTCGACTACGGCTGCTTCGACTACCTCTACGACAAGGTCAACCTCTACGACAAGATCGTAGGCATCGAGCGCCACAACTTCTCGGCCGCCCAGCTCACATCGGCGTGGCAGACTGTGGACGGCATCTCCGGCCGTATGCTCAATTTCCTGGAGAACCACGACGAGGTGCGCTACGGATCGTACGAGTTCGCCGGCGACCCTTCGCGTGTGATTCCCGCGCTGGTGGTGTCGTCGATGATGTCGTGCGGCCCGTACATGATATACTACGGGCAGGAGCTCGGCGAGTCGGCCAGGGAGAACGAAGGGTTCGCGGGCTTCAACAACCGCTCCACCATCTTCGACTACTGGAGCTACGACACGTGCCGCCGTTGGTACGACGGAGGTAAATGCTCCGAGGATAAGCTTAACGCCCATGAGAAGTGGCTGCGTGCGGTCTACTCCCGTGTGCTCAACCTGATCAACTCCGAGACGGCGCTGCGCGAAGGCAACTTCTTCGACCTCATGTACGCCAATCTCGGCCACGAGGGCTTCGACCCGCACCACTGCTTCTGCTTCCTGCGCTATGCGGAGGGGCGCTGCCTGCTGATATGCGTGAATTTCGCCGACCACGATGTCGACATGCCGCTCCGCATTCCGGAGCTCGCCTTCGACATGGCCGGCCTGCATGAAGGGGAGGTGAAGGCCAAGGACCTGCTTTGGCGGCAGCCCCATCACGTAATGCTTTCCCGCACGGAGCCGATGCGCGTGCGCATCGGGGCGCGCGACGCGCTGGTNCTCCCCGTNGAAGGNGCGCGGCAGCCCGCAAAGGAGCGCCAACATACAACGGAAAAAACAAACCATCATATCATACAAAATATCAAGTTATGAGCAATTCTCTTCCCCAGATCAAGGTCTTCGCAGGCACCAACAGCCTCTACCTCGGTGAAGCCATCTGCAAGGATCTCGGCATCGAATTGGGTAAAATGAAAGTCGAGCGCTTTGCCGACGGCGAATTCGAAGTCGGTTTCGAGGAGTCGATCCGCGGCGCGGAGGTCTATCTCGTGCAGAGCACATTCCCCAGCTCCGACAACCTGATGGAGCTCCTGCTTATGATCGACGCCGCCAAGCGCGCATCCGCCGGCAAGATCATCGCCGTAATCCCCTACTTCGGATGGGCGCGTCAGGACCGNAAGGACAAGCCGCGCGTATCGATCGCAGCCAAGCTTGTGGCCGACCTTCTCAGTGTGGCCGGAATCGACCGTCTGATCACCATGGACCTCCATGCCGACCAGATCCAGGGCTTCTTCGATGTCCCCGTCGACCATCTTTACGCATCGTCGATCTTCATCCCCTATCTTGAGAGCCTCCACCTCAAGGAGATGGTCATCGCCTCTCCCGACGTAGGCGGAGCGAAGCGCGCCAACTCCTACGCCAAATACTTCGACGTGCCCCTCGTGCTCTGCCACAAGCAGCGCGCCAAGGCCAANGTAGTCGACAAGATGACCGTAATCGGCGACGTGGAAGGCAAGAACGTTGTGCTCATCGACGACATCGTGGACACCGCCGGCACCATCACCAAGGCCGCCGACCTGCTCCTGAGCTTCGGCGCCAAGAGCGTGCGCGCCCTCTGCTCGCACCCCGTGATGTCGGATCCCGCCACTGACCGCGTCATCGCCTCCGGCCTTACGGANATCATCTTCACCGACTCCATCCCCTACGGCAAGGACAACAACAAGGCTGTCGTCCTCCCCGTGGCCAAGCTCTTCGCCGACACCATCCGCCGTATCCACAACAACCAGTCGATCTCTTCCCAGTACCTCTTCAAGTAATCTCCCCCCTACCCGGATACGCAGGACCGGAGCCGCTGGTGCGGCCCCGGTCCTTTCCATTACTANTCNCTGGACCGGACNGTAAAATTCCGTTGTCCAGGGGCCGGACTTNGATGTANTAACGATGCGCTCTANAAACTATAGNNTGCGTCAGTATCNNTNAGGGAAATGGACACGGTAGGAGGGTAAGTCTGCGGTTCTACGGGGAGGGGGTCATTTCCGGATGGTGACGAGTGTGGCGCCGAAACCGTATTTGCGGAAGGAGGCGTCGCGGTGGCCGGCTGTGGGGAATTCGCGGCGGAGGAGGTCGAGGAGGGCCTTGCGGAGCACACCGTCCCCTTTGCCGTGGATGAATATTATTTCCTGGCCACGGCGTTCGCGGTGTTCGCGCATGGTGCGCCGCACGGTGTCGAGCTGCAGCATGAGCATGGCGGTGTTGTCCATGCCGGCTGTGGTGTCAACGAGCTCATGGATGTGCAGGTCTACCTCAATGGCGGGAAGCACCTTGTAAGGGCTCAGTTCCCGGCCCCGGTTCCCTTTGGCCGCGCGTCGGCCGCCATCGGCCGCGATTTTCTCCTTCAGCGCTTTTTCGAGCGATCCGTACATAGCCTTGCGTATCCGCTCCGCATCCGGGGCACTGAAGTTCACGGGGCGCCCTTCACGGAGGAGATGTACCTCATGGGCCGGACGTGCGGAGTAGACCGGCGACCTGTACGACGATTCCTTTCTGAGCGCCGACGTATCCAGCCGGCAGTCAATGTTCAGCGGCGCCACATCCTCAAACTCCCCCTCTCCGCCGCATATTACGGCCTGGAACGTGAACTCACTCCATTTATCCGTCTCCCCCATCGGCACCACGGCAAGCACCAGCTCCGTCTCGGCCTCCACGCTTCCCGCACAAAGCATTCTCCCGAGGCGCCCCTCGCGCCGCAGCATCACGAACGACACCGCATACGCGGTATCGTTGACCAGCGTCACGGCCACATCACTCCTGTCCAGCCGCTTTACGTCCGACGGCTCAAAACTCAACACTATATCCATAAGTCAGTCATAAGGGTCTTTATCCGCCGCCGGTCCCGGTGTCGTAAGGTCTTCGGAGGGTACCGTGTCGCGGCGCGTCCGGGGGCGGGCGATGACGAGGGGGGGGCGCCGGCGGAGGCGGTCGAAGTCCTTGCGCCATACGATGCCTACGCCCTGGGTGGTGAGGGCTGACTTGAGGTAGTAGTTCTGGTCATTGAAGTGGTTGTAGGCCTTTAGGCGCAGGTTGCCCGAGGAGGTGAGGAGGTACTCTATGTCGAAATCGCCTATGAAAGTGGTGCTGCTTGTGGCCGGGTCGCGGTAGCCGAATGTGCCGTTCACCAGCAGGCGGTTGTTGAAGAGCCGCGAGGATAGCGCCAGGTCCACCTCAAGGTCGGAGAAGTCACCCTTGTCGGAACGCACCGAGGGGGCCACGGCCACCTTGTCGGTAAGCTGGCCGAGCATGTTCTGCAGCTGCGACGACAGCGTCGACGAGGCCACCGAAGCCCACTCCCCTCCAGACTGCGCGCCGGAGTATTCCGGCGTATAGAAGCGGTTGAGAGCGAGGAGGTAGATCATCTGCTTGTTCATCATGTCCTCCGACGATATGATGCTGCGCACCTTCTGCGCCACTTCGGCGCTGATTGTAGGCAGTTCGATGTCGAATGATATGTCGGGCTGCCGCATCTCTCCGCTCACAAGGAGCATGGCGTCCACCGGCACGTTGCTGCGGTTGAGGTCGCGCTCAGTGGCGAAGCTCTTGTCGAGGTCGGTGAGATTGGTGTTGACGCGGTAGGCGGCCCGGATGTCAAGCATGGCGTTCATGGGGTCGCCGTTGAAGGCTATGGTGCTTCCGGACTTTATCACGAAGTCCTTGAGTATGAGGTCCTGGAGCGAGAAGTTGTAGCTGCCTCCGGCCAGTGTGTACTTGCCGTACATCTTCATCTCGTTGGAGTCGGAGGCATACGTTATGTTGAGCGCCCCGTTGCCCCGGGCGTTGATCTTGTCGCCCGTGCGGGGGTCCATCACCAGCGTCATGAGGGCCTTCTCGTCAATCGTGGCGCGGATATCCATGGCGAACACCGACTCGTCGGCCTGCGTCTGCGCCGCCGTGCGGCGGTTGAATTCCCGCTCTATCTCGTCGGTCGCCGTAAGGGTGCCCGACAGCCTCGCCTCCTCCTCGCGCCGCGCCTTGCGGGTATCGGTAAAGGTGAGGAAGCTGTACTGCACGGCCTCTTTGGTATCGTCGAGCACGAAGGTGAAGTGGGAATCGTCGGTCACTATCATGTCGGCGCGTATCCCCACATAGCCCGGACGGCCGAAAATCTCGCCGAGTCCGTGGCCGAAGAGGCGTCCGTACCACACGGGGTTTATCTGCGGATTGGTGTCGTAGAGCATTATCCCCTCCGCCTGATGGATGCGGAAGGAGAATGTCGGGTCGTGGAAGTAGCGGTGTTCCAGGGTGCCGCTCAGGAGGGCGTGGTGTCCCTGGGTGTCGTAGAGGCGGAAACTGGGGATGATGATCCTGCCGGGATCGATGATCACGGAGTCGCGCCCGCAGTAGGTGACGTTGGTGAAGTCCACCTTCATGGCTATGGTGTCGGCGAACAGGCGCCCGCGCATGTCGATGTCGCTGAAGGTGCCGTAGAGCTGCGCCTGTCCCGAGGCCCGTCCCTCCACCTTGGAGGCGAAGGCCGCCATAAAGGGCTGGAGGAAGTCGATGCGCACTTTGTCGGCGTCGATGCCGAATGAGAGGGAGTCCTTCTTGAGCCATATGCCGCCGTCGATGTCGGCCACGCGGCGCCCCCCCTCGGCCACACGCGCGCCTATCCCCACCCGCATCTGCCGGGCGTCGAAGGTGCCGGTCAGCGCGCCGTCGCCCAGCACTCCGCCGTTGTAGCTGAGCGACTCCACGTCAAGGTGCTCCGTAAAGGCCTCGGGCGAGGGGGAGAACAGGGCGCGCCCGATGGCGCGCCCGGAGGCGCGGCCGCCGAAGCTCACGTAGTTGATGTTGAGGGTATCGAAGATATAGTCGAGGTCTATGTCGGAGAGCGTGGCGGTGATCACGTCGTCGGCTCCCGGGCCGGCCACACCGTTGACGGTGAGGTACTGTAGGTCGTGGCCTACCGAAAAATCCCTCACCGTGACCCTGCGGCCGTCATACTCGGCCCTTGCGCGGTCCACCGTCCACCGGGCGCCGTTAAGGTAAAGGGCCGAGGGATGGAAATCCAGCGCCATGCCGTAGCCCGACCTGTTGAGGCCGGGCGTCAGCGTAAGGGTAAGATCAAGGTCGCCGTAGAAGCCTCCGCCGGCCTTTTTGTTGAATTCAAGGTTTATGTCGGTGGCGGCGGGATTCATGATTGCGTCCACGCCGAGGCGCAGCATTCCCTTCTTGGTCGGAATCTCGCTGTAGGCCCGGAGGTCGGCCTTAGGGCCGCGGATGGCCAGGTCGAGGTCGGTGTGCCGTATGAGTTTTGACGCTCCCTGCTGGATGTAGGGAGCGGAAATGGCAAGCGTCAGGGTGGAATCCCGCGTCGAGAGGCGGCCGGAAATATCGGCGTCCCAAGGGAGGCGCACCGGCAGCCGGAGATAGTCCATCCATTCGCCGCGCCCGGCGATTTTCAGCGCGTATTCAAGTTGGGCGTCAGCATCGGTGCGTGGTTTTTTCGCCACCGGCTTCGGGGGCACCAGCATCGGCATCACCTCGGCCAGCATACCGCGTATCTGCTCCGGAAGGTGCGAGGGGGTGAAGTGTCCGGCTATGTCGGCCGTCAGCCAGTCGGAGTCCACTGTATAACGGCGTCCGGCATCACCGATTTCCGAGTTCACGGCAAGCCGGCCGAGCGTAAGCGGAGCGCTCCCTGCGGGGCGCGAGAGGCTCAGGCCGGTGAATACGGCGGTGCCTGTAAGGTCGTCGAGTGTGGTGCCCTGCAGGGCCATGTCGGCTCCGGCGGCGAAACTGATGTCGGGAGCCGAAGGGAACCATGTCCGCGGGCGGATGTCGTCGAAGTCGCCGAGCAGGCGCAGCGCATAGGCCCCGTCGGAGGTTTCGGCGAGTGTGGCGTCGAGCGAGAAGTCAAGGTCGTCGACGGGAGATTCCACTGTAAGGCGTGCGCCCCCGCCTTTGCGCGAGAGCGAGGCGCGGATGTTCTCCAGTCGCCTCCCCCGGTAATCGGCGTTCTCCACCGTCGCCTCCACTCCGGCCTCCCGGCATAAGGCAAGCCATCCGGCAACGCCGTGCGGAGGCTTGCGGCCGATCGCCAGCAGGCGCTCCGTGGAGAGAAGCGCGTCGGCTTCCACTTTTGCCGTAAGCCGGGCGATGTCGGGCATGAGGGCCGGTATGCCGGCATCGGAAAGCGACGCCTTGAGCGTCACGCGGTCAGAGCCGTTGCCGGCAGGCACGACGGAGCCCTTTATGTCGGCCGATCCGTAACCGCAGCCGGCCTGCAGGGTCAGATCGCTCCTGAAGTCGTGGGAACGGAAGTGGCCCGACACTTTTGCCGTCACTTCTCCGGCGCCCTCCACGAGCGAGGCTCCGCGCGCATCCCCTTTCGAGCGGAGGTGCGCCCCCATGGCCGAGGTGAATGCAGGAGAGAGGTGCATGTCAAGCTCCCCTATGGCGACCCTCCACCCTATCCGGGGCAACGAGGCGTGGGTCGGAGTGAGGGTGTCGCGCTCGGCGTACACGTCCTTAAGCCCGAGGTCTATCCTGTGGCCCGGGGCCTTCAGGGTAAATGACGTCATATCCATCCGCGCGGCATTGCCGGCGGCGGCGAGGGTGAAGTCGAGCGGGAGGTCGACCAATGCGAGCTGCGGCGCCAAGGNGGAGAAATAGGAGGGATTCAGGTTCTCTCCGTTCATTTCGATCCGGAACTCATGCTCCTGCAGGAGCCGCCGCATTCCTCCCCCCGAGGNCAGGGGGATTGTCTGGTCGTTGAGCGAGAGGGTGCCGCCGGGAGTTTCGAGTGAGAATCCCTTCACGGAGATGTCCCCGTGGTCGACGGTGACATAGGCCGCCAGATGGTCCACGGCCAGACGGTCGTTGAGGGTGAAGGCGAGTCTGCGGAGGTCGACCTCTATGGTGTCGTTGCTCAGGCGCGGCATTATGACGTCGGCATTGAGCCCCTTGAGCCGGAGGCGGCGCATGTCAAGTCCCGAGCCGGAAGGGGCCGGGAGCCAGGGGCGCGAGAATGTGGCCTCGCTCCGGCGGATCACGATGGTCTGGATGGCCAGGTCGAAGCGTGCCGGGGGTTTGCTTTTGTCCTTGCCGGAGAATGCGTCGATCAGGAACTGGATGTTGAGCGGCGCGCCGGCGCTGTCCTGCCTTAGACTGGCCTTGAAGTCGAGGAGCTCGGCATATGTCACCACTATGCGGCGGCGCCAGAAGAGGTCAAGCAGGCTTATTCCGGCGCCGAGCTTGCCGATATNGGCGCATACCGAGTCGGTGGCCGGCTCATAAAGGGTGACGTCGGCCACCACCACTTCGTTGAAGGGGGAGATGTCGGCCTCCCCTATCGTGAGGCGCCCGCCGGTGAGGGCCGAGAGCTCACGCTCGGCCACACGGCATATGCGCCGCTGCACCGTCGGCATGGAGAGCAGTATGTAGGAGGCCACATAAAGGAATGCCACAAGAATGACGGCGGTGAAGAGCACGCTCCTCACCACCCTGTAAGTCCATAAAAGCCGGTTCATTCTTGACACTTTCCCTATGTTTGTTCTTTTCTCCGGATCCAAGGCCCCGCGAGGGGGTGGCGCTCCGTATTCCGGCGGTTACTCGTCGTTGAAGTCCTCGCGAGAGGTATAGTTGCGCTGAAGCAGGTTTATAAGCATCACGAGCGAATGATTGGTGGCCGACTCTATCACTTCGCGGCGTGAGCCTTNGAAGTGGAGGCATTCGGTGATGACGGTGTCGTGGAGCTTGGCGGCCATCCACACCGTACCCACGGGTTTCTGCTTCGTGCCCCCCTGGGGACCGGCGATGCCGGAGGTGGCCACGGCGCAGTCGGTGCGCATAAGCCGGCTGACCCCCTCGGCCATCGAGCGCACCACCTCCTCGCTCACGGCGCCGTGCTCCGAGAGGTCGCCGCGCGACACTCTTAGCACATCGGCCTTGACGTCGTTGGCATAGCTCACCACGCTGCCGAGGAAATAAGCCGACGAACCGGGAATCTGCGTGATGCGGTGGGCCAGGTTGCCGCCGGTGCAGCTCTCGGCGAAGCTCACGGTGAGTTCGCGCTCCTTGAGGATTGAGCCGAGCACCTCGGCCGGGGAGCGGCGGTCCATCGNCAGGACGTCTTCGGTGAATATCTCCTGGAGATGGCTGTGGAAGCGGTTCATCTTGAAGCGCAGCAGCTCCACTCCGGTATGCACTCCGGTGAGGGTGATGTAGGTGACGAGGTTGTCGTTCTCGATCGTCAGGTCGACGTATTCCGGAAGTTGCTCCTCGAAGTGACGGAGCACTCTGGAGAGTTCTTCGCGCGTGTAGCCGTAGATCACTACATGGCGTGTTTCTTTGTGGGGTGTTGACATGTGAAGATGGATTCTAAGGTCAGTTGCAGATTCTGTCGCTTTCGATACGGGCGTAGGCCGGCAGTGTGAGGTCGGTCCGGTAGCCGGGGTCGGCCTCAAGGCGCATCTGTCCGGCTATGGCCACCATGGCGGCGTTGTCGGTGGTGAACATCCTCGGCGGTATCCATGCCTTGATGCCGCGCCGCCGGCAGAAATCCTCCACTGCGGCGCGCACTCCGGAATTGGCCGATACCCCTCCCCCTATCGCTATCTCCTTGGGATGATACTTCTCGACTGCCTTGGCGAGCTTGGAGAGGAGGATGTCGATGATGGTCTTCTGGAGCGATGCCGCGAGGTCGGCCTTGCGTTTCTCCACAAAGGCGGGATCTTTGGCGAGTTCGTCGCGCAGGGTGTAGAGGAAGCTGGTCTTCAGTCCCGAGAAGGAGTAGTCGAGCCCCGGTATGTGGGGCTTGCTGAAATGGAATGCCTCGGGGTCACCCTCGGCGGCAAGCCGGTCGATATGCGGACCGCCCGGGTACGGGAGCCCCATCACTTTGGCGCATTTGTCGAAGGCTTCGCCGGCGGCATCGTCGATGGTGCGCCCTACGATGCGCATGTCATCCGNTCCGTTGACGAGTATAATCTGGGAGTTGCCTCCGGATATGAGCAGACACATGTAAGGAAACTCAGGCACTTCATCGTCCTCTTTAGTCTTCACGAAATGCGAGAGGGCGTGGGCCTGAAGATGGTTGACGTCGATAAGGGGTATGTCGAGGCCGATGGCCATCCCTTTGGCGAAACTCGTGCCCACGAGCAGGGATCCGAGCAATCCGGGTCCACGGGTATAGGCGATGGCTGTGAGCTGCTCTTTGCCGACCCCGGCCTGGCGCAGGGCCTCGCTGACTACGGGGAGTATGTTCTGCTGATGGGCCCGCGAGGCAAGCTCGGGCACCACTCCGCCGTAAAGTTCATGCACTTTCTGCGACGCGATGACATTGCTGAGCATCACTCCGTCAGCAATGACGGAAGCCGACGTATCATCGCACGAAGATTCTATTCCTAAAATTATTTTCCTTTCCAATGCGGCCGATATTGAAATTTCCCTACAAATTTANCAAAATTTCCTGACTCGGCAAAGAGCGCAAGTCGACCAAAGTTCAGTATAAAATGCACAATTATTGCTTTTTTTAATTTTTTCTTTGCAATTATCATAAATATCATTATCTTTGCGATTGAAAATTCAATAATATGCCGGACTACCAATCACACCCTATATTGTTTAACCTAAAATCACAAGATCATGAAGAGGAAAATTGTTCTCCCAATCTTCTTAGGAATGCTGATTTTAACAGGATGTCAGCAATCTGAAGACTTAGATTGGCCAAACCAACCGGCCAACTCCGAGATTTCTACTACTCCCTCTCGATCCATAAAGGATGCNATTAATATTGCATCCGAATGGATGAATAGACCTGAGATTTCTTCTGACGGAACTAGAGCAGAGGAAGATAATGTTATTGAGAATATTGAAATTCTCACCGCAAAGGCCACATCTGCTTCCTCCGATACCCTTCTATATCTAATAAATTACGCTAATTTAAAAGGATATGCCATAATTGGAGCAAAGCAGGGCAATCACCCTGTATATGCCTTTTCTGAAAAAGGTAACCTTTCATTTTCAGACACTGTTTCTAATCTGGGATTTAGGACTTTTGTTCACTCTTTCTTATCTCAGCTTGTAAACGAAACCTCTACTCGAAGCAATGATTTAGCTTCTCCGTCTTCTCTGAATCCTACGACTTACACTGTACTTTTTCGGCAGGCTCAGCCCATGTTGCCGGAGGCTGTTGCTAACTGGAATCAGGGTGCTCCATACAATCTTTTAGCTCCGACTGTAGAAGGAAAGCAAGGAGTAGTTGGATGTGTTCCTTTAGCTGTTGGCCAGCTTTTAGCTTATTATAAAGCCCCCCAATTTCTTGATGGTAAAAAACTTGATTGGGATGGTATTGTTTCAGGCAATAATATTACTCACATTGCGTACCTACTTGAAACCCTAGCTTCCGAGAAGTACACTGATGCAACATATGTCGAAATCCTTGATTCCAATAAAAAACCTACAGGCCACTTAAACCCAGATAGTAGGAGTGCCTTTCCCAGCAGAATCACAACTACTATGCAAGCTTTAGGATTTGATGTTTCAAAAGCCTTTAAGGACCTAAGAATTAAGGATATATATAATCGACACGAGATTTTTAGTTTCATGGATGGCTCTGGAACAGAACCTCCTTACAAGAAAGCTCCTGTCCTTATGGGAGTTAGTTTAGGAGAAACTGATGGAAGTGGTATTATCCACTCAGGAGGTCATCGCTTTGTTGTTGATGGATATAAGGAGTATGAAGAATACTCTCGCATTATAGAAGGAGACACCTTCCTAGGATATATCACATATCTTCACTGTATTTGGGGTGAAAAA
>JAAVCH010000013.1 GCA_014802425.1 Bacteroides sp.
TTCGACAAGGCTTATCAGGCAACCAAACACGTCACCGACTATGTTGTTTCCGACAGTATCGGCGAGCGCAACTTCGCCCATGACCTTGACGAGGCAAACGAAGTGGTGGTTTATGCTAAACTCCCACGCTCATTCAATTTTCCTACTCCCGTCGGCAACTATGCTCCCGACTGGGCGATAGCGATGCAGAAAGGCAGAGTCAAGCACATTTTCTTTATCGCCGAGACCAAGGGTTCGCTCCAATCCATGCAGCTCAACGCAATAGAAAATGCCAAGATTGACTGCTGTACGCAACTGTTCAAGACAATGTCGACCGATAACGTAAAGTATCATAAGGTCACCTGTTATCAGGACTTGATAGATGCAATGACCGCATCCAGATAATCGCTACGAAACACCGGATAATGTTTACTTAAGTGTATACACGCCCCATGCCTCAATGAAACCGACACAATCGAAAACCTGAACCCTCGGAAACCATATTAAAAAATATCGCTGAGAATCAAACATTTTCAGCGATATTCATGTATTTAAGAATTCTATACGGAATTTATGACAGCCTCGTTGCGGCCACCTCGATATGAATGTCAGTCCACATTGATGTTGGCTGCGCCATGACCGGAAGCAGGGACAATGGAGTTGGCCGATCCTTCCATGGTGAGGAGCGCGTTCCCATATGCCTCAACAGCGTCACCGTCGCCAACAAAAGTTCAGCTGCCGAGAGGCATGAAGTTGGACACGGGGTTGCCGGGAGCGGCCGACTGCATCAGTTTCTCGGAGAAGGAGAATGAGGCGGCGTCAGTGTCGGTGACTACCGAGAGGAGAGCCGGACCGTCGAAGGAGAGCCAACGCTTCATCGCGGCCTCAAGGAGGACCGGATCATCCACTGTCTCGGCATACATTCCCATCGACTGCGCCATCTTGCCGAAGTCCGGATTTACGAGATTGGTTTCCGTAGGCTTAAGGCCGGCGAGTTCCATCTCCCATTTCACGAAAGCCAGCGCACGGTTGTCGGCCACAAGGAGTTTCACCGGAAGCTGATACTGCACTATCGTCAGCAGTTCTCCAAGAAGCATGGCCAGGCCGCCGTCGCCGCATATGGCTATCACCTGACGGTCGGGCGCGGCACACTTGGCCCCTATAGCCATCGGCATCGCATTGGCCATCGAGCCGTGGGTAAACGACCCGAGCATCACCCTCCCCGCGGCCGGATGCAGATAGTGGGAGGTCCACACGTTGTTCATGCCCGTATCCACCGTGAACACAGCGTCGCCGTCGGCCAGACGGTCGAGCGTGGCGAGCATGTACTCGGGTCTGACGGCTCCCTTGAAGCCCGGATTGTCGACGGGTTTCCGGTATTCTTCCTGAATCCTGGCGAAGTCGGCCAACGCGCCGTCAAGGAATGTCCGGTCGGCCTTCTGCGTGAGCCGGGGCAGAAGGGCGTCGAGGAAGGCTCCGGCATCAGCGCGCACCGGCACATCCACCCGGCATTTGCGTCCCAGCCTCTCGGCACGCACGTCCACCTGGATTATCTTCTTGTCGGTCGGCAGGAATCCGGGATACGGGAAGTTCATCCCTATCACAAGCACTGCATCGGCGGCGGCCACAGCATTCTCAGCCGACCACATCCCCAGGTACCCCATATGGCCCACATAGTTGGGACAGTCCTTCGTAAGTTCAAGCTGGCTCTTATACGTAGTCACCACCGGAGCCTGCATCCTGGAGGCGAATTCCATCAGCTTAGCCACTGCCCCCTTGCAGCCCGACCCGGCAAAGACAGCCACTTTCCCGGCTTCGTTGAGCAACGCCGCGGCATCCTCCACCTCCTCGCGGGAAGGCTCCGGGACCCTCTGCGTGTAAAGGCTCTTCACGGCGGCATACGATTCCACGGCAGGCTGACCTATGACATCGGCCGGGAGTCCTATCACTCCTACTCCGCCCCTGCCTACGGCCTCCTGCATGGCGCCCTGAAGCATATGCGGCACCTGTGTCCGCGTGACGGCCGTCTCGTTATATACATTGCAGTTGGAGAACAGCAGCGTCGGGTTGGTCTCCTGAAAATATTCGGTACCGAACACCGATGAGGCGCACGTGGAGGCTATCGCCAGCACCGGCGCATTGCTCCTCTGCGCGTCATAGAGTCCGTTGATGAGATGCACATGCCCCGGGCCGCTGCTCCCGGCACACGCGGCAAGCCGACCGGTAAGCTGTGCCTCCGCGCTTGCGGCAAAGGCACCTGATTCCTCATGACGCATATGTATGAACTTCACGCGCCCGTCGTCCGAAATGGCCTCCGTGAGGGCGTTTAGGCTGTCGCCGGTTATGGCGTAGAGATGCTTCACGCCCGAGTCGGCCAGCATTTCCACTACCTGTCGCGCCACTGTCTTCGGCGCCTTAACGTTATCGTCGGTGTTTTCCATAAAATAGTATTTTAGTAATTCGGGTTGCCTGAACTGCACATATAACATACTCCCTTCCGCAATAGTTCCACCTCCCGCGCATCGGCATCACGCCGCAGCCGCAGCGCACCGTACCTCTTTTCATGAAACCCTTGCACCGGAGCCCTAAAATCGTTATCTTTGCATTAAAGTCGTCCCGACTTTTTTCTTCATCGGTAAATATAAGGACCGGGCGCCTCAGGCCCACCGTAACTGCCAGGCATCAAATGAAACGCGTCATCATCATAGCCGACGGAATGGCCGACATTCCCATGCACCGACTCGGAGGGCTCACCCCTCTTGAGGCGGCGCATACTCCGTACATGGACGCCATGGCCACCACCGGCCGCACCGGCCGGGTGCTTACCGTGCCTCCGGAGCGCCATCCCGGCAGTGAGACGGCCATCCTCTCCATCCTGGGCTATCCTTCCGGATCCCTGCCGCAAGGCCGAGGCCCGCTTGAAGCCCTCGGACTCGGGCGCAGGTTACGTCCGTCGGAGTATGCCATGCGGTTTACGCCCGCCTCTCCCGGCGCCATAGACTTTCCGGGCCTACGCCGGGCCTTCCCTGAAGTAGAGTTCCTCCGGATTAGGGATGACGCAGGAGTGGCGATAGCTCCGGTTCCCGACACTGTCCTCAACGGGCGCCATGCGGATGTCACATTCTGGAGCTGCGGCATGGCTGAAGACTACACACCCCTCTCGCGCCTCCATAAAAGCCTCGGACTACACACGGGGCGCACCGTCATCATCGGTGCCACTCCCCTCCTCCGGGGAATCGCCTCAGCCGTAGGCGCCGACTGGCTGCAGCCCCCCGGCGCCACCGGCGATCTGGCCACCGACTATCGGGCGAAGGGACATCACGCATGCCGCGCCCTACGCGATTACGACACCGTGATACTCCACATCGAGGCCTGCGACTGCGCATCGCATCTTCAGGATTCCCGGGCCAAGATCAAGGCCATCGAGAATATCGACCTCCATATCGCAGGCCCCCTTTTCGACTGTGCGCGCAGGGAGGAGGCGGTCATAGCGGTGCTCCCCGACCATCTGTCGCTCTGCTCCACCGGAGCTCATGCTCAGGGGAAAGTGCCCGTGGCCATTCACGATCCGCGTGTCAGGGGCGTCCACTCCGCCTGCTTCTCAGAGCGTGAAGCCGCAAAAGGAGACATTAAAGAAATCATCGACCTATGGAAAAACGAATAATCATGATTACCGGCGGGCAGCGCTCGGGTAAAAGCGAGCTGTCGGAAAACCTGGCGCTCGCGGCCGACCCCTGTCCCGTGTATCTGGCCACGGCCGAAGTGCTCGACGATGAATTCCGGGAGCGTGTGGCGCTCCACCGCCGGCGCCGCGGCCCGCAGTGGAGCGCCATCGAAGAGCCCCTCTATCTTTCGCGCCACGATGTGGAGGGTAACGCCGTCGTCATCGACTGCATGACGATGTGGGCCACCAAGGCGTTCTTCACTTTCGGAGAGGATCCCGCACGCGCCCTTGACTTCCTTAAGGAGGAGTTCATGAGATTCACCGCGCAGGAGGCCGTGTTCATATTCGTCACCAACGAACTCGGATCCGGCGGAATAGGCGCCGATGCAATGACCCGGAAGTTCACCGACCTTCAGGGATGGTTCAATCAGTTCGTGGCCTCCGAGGCCGACGATGTCTACCTCACTGTGGCAGGCATACCGCTTAAAATCAAATAACCGCCGTCAATCATGAAGACCTTTGACATAATACCCCCCGACCCCCGGTTCGATGCCGGGATCATCGACAAAATCGACAACCTCACCAAGCCGAAGGGCTCGTTGGGGCGTCTGGAGGAAATCGCCCTCCAGATATGCCGCATCCAGCGCACACTGACTCCTGAGCTCAGGAATCCGCACAATATCCTCTTCGCCGCCGACCACGGCATCATCGAGGAAGGCGTGTCGGTTTCCCCGAAGGAAGTGACATGGCAGCAGCTCGCCCACTTCGCCCGTGGAGGCGCCGGCATCAATTTCCTCTGCGCCCAGCACGGCTTCAGGCTCGTGCTGGTGGACGCAGGCGTGGACTACGATATTCCCCGTGACGCCGGAATCATCGACCGCAAGATACGCCGCTCCACCTCCAATTTCCTCCACGGCCCCGCCATGACCCCCGAGGAATACGAGAAAGCAATGGAGGAAGGCGCCGCCACGGTCGACGAGGTCCACGCCGCCGGATGCAACGTGGTGAGTTTCGGCGAGATGGGATGCGGCAACACGTCGGCCTCCTCGATGTGGATGCACGCCTTCACCGGCATACCCCTCGACCGCTGCATCGGCGCAGGCGCAGGCCTCGACAATCCGGGAATACGCCATAAGGCCGATGTCCTCGCCCGCGCATGGGCCGGCTATTCCGGCGCCTCCTCCACGGAGGACATCATCCGCTGGTTCGGCGGATTCGAGATGGTGATGGCAGTGGGAGGAATGCTCCGCGCGGCCGAACTGGGCATGACAGTCATAGTCGACGGCTTCATCATGACGGCATGTATGCTCGCCGCCTCGCGCCTCAATCCCGATGTGCTCCACTATGCCGTTTTCGGCCATCAGGGAGATGAGTCGGGCCATAGGCTCATGCTTGAGGCGATGGGTGCGAAGCCCGTGCTCCATCTCGGCCTGCGGCTCGGCGAAGGCTCGGGCGCCGTGTGCGCCTACCCCATCCTCCAGTCAGCCGTGAGGATGGTCAACGACATGGACAGTTTCACCACCGCTTCGGTCACCAAATATTTCTGATTCCCGCCGGACACCGCCACCCACCCCCGACAGGATCTTCCGGAAAACGCCCTGACATCCACCGGCCATCATGAAGAAAATACTCGCCGCCATAGATTTCTTTACCCGCCTCCCCGCATGGCGCATCTGCTCCATTCCTCCCCGGCTCTATAAAAGGGTCGTGGAGCTCTGGCCGCTTGCCGGATGGGTCACCGGGGGGCTGACGGCCCTGGCGATCTGTCTGGCGATGACGGTCTTTCCCCCTTTCGTAAGCGTGACGATAGGGTTTGCCTTCCGCATTTTGCTCACAGGGGCCCTCCATGAGGACGGCCTCGCCGACTTTGCCGACGGATTCGGCGGAGGCACCTCCCGCCGACGCATACTTGAGATAATGAAGGATTCGTCGATAGGCTCCTACGGCACACTGACGCTTATATTCTACGTCCTTCTGCTTATCGCCACGGTGTCCTTCCTTCCCGCACGGTGGATTCCGCCGATAGTGGCCGCGGCCGATCCATGGAGCAAGTCCTGCGCGGCGCAGCTCATCAACTTTCTCCCTTATGCCCGCAAGGAATCGGAGGCCAAGAACCGGACAGTCTACGAGCGCATGTCCGCTTCCGCGCTGGCCTTGTGCCTGATATGCGGGGCGGTCCCCGCAGTGTGCGTAAGCTGGCTGCAGCCCCCGCTTTTACATCCCCTGCTGATTTCGGCGCTGGCTCCGGTGTGCGTCATCATCCTGATGATACTTTACCTCCGCCATAAGCTCGGAGGCTATACGGGCGACTGCTGCGGAGCGTCGGCCATGCTGTGCGAGCTTGCCTTCTATCTCACCGCGCTTGCCACCGTACATATCCATACCGCCACTTTCCATATCCCATGACTACAACCCTCACTCCGCGCATCACCCTCGTGCGCCATACTTCCGTCGACGTGGAGCCGGGAATATGCTACGGACAGACCGACGTCGGCCTGCGTGCTTCCTTTCCCGAGGAGGCAGCCGCGACCCGCGCCGTCCTCCGCCGCATCGCCGCCGACACCGGATCCGATTTCGATGCCGTGTTCAGGAGTCCGTTAAGCCGCTGCAGGCGTCTTGCCGACGCATGCGGGTATCCCGACGCCGTCCCCGACTCCAGACTGCTGGAACTCGATTTCGGGGAGTGGGAGATGCGGCGCTATGACGACATCCGCGACCCCCGGCTTCAGGAATGGTATTCCGACTGGCTCCATGTCGCTCCGACGGGAGGGGAATCCTTCATGGACCAGCAGAGGCGCGTACGCGATTTTCTGGAGGCCGCCCGGCGCTCCGGCCGGCGCCATACCCTTGTGTTCACCCATGCCGGAGTCATAATGAACGCGCTTCTGCTCACCCGCCAGGCCGACCTACGGACACTGTTTTCCCGGCAGCCGGCCTACGGCGAGGCCATAAGCCTCATCCTCCCCGCTTCATTAGCCTCAGCCCAATAAAGCCCACAGCACCGTCTCCACCAGGATCACCCCCACGGCCATCGCGGCCTCGGCCCGGCGGCATACATTCAGGCCGACTTCCAGGTCGGCGTCGGTTATCCGGCGGTCGGTCACGCCTATGTAGGGTTTGTAGACGGCTTCTCCGAAATAGTCATGGGTGCCTCCGAAGCGGCAGTCGAGTATTCCGGCCAAAGCCGCCTCCGGCCAGCCGGAGTTGGGACTCGCATGGCAGTTGCCGAATCTTTTCACGAATACCCACACGCCGCGCCGCGCCGATGACATCGCCATCAGCCAGGCCGTGAGACGCGCAGGCACATAGTTGGCTGCATCGTCAAGCCGCGCCGACACCATGCCGAAGTCCCTGTACCGCGCGTTCCTGTACCCTACCATCGAGTCGAGGGTATTGACCATCTTGTAGGCCATCATTCCCGGCAGGCCGAGAAGCATGTACCAGAACAACGGAGCCACAACGCCGTCGCTGAGGTTCTCCGCAAGAGTCTCCAGGGCGGCCGTACGTATCTCCTGTCCGCTCAGGGCCGATGTGTCGCGCCCCACAATACGCCCCACCTGCCGGCGCCCGGCCTCAAGGCTTTCGCCGCATGCGGCGAACACCCCCTTTACCTCCCGGCCCAGGGTGGTGCCGGCCAGACAATAGAACACCCCTACAGCCTGCACTCCCGCCATCAGCCAGGGGCTTACGGCGGCCGCACACCTGAGGATAAGGCAGGTCAGCAGGAATACACCCGCTACGCAGATGCCCGCCATCACACCCCCTTTCACTTTACGGCGCGCACCGTGATTGAGCCTGCGCTCCATAAATGAAATCACCTTTCCGAATCCCACCACCGGATGAGGCAGCCCGGCAGGGTCGCCGAAAATCCTGTCGAGCACCCATCCCGCGGCCAACGCGGCCGGCATGGCCGCCATCACTGCATGTATATCCATTCCTTAATCCTGTCTGTAAGTTCATCATTGGCGTCGGGTCTCTGGGCCGCCACGCGGAAGTACTCCTCGGACAGCCCCTCGAAGTTGGAGGCATCCCTTATAAGCAGGCCATGCCGCAGGGCGAGCCATTCCTTAAGGTCGCGGGCCCTCCCTTTCGGAAGGCGGCAGAGCATGAAGTTGCAGTCCGTCGGAAAGCAATGTATTCCGATGCGCCTGAACTTCTCAGCCATCCTTTCTATTTCGGCATGGAGGGAAGCGGCCGGTATTACGTAATCGCCGTCATGGGCGAGCAGATACTCGGCTCCGGCAAGGGTGACCGTGTTCACCTCCCAGGGAATGCCGAGACCACGCAGTGAATCGGCCACACCGCAGGAAGCCACGGCGTAGCCCACACGCAGGCCGGGCACCGAATAGCGTTTGGTGAGCGACTTCAGAAGTATGATGTTGGCCGCCTCCACACACTCCTCGGGCGTCACTCCCCGCAGCGACGTATAATCGGAATAGGCCTGGTCGATCACGATGAGCCTCCCCCGGTCGGCCGCCGCCAGCGCGAGTAGCGAATCTGCATCCCACACCCGTCCGGTGGGATTGTCGGGAGAGCACACCCAGAGGCATTCCGCATCATCCGCCACTTCATCCGGCGAGGATATGAACCTTATCTCGTGCGCGTACCTCCGGCAGGCGTCCTGATATTCCCTGAACGTCGGCGCCACTATGTCTGACCTCCGTCCGGCATTAAGCTGGGCTATCCTGTAGATGCAGTCGCACACGCCGTTGGTCACCGCGATGTTGTCCGGACTCACCCCCCATTTCCGGGCAATGCCGGAGCAGAGCGTGTGCGGCGCGGGAGGAGGATAATGGCCGATCCGGCCGAGTGCCTCGATGAGATGGCTTCTAAGTCCGGCGTGGTCCACGCCGGAAAGGATGTTGCTGCTGAAATTATGCCTGATTCTCCCTGCGTAGCGGTGCAGGTCATCGCCGTGTCCTTCAATCATGTCCGTTAAGTATCGTATCCTTCAATCCCGGTCGGTCAGTATATCGTATCCTTCAATCCTGTTGGGTTAGTATATCGTAGAGCTTCTCCATGTCAAGGCATTCCCTGAGGCGCGCGGCCAGCATATCGTACTGACGCTGTTTATATACGGCATGGGACTCCATGCCGCTTTCCGCCGGCAGCCCCTTCCGGGCAAGCCAATCACCCAAAAGCGAATCCGTCACTTCGGGGTCGTCGAGAAAGCCGTGGATGTATGTGCCCGTCACCCGGGCGCCGTCAGTGCATCCGTCGGGGGTGCCGTCGGCAAGCTCTATCGGACGCTCCGCGTCTTCCGGCACTTCGGTAGCGCCCATATGCACCTCGTAACCCTCGTGAACGCTCTGACATCCCCTGTACGTGAACCTCACCCGTGCGAGGTGCTTTTCAGTCGTAAGCACGGTGACGGTGTCGAGCAGTCCGAGTCCCTCTTCCTCCGTCGGCTCCCCTTCCATCCCCTCGGGATCCGCTATCCTGCGGCCGAGCATCTGATAGCCTCCGCAGATTCCCAACACTCCGGCTCCGTGGCGGTGGGCATCGAGCACGGCCTCGGCCGCTCCCTCTTCCTTCAGCCTCCGCAGGTCGGAGATGGTGTTTTTGGAGCCGGGCAATATTATGTAGTCGGCCCGGCGGATATGGTCGGGGTCACACGTGAAATAGACATGAAGGCGGCCATCGCGCACGAGTGTGTCGAAATCCGTGAAATTCGACATATGGCGCAGGGCCACCACCGCCACATTGACTCTTGTGCCGCAGTCAGCGGCCCGTGTGTTCCGCTTCAGCACCGACACTGAGTCCTCGTCCTCGATATGCACGTCGCGAAGATAGGGCACCACCCCGAGCACCGGCACGCCGCACAGTCGTTCCAGCTCTCGCCGCCCTTCCTCAAAGAGCGATATGTCTCCCCTGAATTTATTGATGATTATTCCCTTTATGAGCCTGCGGTCGGACTCTCTCTGGAGCATTATGCTGCCGTAGACCGACGCGAAGACGCCACCCCTGTCGATGTCGGCCACCAGGATCACGGCGGCGTCCGCATAGCGTGCCATCGGGATGTTGACGATATCGGTCTCCATCAGGTTGATTTCGGCGATGCTCCCGGCTCCTTCCATGACCACCGGATTGTACCGGGCGGACAGCCTGTCGAATGCCCCGTGCGCCACCGCGGCCAGTCTCCTCCTGTTGTCTTCGCGGAAATACCGGCGTGCGTTCATGTCGGCCACCACCCTCCCGAGCACCACCACCTGCGAATCCATATCCCCCGTGGGCTTAAGCAGCACGGGATTCATGCAGGCCTCGCACTCCACTCCGGCGGCCTCGGCCTGCACCGCCTGGGCGCGTCCGAGTTCCAGTCCGTCAGGAGTCACGTAGGAGTTAAGCGCCATGTTCTGCGCCTTGAATGGCGCCGGACTGTAGCCGTCCTGACGGAATATCCGGCAGAGTCCTGCGGTAATCACGCTCTTCCCCACATCGCTTCCGGTGCCGCCGAGCATTATCGGCTTAAGTCTTTTCATATTTTCTGGATATCTATCTTAAAGAGTCCGTCCCGTTTGTCGAAAGTGAGGCCGGGGCGCAGGAAGTAACGCTCTATGTCGCCGGAGTCCACGAGCTGGCGGTGGGTTCCGGTACACACGCCAAGCTTCCGGTCGATAAGCCATAGTCGGTCGGCTATCTGGAAGGCCATGTCGATGTCGTGGGTCGAGATGAAGATCACCTTGCCGTGCTCCCTCGCCAGGGACCGGAGCAGCGTCATTATCTCCACCTTACTCGGATAGTCGAGAAAAGCCGTAGGCTCGTCAAGGAAAATAACCCCCGTTTCCTGTGCGATGGCTTTGGCTATCATCACCTTCTGGCGCTCGCCGTCGCTGAGGCTCTGCACCATCCTGTGGCGCAGCTCCCCGATTCCTATGAGTTCGATGGCTTCGCCGACAGCCTCACGGTCCTTCTTGCCCAGCCTCCCCCAGAAGCCTGTATAAGGCATGCGCCCAAGCCCGACCATAGCCTCCACATCCATGTTCTCCACCATAGGCCGCTCCGTCAGCACCACGCTCACGAGTCGGGCCAGTTCGTCGATGGCGATCGAGCGGATGTCGCGTCCGAGTATCTCCACACTGCCGCCGAGAGGCTTCTGGAAGCCGGCGAGCGTACGCATCAATGTGGATTTTCCGGCGCCGTTGGGTCCGAGCAGACATGTCATCTCCCCTGCCCGCAATGATTCGGAAAGGGAGGTCGTCACCACCCGCATGTGCCCCCCTGCGCGGTACCCCGTCGTCAGGTCCGTACACCTGATGTAGATTCTGTCTCCGTTCATTTTCTACTGTACCTTCCCTTAAAAATTACATACATCACCACCGGTACGCCGATAAGCGGCGTCACGCCGTTGAGCGGGAGCACCATGTTGTCCGGCACGACACAGAGCAGGTTGCACGTCAGCCCTACCATCCCCCCCGTGACGATCGATCCGGGAATTATCACCCGATGGTCGGAAACCCGGAAGATCATCCTTACGATATGCGGCACGGCCAGACCTATGAATGAGACCGGGCCGCAATATGCGGTGACGATGGACACAAGTATTCCCGTCGTGAGGAGAAGCATATTGCGCAGGCGCGTCATGTTCACCCCGAGGTTACGGGCATAGTTCTCGCCGAGAAGCATTATGTTGAGGGGCTTCACCATCAGCACCGCGAGCAACAGGCCGCCGCATATGCCTGTGGCGAAGAGGGGGAGCTGGCCAAGGCTCACGCCGTTGAAGTTTCCCATCCCCCACATGGCGTAGCCCTGCACTCCCTCCGCCGTCGACACATAGTTGAGAAGGGTGATCACCGATGAGGTGAGATAGCCTACCATTATGCCGGCTATGAGCATCATCAGGTTGTTCTTGAGCCACGCGGCGAAAAGCAGCAGCACCCCCATCACGAGAATGCTCCCGGCAAACGAGCCTATCAGCACCGCCATATAGCCTCCCCAGGAATAGCTTCCGGCCGATACGGTGCCTCCGGCCAGAAGGATCACCAGGGCCACTCCGAGGCTCGATCCCGAACTGATGCCCAGTATCGAGGGGCCCGCGAGAGGATTGCGGAAGGCGGTCTGCAGCATAAGTCCCGATACGGTGAGGGCGCTTCCGGCCAGCAGTCCGGTGACGGCCTGCGGCAGGCGGCTGTGGACCACGATGAATCTCAGCGGCCCCTCAGGATCCCCGCCGTGAAACAGTATGTCGTTCACTTCGTCGAAGGGGATGCTCACCGAGCCCAGGTAGAGATTGAGCATGAACAGCAGTATCAGCAATCCCCCGAGGATGACGAATTTAATGGTTTCTGCCCGACTTTTCACGTCATTTCATTTTTGTGTAGTATGTTTTTCCGGAAGAGGGCACCTCAAGGTCGGGGTGCATGCACCGCATCATGTCCTCCAGCAGCAGGTCAGGATGGAAGGGTGTCTCTTCATAATAGTCGATGTATCTTGTGTTGCATCCGAAGACGTTCCCTTCCCTGTACGCCTTGAAGCGGGGATTGACCGGAGCGTCGGCTGCAAGCTCCGCCATAGTCTTCTCCTTCTCCTGATTGAATTTCACGAACCATATATCGGCGTCGTGAGCCATGCCGAGCACCTTTTCCGGAGCCAACGGCACGCTGCCGCTCTGCGGAAATCCGCTGAACGGATTGATTCCTCCCGCATCCTCTATGAGGCGTCCGATGGTGGAGTTCCCTCCGGGTACGTTCCACACCTGGCCGTAACGCTGGTCGGTCAGCACTTTCGGACGGCTCTGCGCCGTAGCGGCGAGTTTCTTCAGGTCATTGTAGCGTCGCTCCGTAGTGCTGAAAATCTCCCTGGCCTCCTTGTCCTTCCCTAAAAGCATGCCGTAGAACTTCACCCATTCGGCCCGCCCGAGAGCGGAAGTCTCCATATAGTCGGCACATTCTATTATCGGGATTCCGAGCTCGCCGACCTTGGCGTATTTGTCGTTGTTCTCAAACGGCGAGAGCAATATGGCCTGCGGACGGAGTTCGATTATCTTCTCGATGTCGGGACTCATGCTTACGCCGCAGTCTGCGATCCGGCCGTCGGCAAGCCGGGCCTTAAGTTCGGGACTGCCCACATAGTCGGTGTTGCACATTCCCCCGACTGCATCGACCGCGCCGAGTTCCTCGATCAGGCCGCCGTGTACCGTCGAGTACACCAGTACGTCCGACAGCGGCGTCCTGACCACTGTCCCCGAAGGCAGCTCACGCGGCACCGCACTGTCGCGGTCGATCAGTATGTAGCGCTGCAGGCTTCTGACCGTATCCCAGGGATTCCTTACCGTCACCAGGGTATACCCCGCGCACTCGGCCACTTCAAGGTTCTCGGCATAGTCCATTTCCACCGTCCGGCCTTCATCCCCTTTCCTGATGGAGCCATGGCTGCCCCCGCACGAGGCGAGGACAGCTATGACTATCGCCAGCGCAGCCACGGCGCCCGGCAGGATTCCTGTCTTACAGACTTTCATGTTCGGATCATTTGGCTGATGACGCACTCACCCTCATCATTTTCCGATGAAGGTGACCCCGCAGGCTCCCACACCGCATTCCACACGGTTCTGGAAGTCGCCTGTGGAGGCAGAATACACATTGGCGTAGCACGGCTCGCGGTAAAGTCCCCAGCCTGCGGAGCCCATCACGTAAGAGAGCACCACCACCTCGTCTCCGTAAGGATTGACGAACACTCCGTTCGGCACGTCGATCCATGAGTCGGTGCCCTGCCGGCGCTTGGCGAAGTCACCCTTCTCAGTCAGCGAAGTCGCGTCGTATTTCTTATAAGTGATGTCTTCCGTTCCGCCCGACTGGGAGTAGATCACGTACAGGTCGTTGTCCTTGAGGTCGATGAATGTGCCCGGGCACACGTTTTCCACATCGTTACCCTTCACCTTCACCACCTGGTTGGGATGCTGCGGATCGCCGTACACACCCATGCACACCACGAACACATCCGATCCGTTGGAGCTGACATAGGTCGGATTCAGGATTTTATCGAGATCCTTCAGGTTGGTGGCGGTGAATGTGGAGAGGTCGATGAAGGAGAGGCAGCTGTCGCCGTAAGGTACTCCGTCGGTGGAGCTTCCCATATAGTTCATGCCGTCCGAGCAGGCCACCACGAGGCGGTTGCCGGCCACGGCGAGCTGTTCCGGATTCGGACCCACCTGTACAGTGCGCGTGACGGTGAGCGATTCGGGATCTATCTCGCAGACATAGCCGGTGTACATGCTCACGTATAGCTTGCCGTTGGCCTCGGCCATATAGCGCGGACTCATGGCGTTTCCCTCCGGCCGGATCGAGCCCTTTACCGTCAGCGTCTGCGGATCCACAGCCCAGATGAGGTTGGAGCTGTACATGGCGATAAACATATTGTCGCCTACCGTCACGGCCTGCTGCGCGCCGTCGCCGAGCGCGATGCCGTTGGCCTTGTAGAAGGCGTCCTCAAGCGCCGGCGTTCCCTCGCCGGAGTCGAAGCTGTAGGAGGTGATCGATGCCGGAATATTGCCGCTCATATTGCCGCCGTTGACGGTATAGAAGCCGCTGGCCGTCTTCACGTCCTGGCCTGCGCCGGGTTCATCTCCGTTGTCGCTGCAGGCTGACATTCCTGCGGCAAGCACTGACGTCATGACGACGCCCATCAGATAGTTAGTTTTCATCTCTCTTGCAATTTGATTTATTTGGTTATCGGATACTGTTTTCTCGGTTATCGGTTGATTCGGCTGATTCAGTAATCATTCTGCTGATTCGGTCCATTCGGTTATAGGTGGATTCCTTTTCGGACACTGTCTGATCGGCCCTTACGGATCAATTGAACCTATAGGTGGCGGTGACGCTCCATCCTCTTCCCGGCATGGGGTACGCCGCCACAAGTTCGTACTGCGTGTCGAGAAGGTTGGTCACGTCGACACGCAGGTCCACGTTATGTCGCCGGAATTTCAACGACCTCTGCAATGTGATGCCCATCTCCATGTATCCGGCCACACGTGTCACCGGGAGGTTGGAGTTGGTGCCGTAGCGGTCGCTCATGCCGGTGGCGTGCACCACTATGTCCACCCATGGATTCACCCAGCTGAGCGAGCCTGCCCCGGAATGGACGGGCGTGTAGGCCACCTGTTTGTTGTAGTCCGGATCAGCGGGCGAAGTGCGCGGCTGCACGCGCTGCCAGCTGTAGTTGCAGGCGCCGACAAGGGTGTGCCCGCGCCCGAGCGCGAATGTGAGGCTTGCCGTGATGTCGGCGCCGAACGCACGGGCTTTGTCAAGATTGGTCATCGACCATATGAACATATTGGTCGGTATGGCCACGATTTTATCGGTTATGTCGTTGTAGTAGACGTCCCCCGTCAGTACGGCCGACTCCAGGACTCTTCCGCCGCCGTACTGCCATGTGACGCCTATGTTGTACTGGTCCGTGCTTTCCGGCTTCAGTGAGGTGCTCCCCATATGGTAGTAATAGCTTTCATTGAAGGTGGGCATCCGGAAGATGTTCTTGTATGATGCCCGGAGATAGATGTCATGGTCCTGCCATGGCCGGAATGAGGCGCTGAGTGAGGGCGACAGCTTGCTGTAGTCGGCGGCAGGGGTTCCCTCGCGCACTCCGTTGTCGTAGATTGAGCAGAGCAGACGCCCCGTGACCACCATGAATGAATTCGTGAATTTTCCCGTCAGCGCCTGCAGTACGGTATGGCGCCACGGTCCCACCACCTCCATCTGATTGGTCGAAAGGTTGTTGAAGGCATAGTCCACGGCATACGTCAGGCCCACACGCTCCGTAGGAAGATACATCGCGATTCCCGAGGCATACGCCTCGCGCTGTATGTAGTGCTCGTCGAGCAGTCCGCCGGGATATTTGCCGTCGCGGTCACGGTAGCGGGTGGCGTCCCAGTTGAATTTCGCTATGGCCTGCCAGGAGAACTTCCCGTGCGATAGGTTCCTGTAGGTGAGCTGGCCGAAGAAGTTGCGGTCGTGGAGGCTTTCGTTGGAAACCGGATTGTAGAGCTTCACCGCTCCCGGGAGCAGGCGGGAATTTTCGTAATAGTATACTTTGGTGTCGAGCATCGAGGCGCCTGTGGGGCGCCACCGGGTATTGATTTCCGCGTGGCCGGAGTTCATGCGGCTGTTGTTGCGCCGCTCTCTGGTCACGAGTTTACCGTTCCTGAGCGTAAAGGGATAGTCGTTTTCGGCATGGGTGAATTCTCCCGTCACGGCAAATGAGAAGAGGCGTGAGAGGGTCTTGCCTGCCCTGAAGTAAGGATTGTAGGTTCCCCATGCCCCGATGCGCATCTGGGCGGTGACGTGCCACAACGAATCCACCGGGGAAGGCACTGCATCCGTCGTGATGATCATCGAAGCGGCCGACGCCGAAGCCTTGGCTGTCGTAAAGATATCGTTGTTGTCGCCCACGATCAGCGAGAGGCTGCCGACGTTATCGAGCGAATATCTCGACAGGTCGATATTTCCGCTCTGGCAGTCGCTGAGCGCCACTCCGTCATAGATCACTCCGGTATGGCTGGTGCCGAAACCACGCACGGAGACGGTCTTCATCCCTCCGGCCCCGCCGTAGTCGCGTATGTTTATGCCGGGGAGCCGATGCAGGGCATCGGCCATGTCGCTGACCCCCATAGTCTTCATCCTTTCGCCGTCAAGGGTATAGAGGGGGGCCGAGCTGCTGACTTCCTTACGCACACGCTGAGCCACGACCTCGAATTCCTCAAGGTCGTGTGCGGTAGTGTCCTGGTCAAGGGGGGATGTGGCCGTCATCGCGGCGCCGGCCAATCCGATTAAGATTGTAGCGTTCATACTATGCTCTCTTTTCCTCGAAAGAGGTTTACATAACCCGGGCGCACCATGCGTCCGCAGATAAAAGCAGGCAGGTCTTCGGACTTGTCTCAGCATCAGACTCGCCTTCCCGGTCGCTACCGACCAGTGGCTTCGCCGCCTTCAGGACGCGGAGGTCTCCCCTCCGCCCTGCCGCGTGCCGATATTCAGCCTGCGCCTTATTGAGACTTACCGCAGCGGGACTGTCCGGGACTCTCACCCGGTTCCCTATTAATGGCCAACGGCCAACCGCTTTAGTATGCAAAGTTACAATGATTTTTCGGTCTGCCAAATACTTCACCCCAATAATTCGCATCCCCCTCTCACACTTCTGACATAGGTTTGGCGGTTCCGGATGGAGCCGCAAAACTGTTTGTATGCCGGATTTGTTTGATGGATAAGGATATGGCGAAGCGCCGTGTGGAGGTGGCCATCAGGCTCGGGTATCCCTTGCCATTGTCGGCCATTGATGTTTACATGACTAAATGATAAGATTTTATGAAAATTAAGATTTGGTCGGACTTTCAGTGTCCGTTCTGCTATATGGGTGAGACCAGACTGGAAGGCGTGCTCGGCGATATGGAGCTTACCGAGCCGGTGGAGATTGTATATAAGGCGTATCAGCTTGACCCCGAAGCGGGCGATGAGCCTAAAGAGACCATGACTGAGCATTTCATGGCCGGTCATGACCTTACGCAAGAAGAGGCCGGGAAGCGTATGGCGAAGATCACCGCCATGGCTGCACGGGTCGGACTTGCCTATGACCTTCCCGGTGTAAAGGTATGCTCTTCCATGGGTGCCCACCGGCTCATGAAGTTCGCCGCCTCAAGGCTCTCTCCCGGGCGGCTTAAGAAGCTGAACTTCCACCTGTTCAAGGCGAATTTTGAGGAAAACCTCCTCCTGGCCGACCATAATGTGCTGGCCGACATCGCCGCCGGCGTAGGGCTCGCCCGTGAGGAAGTGCTCGATATGCTCTCGGGAGATGAGTATAAGGCCGATGTAATGGCCGACCAGCGGGAACTCGACTCGCGCGAGGATTTCGAGTTCGTGCCCTATATGTTGGCGGGGAACGGCGCGGTGGTCCAGGGTGTCGTCACCGATCACCAGCTGCACGACTGGATAGAGGGCGCGATGGCCGGAGCAGGGGGAGGGCCTTCGGCAAAGGGTGACGGCTGCGGTCCGGAAGGATGCGCGGTATAAGCCGACGATGGCAGCGGAAGCCGACGGGGACTACCCGGATATCCAAACCCGGATATCCAAACCCGGATATCCAAACCCGGACGGCCAATCCGGCGGATTCGCAGCGAAAGAACCATGAATTTCCCGTAAATCAACGCCTTACCCGCCCGATTCGGCGAACTTCCGTCCGGCATTCCGCGTTCTACTTGAAACCAGAGTTGGTTATCAACCTAAAAAATCGAGAATTATGAAAATGAAATTCCTTTTACCGGCAGCTCTCGTGGCTGTACTCGGTCTCGCATCATGCAGCGCCGACTCCAAACTCGCCAATGAACTTGAAGGCACATGGAAAGGTTCGACTGTAAGCATGACGCCCGGGAAAGCCCCCAGACCCGACGACAGACATAAAGGGCACGACGACATGCACAGGCATCCCGACGGGAAACCGGAGTTCAGCGCCATGTCGTGTACACCGACACTCACGTTCGTCAAGACCGACGGCGGCGTGGGAGGCACCATCGACATCACTGCCGAATATACGATTACCCAGGGAGTGGAAAGTGTGGCAAAGACCACTCCGGTCAATGCCACGTTCAGCGGCACGGTCAACGCTTCCGGCACATGGACCGTCCACGACGGCGATGAAGTGAAGCTCACCATGAATCCGGCCAAGACGGTGGTCAATGTCGACCCCACGTCGCTCACCCTTGCCTATGCCTCCATCACCGATGCCCCGCAGGAGTTTCTTGATTCACTCAAGGTGAAGGTGGCTGCCAATCTGGAAACAGCCGTCCGCCCGATGTTGGGCGCACGTGTGGAGAGAATGCATGAGTTCGACGACGTGAAGGTCACCGGCAATACCATGACCCTTGAGGCCGGCCCGCACAAGCTCAGCTTCACCAAGCAGTAAGGTATCTATCCCTCATAGACCGCATAAGAGACTGTGGCAAAAAATTTAACCGCACTCCGAAAGTTGAATAAAGACTTTCGGAGTGCGGTTAAATTTTAACACAGTCTCTTTGTTTTAATACGGTCAGTCAATCCCGTCGGGATTCTTCACTGATTCAGCATGAACTCGTCAAGCGGGCGCTTCGGCACGTGATGTACTCCATCCGCCGTACGGTAGTATTTGAAGTCGGCATCGTCACCCTCAGGCATATCCTCGATCACCACCTGCTCCACCGGGTACCCCAGCGCCATTACGTAACAGGGCACATAGCGTGAGTCCGGCATGAAGGCCTCCGACACCTTCGGCGCGTTGAAGGCCTTTATTATGCACCCTGCCAGTCCGAGCGTGCGGGCCCCCAGGGTCAGGGCCTCAAGCTGCAGACCGTCGTCGCAAAGGCAGTTGGAGCCGAAGTGCGTGTCGATGCACTGTATGAGATAGGCGGCCGGGCGCTCCCCCGGTTCCGGGCCATCCCATTCCGGAAAGTAGCCGGCCCACTTCAAAAGAGGGAACAGCTTCTCCCTATCCTCGGCCGAAGTGACCGCGATGTAACGCAATGACTGGGCGTTGCGCCCCGACGGACAGTAGCGCACCAGTTCCACGAGCCGCTCCAGTGTCTCACGGCTGACTTCCCTATCCTCCTGAAACCGACGGACGCTGCGCGCCGATTTCATCAGTTCCCTTAAGCTTTCAAATTCCATAAGTCATAATCTATCTATACGTATAATGCTTCCCTGCTCCGGATGGTTCACCTGCAAAAATGTAATTCCGTGCGCCGGGGCGGGATTTTTACGGATAAGCAACCAGGTTGCACTGAAATATGACTATCTTTGCGGAAACTAACGAAACCAACGGGTGGACAGCATTGGCTCCTGTTGCGGATTCCGCCTCCGGACTCCAATCATCCACCGCCATGAAACCCTGAATATGATACCTGCACCCAGCATCTCCCGATGGCGTATCACCGCCCTGACACTGACCGCATGGATTCTGCTCCCGGTCCTCATCTCCTCCTGCGGAGGAGGCTCCGCCGACCATCACGACCACCACGGACACGACCATGGCCACTCCCATGCCGTGCATGACGGCCATGACCATGATTACGACCACCATGGCCACGAAGGCCACAGCCATGACGCGGAGGGTACCGACGAGGACGCCCGTGCAGGCCATTCCGATGAAATAATACTCTCCCCGGAAAAGGCAAAGGCCGCCGGAGTAGAAGCGGAAGTCATCCGCCCCGGAGAGTTCCACGAAGTCATCCCCACCTCCGGACGAATCCTCGCCTCCCCCGGCGGAGAGGCATCGGCCGTGGCCACACGCGCCGGCATCGTGACCCTGTCCCGCCCATGGACGGAGGGGATGGCCGTGAGTCAGGGCACTCCCCTGTTCACGATCTCCGCCTCCCGCCTCCCCGAGGGCGACGTCTCCCGGCGCTCGGCCGTGGAGTTCAACCGCACGAAGGCCGAGTTCGAGCGCATATCCAAACTATATGAGGAGAAGCTCGCCACAGCCTCCGATTACGAGAACGCGAAGTCGGCCTACGAGACCGCCCGCATTTCCTACGAGGCCACCGGCTCCGGAAAGACAGGGGGCGCCACCGTCACGGCCCCCAAGGCCGGATACGTGCTTTCATGCCTCGTCAAGGACGGCGACTACGTGGACGTGGGCACTCCCATGATGACCATCACCCAGAACCGCCGCCTACGCCTTCAGGCCGACCTGCCGATGCGCGAATACGCCTCGGCCGGGAACATCCGCAGCGCCAATTTCCGCCTTGGAGGCGACGACGGATCCTTCTCCACCTCCGACCTAAACGGGACGGTGGTATCAGTCGGACGCTCCACCGACGGCAGCTCGACGTTCGTACCCGTCACGTTTGAGTTCGACAACGCTCCCGGCATCGTCAGCGGCGCGTTCGCCGAAGTGTATCTCATCGGCGCTCCCCGCCAGGGTGTCCTTTCAGTGCCCCGCGAGGCATTGTCGGAAGACCAGGGGGTCCACTATATCTATATCCAGGTCGACGAAGAGGGATACAGGCGCCGTCAGGTAAGTGTCGGGAAATCCGACGGCCGGCGCGTAGAGATCACGTCCGGCCTGCAGCCCGGCGAAAGGGTTGTCACCCGCGGAGCCGTCCATGTGCGTCTCGCATCCGCCTCCAAGGCCATTCCCGGACACACCCACAATCATTAACAACGCCGTCGGCAATCATATAGATCCGGAACCATGCTTGACAGAATCATACGGTTTTCCCTCAATTACAGGCTGCTGATAATAGGCCTGTCGCTGCTGATCATCGCCGGCGGACTCTACGTCACCCACCGCACGGAAGTCGACGTATTCCCCGACCTCAACGCACCCACCGTAGTGGTCATGACCGAAGCCAACGGCATGGCCCCCGAGGAGGTGGAGCAACTCGTGACCTTCCCTGTGGAGACCGCCCTCAACGGCGCATCAGGCGTGCGCCGCGTACGCTCATCATCCACCACCGGCTTCTCGGTCGTCTGGGTCGAGTTCGACTGGTCGACCGACGTATATCTCGCCCGCCAGATAGTGGCCGAGAAACTGACGTCGGTGGCCTCATCGCTGCCTGACAATGTCAGCACCCCGGTGATGGGCCCGCAGTCGTCCATTCTCGGCGAGGTGCTTATTGTCGGGCTTACGTCCGACTCCACCTCCATGCTCGACCTCCGCACCCTCGCCGACTGGACCCTGCGCCCGCGTCTGCTGTCAGTGTCAGGAGTGGCACAGGTATCGGTGCTCGGCGGAGAGATGAAGGAGTATCAGATCCTCCTCGACCCTGCCAGGATGCGTCATTACGGAGTGAACCTCGCCGATGTCACGGCCGCCACACGCGGCATGAACCGCAACACTTCCGGCGGCGTACTCTACGACTACTCCAATGAATACATCATACGCGGAGTGGCCGGCACGGATGTCATCGACCGTATCGGAGCCTCCATGGTGAAGATGCAGGGAGAGTATCCGGTGACTCTGGCCGACATCGCCGACATCGCCGTAGGCGGAGAGTCGCCGCGTCTGGGAGTAGGCTCCGTGCGCGGAAAGGACGCCGTGATACTCACCGTCACCAAGCAGCCCCGCGTCGGCACCGTCGAACTCACCGAGGCGCTCGAAGAGGTGATAGCCGATGTGGCGCGTACACTTCCTTCCGACGTGCATGTGGCCACCGACATCTTCCGCCAGTCCGAATTCATCGACGCCTCGATCGGCAATGTCAAGACATCGCTCATCGAGGGAGCCATCTTCGTGGTGATAATCCTTATCCTGTTCCTCGGCAATATCCGCACCACGGTCATATCCCTCGTCACGATTCCCATCGCCCTGCTCGTGGCCCTGCTGGTGCTCCATTTCCTCGGCCAGAGCGTCAATACGATGTCACTCGGAGGTCTGGCGATTGCAATAGGCTCGCTGGTGGACGACGCCATAGTCGATGTGGAGAATGTATGGAAAAAGCTCCGGGAGAACCGCGCCCTCCCCGCGGACCGGCGTGTTTCCACCCGCGAGGTAGTGTTCAGGGCCTCTCGCGAGGTGCGTCTTCCCATCCTTAACTCCACCCTCATCATCATTGTAAGCTTCGTGCCGCTCTTCTTCCTCAGCGGCATGGAGGGGAGGATGCTGATGCCGCTCGGCGTGGCGTTCATCACCGCCCTGTTCGCCTCCACGGTCGTGGCCCTTACGCTGACCCCGGTGCTGTGCAGCTACCTGCTCGACCACCGCAGAGCAGACAAGGAGCTGGCCGCGATTGAAAAGGATTCCTGGCTTACACGCCATCTGAAAAGCGCCTATTCCCGCTCCCTGGCGTGGGTGCTCGCCCATAAAGGCCGCGTCGTGTGGGGGGCGGCCGCCCTGTTTGCGGTCACAGTCGGCGTGTTCTTCACGCTCGGCTCAAGCTTCCTGCCGTCGTTCAACGAGGGTTCGTTCACGATCAACGTCTCGCTCATGCCCGGCATATCGCTTGAGGAGTCCGACGCCATCGGGCGTCAGGCCGAGGAGATACTGCTCACCGTGCCTGAGATCCGCACCGTGGCCCGCAAGACAGGGCGCGCCGAGCTCGACGAGCACGCACTGGGCGTAAACGTTTCGGAAATCGAGGCGCCTTTCGTACTCAAGGACAGGTCCCACCGCGAAGTGCTCGATGAGATCCGCGAGAAGCTCGGCGTAATCTCGGGAGCCAATATCGAGATAGGGCAGCCCATCAGCCACCGCATCGACGCCATGCTCTCGGGCACGCAGGCCGGTATCGCCATCAAGCTTTTCGGCGACGACCTCAACACCCTTTTCCGCACCGCCGGAGAGATAAAGGAGAACCTTGAAGGGGTCGAGGGCCTGGCCGACCTCAACGTGGAGCAACAAATCGAGCGTCCGGAGATAAAGATCACACCCCGTCCGCACGTACTGGCCCGGCTCGGCATTTCCGAACCCGATTTCAATGACTTCATATCCGTCATGGCCGGAGGCGAAACGGTATCCCAGGTCTATGAGGGGAGCCGGAGCTTCAACCTTGTGGTGCGCGCGCGTCAGGAATCACGCGCCACCATCGACGACCTCCGGCGCATGACCATCTACTCCCCCGTGGCCGGATATGTGCCGCTGGAGGAAGTGGCCGACATCGTGTCGGCCGCCGGCCCCAACACCATCAACCGTGAGAACGTGAAGCGCAAGATCGTGATATCGGGCAATGCCTCCGGCCGCGACCTCGGGTCGGTGATGCAGGACATCCGCACCATCATCGGCGACAAGGTGACTCTGCCCGAAGGCTACCATATCGAATACGGAGGCCAGTTCGAGAGCCAGCAGGCGGCAGGCCGCGTGCTTCTGATCGCCTCCATACTGAGTATCCTCGTGATTTTCCTCTTGCTATATATGGAGTTCCGCGACGCCCGCGAGAGCGGCATCATCCTGCTCAACCTCCCGTTCGCCCTCATCGGCGGCGTGCTGGTGCTGCGCTTCACTTCGGGCGAGGTCAGCATACCGGCCATCATAGGCTTCATCTCGCTCTTCGGCATCGCCACACGCAACGGCATGCTCCTCATCTCCCGCTACGGCATCCTGCGCCATGAAGGGATGTCGCTTCGCGAGAGCGTCACCCACGGATCGGCCGACCGCATGAACCCCATCCTCATGACGGCCATGACCTCCGCCCTGGCCCTTATCCCTCTGGCTGTGCGCGGCGATCTTCCCGGCAATGAGATCCAGTCCCCCATGGCCGTGGTGATTCTCGGGGGCCTCATCACCTCCACCCTCCTCAACGCCTATATCATTCCCATTGTCTACCTCTGGCTCCATGGCAAGGAGGCTTCCGCGAAGCCGGCTCAGGCCATAGGGTCATCCTCTAATATCGCTGACTGATGAAAAAGATATTGTTTCCCGTCGTTACTTTTATGGCTTTATCCGCCGCTGCCGAGGCCAGCGCCCTGACCGTCGGCGAGATGGTGCGCCTTGTGGAGTCGCGCAGTATAAGCCTGCGCGCCGACTCGCTGGCATGCGAGGCTGCCGTGCTCGATGCCCGGGCCGACAATACGCTCGCCCCGCTCAGCATTGAGTACTCCCCCTTCTTCCGCCCGGGAGCCCACGGAGTAGCCAGCTCCGAACTGATAGTGTCGCAGGAGTTCGATTTCCCTACCCTCTATGCCTCGCGCGACCGTCAGGCCCGCCTTGACGGCGCCGCGGCGCTGGCCTCCATCGGAGGCACCCGCCGGGAGATAATGATGGAGGCCCGCGACGCATGCCTTGACTGGATCCTGGTCTCGCGCACCGACTCCATCCTCTCCATGCGTCTGGAGAACTCACGCCAGATCCTTTCTACGATGGAGCGCCGCTTCGAGCGCCGGGAGGTGACGCAGCTCGACGTCAACCGCGTACGGCTTGAGATTCAGGACATCGAGCGCGAGCTCATCGACAATGGCGTTCAGCTCACAGCCGTACGCGGCCGGCTGGAGGCGATGGCTCCGGGGTTGGAGTTTCCCGCCGACGGGCTGACCTACGATTCCACCGACTTCTCCACATCGCTCGATCCGGCGGATTTCGCACGAAGCCATCCTTCGGTGGTCAGTGCCGAGGCCGAGGCCACTGCGGCGCGCCATCAGGTAGGCCTTGCAAAGTCGGCTTGGCTGCCGAGCATCACATTGGGTTACCGGCGCAACACCGAACTCGATGAAGCGTCCAACGGCTTTGTCGTCGGCGCGGCCTTCCCCATCTATTCCATAGGGCGGAAAAAGAAAGCCGCCGAGGCACGCCTTGCAGCAGCCAGCCTTCAGCTCGACGCAGCCGCCATCGAGTCCGAACGCCTCGCCGCCTCCACACAGGCCAACATAGAGGCCCTCCGCAAATCGGCGTCCTCGTTCGACCTCGCGCTCACCTACGAGACCATCACCCTTTACAGGCGTAGCCTCGACGCCGGCCAGATTACCCTGACCGAATATTACGCCGGCATCACTCCCCTCTACGACCGCCTGCTCCTGCAGGCCCGTGTGGTCAATGACCTCCACCGCGCCCTCACTCCCCTTCTGCTTCCCTGACTTCTCTAATCTATCTGCTGCCCGGACTCTTCCGCACCGGGTCCATATCCTACCCGCTTATTACCCGATATATGAAAGAAATGAGAAAGGCGTCACGCCGTATGCCGGCGGAATGGGCACTTGAAGTATTCGACAAGGCCCCTTACGTCACGGTCAGTCTGACCCGGCCCGACGGCACACCCTACGGCGTTCCGCTGTCGCTGGTGCGCGCCGATGCCTGCACCTTCTATTTCCACTGCGCCTATGAAGGAGAGAAAATCGACTGCCTGCGCCACTCCCCCGCCGTCAGCCTCTCGGCCGTAAGCAGATGCACCCCTAAATTCGAGGAGGAAAAACTGAATTACACCGAACACTATGACTCCGCCATGGCAGTCGGCCGGACTGAAATCGTGACAGACCCCGAGGAAAAGATCCGCGTCCTTCGCCTCCTCTGCGAGCGCTTCCTCCCGAAGCACATGATGCATTTCGAAGCCGCCATCGACCGCAGCCTCGACCGCACCTGCGTGGTGCGCGTCACCCTCACCGAGCCCCCGGCAGGCAAAAGGAAATCCTAAGCCCCACCGACCTTCTGTCTCCTCATCACATCCGCTCTCAAGTCAAGACCTTATCCGCGAGACATCCCCCACACAGCATTATATATCCGCGATTATGCCGTATGTAGATATTAACTTTACACCTGAAATCAAAAACGATGGCACAATACACCGTGCCATAAACGCCTGACCCTTCAAATGAAATCAATCCATACCATTCTCCTCGGCTCACTTCCGTTGTTGATATTCGGGGCTTGTATGTCCGCAGGCTGCCTCGTAGGAGATCACCGTGTGCGATGTAGCTGAGTGACGGCTCGCCTTCCTCGAAAGGCTATTTCAAGCGGTAAGCATATCTTTTACTACGACGGCATTGTTGTGCTCGCGGTCGTGAGAGGAATAGAGGAGGGTCACCGTCGGCTTTCCCTCAAGCACGCGTTTCAATGCCCCGAAGGCCGGATTGGCTTTGAGTTCGTCACGGTACTTTTCCACAAACTGCGGCCAAAGTCCGTCAGGATCGGCGTGAAACCATTCGCGGAGCTCCGTCGAAGGAGCGATTTCCTTATCCCAGAAATCGTAAGTGAAGGTCTCGTGCGAGAGTCCGCGCGGCCAGAGTCTGTCGATATATACACGGTAGCCGTCAGTAGGCTCGGCCGGGTCGTAAGCCCTTTTCAACTGTATTTTCTGTGCCATTGTAATTCGTCTATTAAATGTCGCTTGGTAATCAAGTACTTTTACAACACTTCGCCTTTCATGACAGTTCACCTTTCATAGCGGCACGTACGGCGCACCCGCCATAACGGCATCAACAACTCAGAGTCGAGACATCAAACCAACAGACGTCATGGCATCAGAGGCTCGGAATCAACAACAAGGAACATCACGGTATCAGAGACTCGGTATCAATACAACTTCCATCACGGAGGCTGCGCATCTGTAATTACGGCGGCAAGCTCCGGCATTCTTCTATGCCTGCAAACTTTGGATAAATAAGTAAAATTCAGTAAATTTGCACTGAATCCCTACTTAAGTCAATAGCCAATGAGCAGGATAGATATTGTAAGGTTCCGTAAATCGGAAGGCATCAGCCAAAGAAAACTGGCTGACATGCTGGATATTAAGCCAAGTTTTCTTTCAGCCATTGAAAATGGCCGGAGCCGCATGCCGGATGACAAGGTAGAGAAACTCAGGTCCATATTCGGTGAGGACGCGATATGCGGTTTCTACGTGGACGAGACCATGGAAACGCCCGTTCCACCTCATACACATCTCCATGATGAGGGGGATTCCCTGACTCAGCTTCTGACCCATTTCCATGACCTGGCCCATCAGCGTAGCGGCCATAATCCCGGTAAGGAGAAAGAGCTCGCCGAGCGGATTGAGGCCCTGACGCTGAGAAACGACCGTCTTTCAAGCCGTCTCGATGACCTTCGCGACGAGGTGGATGCCCTGCGTGTCGAAAATCTCCGTCTTAAGGAACTGCTTCTGCAGCACGGTATTCCTTACTGAGCACCCACACCCCGCACTTCCGGCTTGTACGCATTAGGCCGACCATATATTGGGTTTAGAGACGCGCCCCTGATTTACCGCATACGCTTCCGGCTATTCCCTGCGGGTTACGACCACTACATACGCATCCGCTGAATCAGCCACTACCTCCGCATCATAACCCCACCTGCGTATCTCCTCTGCAAGCTTCGGCGCCGGAGGAAGATGGTCGCTCTCAGATTTCCGCTCATGATGGATGCCGTTGATGAATTTCTCGTCGGAAGGAAACGCTATCACCACCCTGCCTCCGGGTGCGACATTCATCCTGAAAAGCCAGTCCAAGGTATCCTTCGGGTAATGGAGATGCGGATAGACGGAGTAAAGCATCACCAGTCCATACTCACCGGGTATCTGCTCCTCCTCAAAATCCAGTTTCAGAAACTCCACATTCGGGTAGGATCCATATTTGCGGCGGGCGATGGAAAGCATGCCGTCAGAAAGGTCCACACCCACCACACGTCCCCCCTCTCCCACTCTTTCCACAAGATACGGCACCAGCACTCCGGTCCCGGTACCGAGGTCGAGCACCGATGTGCCCGGTGCCGGCTCCAGCATATCAAGGATGGCATTGACGCGCGACGGCACCGACCTCACTTCGTCGGCATCCCAGCGCGGCGCCAACCGATCGAAAAATTCAACTTCCTTTTCAGTCATAGATGTCTCTTCAGTATTAAAAGGTGTTTCTTTAGAATTAATAGATGTCTCTTCAGAATTAACCTGTATGCGTGGCTTTTAAATTCCTGCCTACCGGCCGCCGCTCCCGTCCGCTCCCACCGGTTTTGTCCTCCGGTCGCTTGGCTTGCCAAGCGCCTTACCTACACGGCCGAATCGCCGGCACGCCGGCTCCGCCCCATATGGCCTTTGATCTTCAAGAGCCACTCAATAAGTAATCATTTACTTAACTTTACACAAAATTAAGTAAATATTATGTTAACAGCAAATTTTTTATTACCTTTGCGCCCGCTAACCCAAACTTTATTGACGCTACCTTATCTATGACTGTCACCGATAGAATCATCGCGGGTTCCATGACGTTCATGGCGCCCGTCGCGGCCTTAGCGGCCGAGCTCCCTTCTGATACCCTTAATCTTCAGGAAGTAGTGGTCTCCGCCCCGCTGAAGACCAATCCCGACCTTATCCCCATGAACGTGACACAGATCACCTCCGCCCAGATCGAGGAATCGGGTGAAAGCTCGCTGCTGCCGGTGCTTGTGGCCAAGGTGCCCGGACTATTCGTGACCGAGCGCGGATTTGCCGGCTACGGCGTGTCGGGAGGAAGCGCCGGCACGGTGAATATACGTGGCGTAGGCCAGGGCAACAAGGTGTTGTTCATGATCGACGGTCAGCCGCAGTGGGCCGGAGTCTTCGGCCATAGTCTGGCGGATACATATGTGGCCAACGGCATTGAGAAAGTGGAGGTCGTGAAGGGCCCCTCCTCGCTCCTTTACGGCTCTAACGCGATGGGCGGCTCCATCAATCTCGTCACCCACACCCAGAAGGCCGACGGCCTCACGGGAAGAGCCCGCGCGATGTTCGGTTCGTTCTCCACCCAGAAGTTCGCTCTTTCTTCCGGTTATAAGAAAGGACGCTTCTCGGCCACACTCTCGGGGCAGCTCGACCGCAGCAACGGCAACCGCGCCGGAAGCGCGTTCTGGCTCGCCAATGAGTTCGCTCAGGTGAAGTACGCCCTTTCCGACCGCTGGAGCGTCGCGGGAATGCTCGACATGACGCAGACCCACGCCGACAATCCCGGCACCCTCCAGGATCCGCTTGAGAATATGTGGACCGATGTGTTCCGGGGCACCGGAGGGGTCTACGTCAGGAATTCATACGGCAAATTCGACGGTGGCGTGCAGGGCTACATCAACTGGGGACGCAACAATGTGGATGACGGCAACACCCCCGGCACCGACCCCAACGACTACCTCTTCCACTCCACAGACTACAATATGGGCCTCACAGCCTATGAATCCTTCTATCTCTGGACGGCCAATACCCTCTCCGCCGGAATCGACTTCCAGCACTGGGGGGGACATATCTGGAATACGGACAAGGCCGACGAGTCTGTAAGGTCGGCGGAAGCGCGCCACCATGTAAATGAAATCGCCGGCTACGTGATGATGCAGCAGGGTTTCTTCCACGACATACTGAACGTCAACGGAGGCGTGCGCCTGCAGCATGGCTCCACCTACGGCAATGTATGGGTGCCCCAGGCCGGATTCATCGTCAAGCCCGGGCATGACTCACAGATCAAGGTCTCGTTCAGCAAGGGGTTCCGCGCCCCCAACATCCGCGAGCTATATCTCTACCCGCCCGCTAATCCCGACCTGAAACCGGAATACATGCTGAATTATGAAGTAAGCTACCGCCAGCACTTCCTCAATTACCGGCTTATGGCGGGAGTGGCGCTTTTCTATATCGACGCGAAGAACATGATCCAGACAGTCCGTGTCGACGGACGCCCGCGCAATGTCAACACCGGTAAATTCCATAACAAGGGCTTTGAAATCGAGGCTGCGTATTCAATCCTCGACAATCTCCGGGCAAGCGCCTCATGGTCGTACCTCCACACTGACTCCGACAATCTCTATTCTCCGAAGAACAAGCTGAATGCCGAGGTGTCGTACTCACCCGGCAGATTCAGTTTCACTCTTGAGGAGATGAGCATCTGGAGCATGAAGACCGGCAACCCCGACGGCTCTACGACCGACTATTCGCTCCTCAACCTCAGGGCGGCCTATACGCTGGGCACGAAAGTCCCCGTCACACTGTCGGTGAAGGCCGACAACATCACCGACAAGCATTACGAGATAATGTACGGCTGTCCGATGCCCGGCTTCACCATCATCGGGGGTGTGGAATTCAGATTCTAAGTCATGAAGAGCCGACTTTCCATACTGTATTTCCTTCAGTTCGGCGTCTGGGGATGCTATCTTACAAGCCTCGGGCAGTTTCTCGGCGCCGGAGGGCTTGGAAGGGATATCGCATGGTTCTATGCCGCCATCGGGATAGTGTCCATAATCACTCCGCCGCTGTTCGGGCGTCTGGCCGACAGGATGCGCCGCCCTCACCGGCTCCTGTCGGCCGCCCACCTCACGGCCGGATGCCTTATGACGGCGCTGTGGCATTACGCCGTCTCCCATCCGAAGCTCGAATTCACACCCGTCTACCTGCTTTACATCGGTTTCCTTGCCTTCTACATGCCCACAATGGCATTGGCCAATACCGTGTCGTTCAGGATTCTTGAGCGCAACGGCTTCAGCACCGTCACCGATTTTCCCCATATCCGCATTTGGGGGACCGTAGGCTTTGTGGCCGCCATGTGGTTTGTCAATTCGGCTTACTGGCTTGACGGCTCACTGCACTTCACATTGACCGACACGTCCGATCCCGGCCATCTGAGATTCCAGTACAATGCGATGCAGCTTCTGTGCAGCGGCATGATGGGAGTGGCCGCCGGGGTGTACTCGATGTCTCTCCCCTGCGGATCCGATGTCAGGAACCGGGCCGCGCCGGGGAGGTCAGCGTCAGCCGGTTTCACCACCTCGGTGCGCAGGCTGCTGTCGGCCGACGGTATGGCGGTGTTCCTTGTGTTCGTCATGCTTTCCGGTGTATGCCTCCAGATCTCGAACGGATTCGCCACCCCCTATATAACCCACTTCACGGCCTACCCGGAATATTACGGTTCGCTGGCGGCCGGCAACGCCACGATGCTCTTCTCCCTGTCGCAGATTTCCGAGGCATTCTGCATTCTGCTTGTCGGCTTGGCGCTGAAGCGGAAGGGCATAACATGGGTCTACGCCATCGGCCTGGCGGCATGGGGCCTGCGCTTCCTCATGCTGGGGCTCGGAAATCCCGCCGACGGGCTTTGGCTGCTCATAGGCTCGATGCTGGTGTACGGTGTGGCGTTCAACTTCATCACGATCGCCGGCCACCTTCACATCCAGCAGGCCTCTCCCAAAGAGATGAAGGGGCTGGCGCAGGGAGTCATGATGTTCATGGGCAACGGCATAGGCGCCACTACCGGCATCTTCATCGCCGGATCGGTCGTCAATCACTGGTGCCGGTGGGNGNCCGTAGCTGGCGGCGACTCCGCAGTGCGTCTGTTCATGGGGGAATGGACATGGCCCTGGCTCATATTCGCCGCCTATGCCTTTACGGTCGCCCTGGCATGGATGCGCGCGGCCTTCGGGCGCTCCGGCTTATCGGCCCCGCCGCCGCGTGGGAAGTATCCGTAAGAGTTTGGAGAAAAGGGAGGAATTGCTTAATTTTGCGGTTCCTCCCCCTCTTTTTTACGTTTAATTCTGCCAACTCTATNCCCGGAATCCGGATGACCGACAAATATCCAAGTTATGAAAAAAATGCGGAACGCTTCGCACGGTAGGAATGGAATAAGCGGCGCTTCCGTATGCCTTGTTCACGCAGTGGCNACGGCTGTCCTATGGCTGTCGTTGTGCTGCGCGTGTCTTTCCTGCGGGAAGAGCGGGCGTCACGANACCGATACCGACGCCGACGCCGAATCCTTGCGGCAGGTGCTGTACGTGCAGTCGCTCTACAACAATCATCCCGGTGAGGACATCGTGCCCCGTATGTCGGCTGTCATCGACAGTATGGGGCGCACCGGGGGNAGTCCGTATTATTTCGCAGCGCTGAATGTGCTGATTGACCGNCTGTTTTCCGACGGACGCTTCGCCGAGGCCGACTCCCTCGCCGNCAGGATGGAGAAGGAGGCCAATGAAGCCGGCGACTCCGTCTCCCTGGCAATGGCGAAGAGGGTGAGGGCGCAGATGTTCTATAAGCTCTCCCAACCCGAACGCGCATTGCGTGAACTCGAACCCGCCGCCTCCTATATTACGCATCCACTGCGGTCAGGCTGCGATTTCGGCACTGCCACAAGCATCCGGGAATGGCTTTGGATNATTTCGCGCGAACTGGGCGATACAGCACGCATGAACAGGGCCGGGATGGAATACGCCCGGCTCGTGGACGAGAACATGCGGACCAACGGCTGGACAGACTCCACCGGACATTATCCTGTAAGCTCACTCGCCTTCCAGGCCGGCAACGCCNTCTCCGCCGGCGATACCGACCATGCCCGGACTTTGCTCGACAGCGCATCGGNCCTCGTATTGCCTTCACTTCCCTCAAGGGCATATGAGCACCTNTACGCCGTAAGGTGCCGGCTGATGACCGCCGGCTCCGACTGGGCCGCAGCCCTCTCCGACGCCGATACGCTGCTTTCCACCCACAGGGATTTCCCATGGTTCTACCTCAAGGACCTCCTGCTTAAGGCACGCCTGCTGAATCTGGCCGGGCGGCACGGGGAAAGCGCACGGGCGTATTCCGAATACGTGCGTTTCCACGACTCGCTGTCGAACAGGATTACCGACCGGCGTCTCCACGACCTCACGGTGCTTTACCGCACTGAAATCAGTCGCGAGCAAAAGAGGGCCGAACGCTTCCGTATGTTCGCCCTCGGCTCGGTCACACTTCTGCTGGCCGCACTCCTGGCCCTCGCCCTGCTGCACGCCGCAAGAGTCAGGAAGAGAAACAGACTTCTGGTGGAGCGTCTTAAGGAGTTCGACCGCGCCAGGGCCACTGCCCATGACCCCCACCCNGCCGACGAAGGGGACGGATTGCCGCCGATGGAGCGTCTTGACCTCCACATGGCCGCCGACCGGCCATACACCGACCCGGCCCTGAGCCGCAAGGAACTCGCCGACTGGTGCGCCATCACACCAGAGGCGCTGGGGCANCTCATAAAGGCCGAGAAAGGGACTTCGGTNCATGCCTACATCAATTCATTCCGTCTCGAAGAGGCCCGCCACGCGCTCGGCTCAGACTCGGCCGAAGGGATAGCCGAACTTGCCGCAAGGCTCGGATTCGGCACCTCGCGCACNCTCCAGAGGGCGTTCAAGGAGAAATACGGGATGTCACCCTCACAATACAGGGATGCCTCGAGAGAAATAGAGGCNTCTGAGAATCAATGATTTGAAAATTGTCGCATACCGCCGGCGATTTTGTCGCATGGNAAATAGCGTTTCTGACAGTCAGGAGCGCTATTTTTGTCATCGGATGGTTCCGGGCCCTGAGACGGGCCTGACCGATGAGCCATGAAACGATTGAATCCACAAATNTAGAATCATACCCNGCATCCAACTGTTTAACGCGATATGAAACATCTGATCCACATGGTGTGCGCGGCCTCCCTCGTGGCTGTGACACTCACTTCATGCAAGACCGACGACCCTCAGACGGTCACCACCCCGGGAACCGTGGTAGGCGACGGCAACGAAGCCGGCGCAGGCTCCCTTTACTCCTATTCCCGACTCCGGGGCGAAGGTTCCGCCGAATCCCCCTACCGGATCGGCACACGCGAGGATTTCGAATATTTCCTAACCGCGCTCAAGGATGATCCCCTCAACGCCCATGGCCTGCATTTCGAGCTGACCGACGACATCACCCTGCAGCCATACTCCGACAACACCGCGCTTACAGGAGCTGTGTTCCGGGGCTCGCTCCAAGGACACGGCCACACGGTCGGTCCCCTCGTATTCGACGGAACCCACCTGCTTGCCTCCGCTGAAATCGGATTGTTCTCGGAAATATCCGATGCCGAGATCTCNGGCCTCANCATAAGGGATGTGAGGATATCGGGCGTACACACCGGAGCCGGAGCCCTGGCCGGCCGGGCCAGAGGGCGCGTAGTGGTAAGCGACGTCAGCGCCGCAGGATCCGTCAGCGGCGACCTGAATACCGGCGGCCTCATCGGAGAAGCCGAAGGTGAGCTGCATGTTTCCGGAGTGAGCGTCGACATGACAGTCCGTGGAGGCGACAGGACCGGAGGCCTGATCGGCGCCTTCGCCCATCAGAGCTCCGACGCCTCGGAATTCATGGATACCGAGGTCAAGGGGGAAGTCGAGGGCTCCAATTACACGGGCGGCCTCATCGGCCTCCTCAAGGCCACGAAAGCCCCCAAGGCCGGAGGGATTGAAGTGACGGCGTCTGTACGGGGCGCCGAGGATGTGGGAGGATTTGTCGGAAGGATGGACAAATGTATCCTTGACCTGACGGCCGACTGCACCTACGCCGGCGCACGCCGTGGCTCCTATTCCATCGAAGGCACCTCCGACGTCGGAGGATTCGCCGGATATATCGACCTCAACGGAGCCTGCTACCTTCATCTGGACTCCCACGCCCTGAACCTGAACGCCGCCATCCACGCCGGCAACGGGAATGCCGGCGGAGTGGCCGGATTCGCTAAGGCCGGCCATATAAAGGTGAATAAGGTCAACCTCGGCTATGACGGCGCCACGGTGGTGGCCGACGGAGACTGCGTCGGCGGACTGTTCGGGCGTCTGGAGGGGGTCTATCTCCTGGGAGACCACAGCGTGAATGTGAAGAAGGAGCTTCCCGCAGCCGGCTCCTACACCCCGCATGTGGCCATACCGGTGCGTGGCCGCGATTATGTGGGAGGATGCGTGGGCTATGCGGAGCGGACAAGGTGGGGCGATCCGCTGATGCCGCGCGGAAGCATTACCGGACTGGTATGCCGGGCCGACGTGACGGCTCTAGGAGAGATTGCCGGCGGAGTGGCCGGATGGTTCGAAGGGAACATGAATGACTGTGTCTTCTCCGGCACGGTGCGCGGAATGTCCGACGGCATAATCGGAGGCATCGTCGGCAAGGCGCAGGAATACATCGATATGTACAGATGCGTCAATTACTCCGACATCGCCGGGGGTAAATACCAGGGGGGCATCTGCGGATATGCTAATCCGGCCAAGGCGGATGGGGAGGAATACTTTACCGACTTCACCGACTGCTACAACATCGGTTCCCTCAAGGATGGCATGACCGTAGGAGGAATCGTAGGTTACGCCGGCCAGCGCAACGGTGGCTGCAGTTTCCGTATAAGGCAATGCGAGAACTACGGCGCCATCGATGCCGCCGGCAATGCCGACCACTCCGTGGGGGGCCTTGTGGGGGACGTCGACAATGACGAGGCCATTGTGGAATGGAGCGCCAACTATGCCGATGTCCACAGCCGCAAGGTACAGTTTGTGATCGGCGGCGTGGTGGGCAAGATTGGCCGCAGCCAGATAACGCAGAACGACGTCCATGTCACCGGATGCACCAACCTCGGCACCGTCACCTGCGACGACCGGGCCACCAAGATCGGAGGCATCGTGGGCCATATGATGTACGGCGGAGCCGGCATCGTGGCCGGATGCGTCAACTGGGGCGCGATTCCCGGCGACCAGAAATCGGATACGGGAGGAATACTGGGATGCGCCACATCATTCAACTATATCCACCGCAACTGGAACCGAGGCACCGTAAGCCACGGCAACGCGATCGTGGGCACCCATCCGGGAGGCACGACCTTCGACCATTACGGCAACTATTACCTGCAGGGGAGCGGCAAAAACTGGCCCGACGCCATAGAGATCACCGCCGACCAGATGACCCACGCCTCTTTCTTCCCATTGCTGACCTGGGGACCGAATCAGGATTATATCGGCTACACGGGGGAATGGTTCCAGATGTCGACGGAGGGGCCCGTCACCATGTCGTTCGATTTCATACACTGGGATGTGGCGAAGCTGCGTCCTGCCGGATGGCACGTGGAGCGCTGATACGCCGCCGGCCTGCCTACATACACGATAAGCGTGGACTGACCGCCCGGTCAATCCACGCTTATTTCTTTATTTTCATAATCCATATGCGGCAGTCCCTCCGGATTCCCGGGGAAGCGTCGTTGCCGGGCGCCTTATCAGCGGATGATGGCGCGGCCGGCCCATACGCAGAGCACGCCGAACACAACGCTCAGGCCGAGATATATGCCGAATGTGACCCAGTCACCTTTCTGACCGAGCACCCACATATCGTCGGCAAATGAGGAGAAGGTGGTGAAACCGCCACAGAATCCCGTGATGAGGAGCACATTCTCCTGAGGCGTCATGACCTTGGCGTTCTCAAGCAGACCGAAGAATATACCGATGATGAAGCATCCGATTATATTGACCAGAAACGTTCCCATCGGGAATGCTCCGTGCCATATTCCGTCTGACCATTTTCCCACAAGATAACGTCCCGCAGTACCGACAAAACCGCCGCAGCCTGCGATAAAGATTTCTTTAAACATAATGAATGATTTTTATAGTTTTATATCTGTTTTTTATAACATCCGTCCATCATCCATGGTTTATTCCATCTTTTCATCTTTCATCACCCGAGGCCGGGTCCGGCAGCGGATGCGCCGGGTCCGGGACATCACATATGCAGCTCTTTCTTATGCCCTATCGTGCGGGTATAGCTGAGTATTCCGGCGCAAAGCGCGAATCCCATGCTCAGGTAGAGACAGGTCTTCACGGCGTCCATCTCCCCCGCGCTCACCCAGTCGAATTTCGGTTTATCCCCGGTTTCAGGGTTCTTCGGCAATAGCCTCCAGCCCATTATGAATGCTATGACGCCCGAATAATCTTATCTGTGTCGTTTGTCTATCGCCCTCACCGGACTAATACCAGGATACCCGCTTCCGGAGGATGACAGCCATCCTTCGGAAGCGGGTATCCGTCATATCGTATGTCCTACTCTCAGAAGTTCCCGGGGAAAAGCCTATGGAGCACCACATGCTTCGGTAAGCCTATCACTTCCCTGTCCTTGCGGAGCACTTCCCCGTCCGGCAGGGAGTAGGTGCGCTCAATCACCGTACGGCTGTCATCGTTAGTGACAGCGGTCACTTCGGTGGTCACGATCACCTCGACTCCTCCGTCAGTGCTGCCCTTGCAAGGGTTATGCTTCTGCGAAAGGTCGATTTCAGAACCATAGTAATGTGCGGTGATGGTCTCCGCAGACACGGGGAGGAATCCACACAACGCGAGTACAGGGATGAGAATCTTTTTCATATGGCTGTGGGTTAAAGTTTACCTTTACAAGGTAAACAATCAAATTGCCGTATCGGTTCACCCGTCAACTTGATTCGCTCCGGATATTTCGTTATATTTGCTGAAGCAACTGACTTCATACCGCCACCGATACTGCAAACACGGAAATGGATATCCTGCGTAAGGAACTCGATGAAATCTATCTCTCCCAATCCCTTGACAGGACTACGGCACGGCAGAGGAATTCCGCAAGCTCGTCGACATCATGGGTGGAAGAGTTCGGAATCGACGGCGTAAGATGCGACGTAGTGGAGAAAGATCCTCTGGAAGCATACCTGTTTATGGAGCGGGGCATGCGGTAATGGAGAACCGGCATGGACGCCACTAATCAAGCACCATGGATGAAGCGGAGAGGCCACGCTTCCAGTAGAGGAAGAGCGCGGTGCATACCGCCGTGGCAAGGACTCCGATGCATTCCGCCACCGGCAGCGGAAGTCCGATGCCCTCCGCATATGCGCCCAGAGGGGCGTAGCAGATGAAGGTGACGCAAAGGGCCGTCATGAACACAGCCGGAATCATGGTGATGAGATATGCCTTCCGGCACTTGGCGAGGTAGACGCTGCAGGCCCAGAGCGTGAAGATGGAAAGCGTCTGATTGCACCAGGCGAAGTAACGCCACAGCACATCGAAATTCACTTTGAGAAGCAGGTAGCTCACCACGATGATGGGCAACGTGACCAACAGGCGTTTCACGAACTGACGCTGGCTGATTCCGAGGGCGTCGGCCACAATGAGCCGCAGGCTGCGCATGGCGGTGTCTCCTGTCGTGACGGGGGCTGCGATGACTCCCAGTATCGCCAGCACTCCGCCGAAGGCGCCGAGCCATTTGACGCAGACCCGATGCACGAGGATACCGGCGTCCTGACCGTTGTCGGCCATATATGACGCGAGCCTGTCATATCCTCCCGTAAAGGCAATCGCGGCGGCCGCCCAGATAAGGGCCACAATCCCCTCCGACACCATGGCGCCATAGAACACCTTGCGTCCGTGCCTCTCATTGTTCAGGCACCGGGCCATCATCGGGCTTTGCGTGGCATGGAAGCCGGAAATGGCCCCGCACGCGATCGAGATGCACATCATCGGGAATATGGGAGCCGCCTCACCTGCCGGATGCCGGTTGAAAAGGCCCTCCGAGAATCCGTCGGGAATCGCCACGCCGTTGACCACCATGTAGCCCATTATACCCACGGCCATGAAAAGAAGCGCAAAGCCGAAAAGGGGATACAGGTTGCCTATCAGTTTGTCGACCGGCAGCAGCGTGGCAAGCACGTAGTAGAGGAATATGCATATGGCCCAGAAAGTGGCGTCAAGATGCTCCGGGGTCAGAGTGGCGAGAAGGTTGGCCGGTGTCCTTACAAAGACGGCTATCACCATCACGAGGAGCACGCATGTGAAGACACTCATGACGAGCTTGATTTTCTTGCCGAGTTCGGATCCCACGATTTCCGGCAGCGATTTTCCGCCCAGACGGAGGGAGATCATACCTGAAATGAAATCGTGGACGGCACCGGCGAAAATAGTGCCGAAAACAATCCACAGGAATGCGGCCGGACCGTACATCACGCCCATTATGGCTCCGAAGATCGGTCCCACACCCGCGATGTTGAGAAACTGGATGAGATATACCTTCCATGTCGGCATGGCCACATAGTCTATGCCGTCGGCCATAGTTGTGGCCGGGGTGGGTCGCGACGGGTCGGTACGGAAGATTCGCTCCACGAATCCTCCGTATATGAAATAGCCCGCTATCAGCGCCACGAGCGCTATTAAGAATGATACCATAGAGTGTTAAGGTTAGGTTAGGTTAGATTAGGTTAGATTAGGTAAGCAAGGCGTTTCCTGAAGCATCTGTCGGGCCTCGGTCACACATCGGCAGCGCATAGGCCCGGCCTCAGTCACGCCGGAAGAGATCGCGCGTATAGACTTTTTCCTCCACATCCTGGAGGTCGGGGCCGAAGCGGTTGGCTATGATGGCATCCGACATGCGCTTGAATTCCGTCAGGTCATTGACCACCCTGGAGCCGAAGAAGGTCGTGCCGTCGGGAAGGGCAGGCTCGTAAATGACTACCGTCGCACCCTTGGCCTTGACGCGCTTCATGACTCCCTGTATCGACGACTGCCGGAAATTGTCGGAGTTCGACTTCATCGTGAGGCGGTAGACCCCTATCACGCACTCCCCTTCCTTGCCGTGGTCATAGGCATTGTCGGACGCATAGCCGTAATAACCCGCTTTCTTAAGCACACGGTCGGCTATGAAATCCTTTCGCGTGCGGTTGCTCTCCACGATGGCCGACATCATGTTCTGCGGCACATCGGCATAGTTGGCCAGAAGCTGTTTGGAATCCTTCGGAAGGCAATATCCTCCGTAGCCGAACGACGGATTGTTGTAATGTGTGCCGATTCGGGGGTCAAGTCCGATACCCTCGATTATGGCCCGCGAATCGAGGCCCTTCACCTCGGCGTAGGTGTCAAGTTCATTGAAGTAGCTCACCCGGAGGGCCAGATAGGTGTTGGCGAAGAGCTTCACCGCCTCGGCCTCCTTCAGGCCCATGAACAGGGTCGGGATATCCTGCATGATGGCGCCCTCCTTCAGGAGCGACGCGAAGACCTCGGCCTGACGGCGGAGGTAATCCAGGTCGGCAAGCGCGGAAATAGCCTCGTTTTCGGCCGAGAACTCTTCCGCATGTATGAGCTTCGGTATGCCCACTATGATGCGGCTCGGATAGAGGTTGTCGTAAAGGGCCTTGCTCTCGCGCAGGAATTCAGGGGCGAACAGGAGGTTGAGGCGTTTCACCCCGCGGCGCGCGTAGCGCAGATACAGCGAGCGGCAGTAGCCTACCGGAATCGTGGATTTGATGACTATCGTCACGTCAGGATTCGCACTCAGGGCAAGGTCGACCACCTCCTCCACTTTCGAGGTGTCGAAGTAGTTCTTCTCGGAGTCGTAGTTGGTGGGGGCGGCCACTATCACGAAATCGGCCCCGGCATAGGCGGCCGCTCCGTCGAGGGTGGCCTTAAGCGAGAGTTCCTTTTCGGCAAGGTATTTCTCTATGTAGTCGTCCTGAATGGGCGCCTCGCGCCGGTTCACCTGTTCCACTCTCTCCGGCACCACGTCTACGGCCGTGACATCGTTGTGCTGGGCCAGCAATGTGGCGAGGCTCATGCCGACGTAGCCTGTGCCGGCCACCGCTATGTTGTATCGTTTCATCTGTGTCTTGTCTGTTTTCATTTTTTACATTCAGCCGGATCCGGGATGGGGTCAGTCCACACGCATGCGGATCAGCTTTTCCCTTTTACCGTCGTGTCCGACCCTTATCATGATTCCCGTGTGGCTCCACGGATCGGCTATCCGCATTCCGGTCATGTCGTAGTATTCCGGTGTGTCGAGGCGCACCCTCAGTGCCGTGCCGGAAGTACCGGGTTCCGCCCCGGCAAAAAGGGGTATGGACATCGCTTCGTTCTCCTCCGGATTGAAGTAGGATGCCTCTCCCGTGGGAGCCACAATGAAGTGGGGATAGGTCTCAAGGTCGTCGAGCAGATGCCAGCGGTCCATCCCGATCCTGACCCCGCCGTTGTAGTATCCCTCGGCCACGCGGTTCCCCATAAGCTCGAACCCTTCGGTGCTGCCTACGTTGAGCATCCCTTTTTCCAAAGCGTACGCAAGCAATGCGCGAAGCATGTCAAGGCGCGTACCCGGACATGGATGCCATTCGCTCCATGAGGAGATACCGAGGTTCGCGGGAGGTGTCAGCGGATCTTCGAGAAAGTCCATTCCGGCCAGCGGATCGACCCATTCATCGGGATAATCACCCCCTTCCGACACAAGCGCGCCGGGAAGCGCATTGCGCCAGCATCGTCTGTAGGCATGAAGCCCCATCACAAGCCAGCCGCGCTCTGCGACGCATCGGTCGATCCAGTCGACATACCATTCGTACTGCTCCGCGTCCCAGGAATTGTCGTCGGAAGCCTCCCCTTTGTAGCCGGGAGCCGACTGCCCTTCCATCATTATCCGCGTGGCCGTGGAGCGCAGCGGTGGGAGGTTGTACTGGTACGGAGGCACCATGTCGCTGAATCCATAAGGTGAATAGGAGTTTATGGCCCGGGCGTAGGCATGCGAGGTGATGGCGTTGTGCTGCACCCATGCCTTGCTCCGGAATCCGAACTCCCCGGCCAGACGGAACCATTCCCCCCAGTGATAGTCCACATCGTGGGCCGGGTTATAGAGCACCACCCTATTCGTAGCCGGGTCGGCGGCATACGGCTTTATCTCACGGGATTCGGCTTCGATCCAGCCTTCGTGGTCGGCTGAGGGGAAGTATTGCCGCCCGGTCCGTAGGTCGTAGACACTCGCGCATTTCTGCGGGTCGCCCGCATATCCCGACTCCGCCAGCACTTTCAGCGCCTCGGGGGATCCGAGGCTGTCCACGACCCAGTTGTTGAGCGTCTGCCCCAGCACTTCCATGGAATGGGCCTGGATTTCCCAGCCTGCCTCGTTCTGGAGCCTCAGCATCACCCGTGCGTTGTCGTTGGGTGCCGGAGGGGTGCCGGTCATTCCGCAGCGCCACCCCTCGGCCGATACGCAGCCCCGCAATCCAAGGCTCGTAAGCAGCGGATAGAGTATAGTGAAGTATCCGTTGCGGTCGGGAAGGTGCGTCGCCCCGCACGAAGGGATTTTTCCGTCGACGCCGTCGTCGTCGTGGATGGTAAGCATCGGGAGCCCGGTCCACTCCCCTCCGGCCTTATGCCAGGCCCCTGGGATGACGAGGGCGCGCAGCTCCTCCTCCGTGTACGGCATCTCGGCCACCTCCACCGTCAGCGGAGAGTAGGTCAGGAAGCCTGCGGGAACCTCAAGCCGCCATTCCGCTCCGGGCACGCTTTCCAGCGCTTCGGCGGGCAGGAACCTCACCTCCCTGTCGGTGATCTTCTCCACCCTTACGCCGACGGCCGACCCGTCGTCGCAGTACAGCATGGGCCGCAGGTACTCCCCCGATTCCGACATGGCGCGGATGTCGAGCCTGCCCTCATAATCCCGGGGCAGGCTCACGAGCACCTCTTCACCGGATGAACGTGTCACGACGGCCTCGGCACCGGCCGAAGCGCCCCCTGCGGCCATTAACGCCGACAGCAGCATTGACCTGTATCCGGTAAGTATCATATCGTAAGATTGGGTAATGTGGGTAATGGTTTAAGGAACGGTTCTAAGGCTTCCGGACGCACGTGGATTCAGTTGCCGTCGGGGAATCCCTGAGGGAGCGGGGAGCTTTCGGGCGCAGGCAGCTCCTCGGGGTCAGCCTCCTCCTCTTCTCCGGCTCCCTCGTCATAGTTCCAGCGCATCACGCCGAGGCCGAGCACGTACGGCAGCAGCCATGAATACCATGTCGGGTAGGCGCGTTGCAGGAATATCATGACTATGAGCAGGAAGAAGGAGGTGCCGTAACGCAGGTTGCACCCCGGGGGAATAAGCATGAGATAGAGCATCATAACGAACGCCAGGCCGATGAAGCCGTTGCGGAGGATGAAGATCTTGTAGCCGGCGCCGGCTATCTTGAGCTTGTCGGCCTTCAGCGAGCGCACGCCCAGCACGGCCGTGCCGTCGGACACACATTCCCTGAAGAAGTAGTCGGTGTGACGCAGCGTACGGTTGTTGCCCTTGATGCCCTTGTCCTTGTCGAATTCAAGTCGCTCGAAGATAAGTTTGTTGACGGGGTTCTGACCGCCGTTCCACACCACGGTGCAGAAAAGCCATGTACCGCCCACGATGAAGACTATGCCCGCCATCGTGTAGATGTTTTTGATCTTCGCCATCGCCCATCCCACGAACAGGATCAGGTATCCGGCCAGAGAGAAGGAAAGGACCACACTCACCACCAGTATCCACATCAGGGGCTGGCGCTTCATCCTGAACCGGTTGGCGAAAAGCAGCAGGGCGCATATCAGCGACTGGTGGCCCGGCTCAAGGAATGGGCCTCCGAAGCGGAATATTCCCGCATTCTCCGACAGGTACATGTTGGTCTTCATGAAGAAGTAGTAGTTGTCGAAGGTCAGATAGGAATCGGAAAGCTCGTATGGCAGGAATAGCGAGCTCGGGAGCGGCACCAGGAACGAGAGGCCGAAAAAGACTATGCTGACGCCCATCATTATGGAGAACCATTTGGTGACATATCCCAGGAGGTCCTTCTGCAGCTGCTCTTCGAGCGTGAAGAGCAGCACTGCCGGAAGATATGAGAAGAATATGGTCAGCGCGTAGTTGAAATCGAGGATATAGAGGGAGTAGACCGAGTAGAGCACCAGTACCCCCAGGATGCCGTAGGCACGCGGCGTCACCCTGAGCCGGAAATGGCCGAAAGCGAAGCACATCAGGAACAGACCGCTGACTATGAGCGGGATATAGTTGCGCGGGAGAAGGAAAGCGAACCAGATGTAGCTCGAAACGAGCAGATATATCAGGTTCGTGAATTTAAAGATCGTCCACATGGAGGTTTCTTCGTTAGGGAGTTGTTTGTATCTCATTAAGAAACGTGCGCGTAACGCCTTAACGTGTATCAGGGCCGAAATTTATTTCACATTTGCGGTCAATCCCCTTTTTCAATCTTCCATTCTTTGCCGACTCATAAAATTTTAGTAATTTTGTAGATGCCTCACCTCTGACTCTTCGCCTTCACTCCTCGTTACTTCAAGTACCCCCCTCGGGCTTTCCCGGTCTATACATGAAAATCCTGTTCGTTTTCCACATATCCTCCATGATGGGAGGAGCCAATATCTCCGGACTGAATCTGGTGCGCGGGCTGAGGTCGTACGGTCACGATGTGACTGTGCTTTGCCCGGGGCCAGGCCACCTCCACGATACCCTCATGACTGAAGGTTTCGAGGTGATTGTGGAGCGCTTTTTCATGGCATGGCCTCATCTCGACAACAACCTTTCCTCCTACATGAAGTTTTTCCCGAAGGCCCTGCGCAACAGCATCCACAACCGTAAAGCCCTTAAGGAAGTGCTGCCGAGGCTACGCGCCATCAATCCCGACATCGTACACTCCAACACCGGCGTGATGGATTTCGGACTGAAGATAGCCAAAGCGCTCGGGAAGCCCCATATCACGCATTTCCGCGAATTCGGCTACCGCGACACCGGATCGATGATGTGGCATTCCTCGGCGTTCCGCAAATATCCGCGCCAGTGGAACATTGCAATCACACGCGAGACCGCCGACTTCCACCGCCTCCCCGCATCGCGCACCGACATAATCTACAATCCGGTCTACAGCCTGCATGAGCGACGCGAGCTCTCCGCCGCTCCGGGCGAATATATCCTTTATGTCGGCGGCCTGTACCCCTCGAAGGGGCTCGAGGACCTTATCGAGGCCTACGCCGCGCTGCCGCCCGACCTCCGGACCTCACATTCCCTCAAGATAGCCGGCACGACTTTCGACCATGTCTATGAGGCGTCGCTCCGGCAGAAATGCGAGTCGCTGCGCATAGCCGGCTCAGTGGAATGGCTCGGACACCGAGACGATGTCTCCCTACTGATGTCGGGCGCGATGGTCACCGTCATCCCAAGCCATAACGAGGCTTTCGGGCGCACCATGGCGGAAGCTATGTTCAACAACTGCCTCGTGATCGCACGCGACGCCCACGGACTCCACGAGCAGTTCGAAATCGGCATACAGCGCACGGGGCATGAGATAGGCCTCAGGTTTACCGATGTCCCATCCCTCACCCTACGCCTTACGGAAGCCCTCACCAATCCACGCGGACATTACCGGCAGATGGTCGATGACGCCCGCGCCACGGTGGAGCAGGAATACTCCACCGAGGGCAACATCGCCTCCGTCGACCGGCTCTACAAGACCATCGCCTCATCAGAAAAGTGATGCCTATTCCCTGCTCCACCCAATCCGACACAAGCCTTAAGCACGTCATGAACACTGATCCACTGGTGGCCATAGTAATCCCTGCCTATAAACCGGATTTCCTCAGGTCTACGCTTGAATCCATAGCCGCCCAGACCGACCGGCGCTTCCACGTGTTTATAGGCGACGACGCAAGTCCGCACGACATCGCCTCCATAGCCGCCGAATTCGAAGGGAGGCTCCCGCTGACCTACCACCGCTTTGCCGACAACCTCGGAAGCACCGACCTTGTCGGCCAGTGGCACCGCTGCATCGGCCTCACGGGCGACATCCCTTACATCTGGCTTTTCAGCGACGATGACGTAATGGGATCCGAATGCATACGCGATTTCCTCAGCCTTCCGAAAAGGGTGCGCGACGAGTCGGTGCTGCGCTTCTCCCTCCGCATCATCGATGCCGAAGGGCGTCACATCGAGGATGCCCCCTCCTACCCCTTGCGCGTCACCCCCGCCGAGTATCTCAAGGGTAAGCTTGAAGGAGGCCTGACAAGCTATGTCGTGGAGTTTATCTTCCCCCGCAGGGTCTACGACGCTGTCGGAGGATTCGAGAATTTCGACCTGGCGTGGGGCTCCGATTTCATGACCTGGATCAAGATGGCCAATGCCACGGCAAACGGAATAATCACCATCGGAGGCCCGGAGACATTCGTGGCATGGCGCCGGAGCGACCTCAACATATCACCCGATGTAAGCCACCCGGTCGTGGTGCGCAAGTGCCGCGCCCTAATCGAGAACGCCGTGTTCCTGCAGCGCTTCATGAAGAATCACCCCGAGGAGTTCCGCTCCATAGGCGGGGCGCGGTTCCGCTGGGTCCGGTTCCCGCTCGGCGAACTGGTGCGCCGCCGCCGGATTCTCGGATATAAGGATATCTTACGTCTCTCAAAGGAATATTCACAAAAAGTAGGTTACCCGTTTATATCATTTCCCATAGGTTTTAGCGTTACTATCTTAAAGCGCCTTGGAAAATGAAAGAAAAGACACGCATCTGCTGGATCACGGCTTCTTATTTTCTTGACGTGGATCTGCCTGTTGTCCCTTCGCTTATGGATGATTTCATAATCGACTGGACTGTCATCACCACTCCCGGCCAGCTGCGGTCGGACTCTGACTATATACGCTCGCAGACCGGCCGGAACGTGAATGTGGTCACCGCCCCGGCACGCTTCTACTCCCCCGCGCTTTTCACCTTCTTCAGGAGCCTCGTGCGCCGCATCGCCGAGGCGCGCTACGACCTTTATTACCTCGACATCAGCGACCTGCTGTTTCTCTTTCCGCTGGTGAAGAAATACCTTCCCGCCGACAGAGTCATCGTGGCCACCCATAACGTAAGCGTCCCCAAAGGGGCCCGCCTCGCTCCGCTTGCCAAGATGACGATGCGATACATCCTCTCCCGGTTCCGGCATTTCCAGGTATTCTCCAAGTCGCAGCTGGAGGTGCTGAAATCACGCCGGCCGGATGCCGATGTGTTCTATTGCCCGCTGATGCTTAAGGACTACGGCCCGCTCCCCGCAGACGTGAAAAAGGAGCCGGGCATACGCACATTTCTTTTCTTCGGCAAGATCATACGCTACAAGCGTCTCGACATACTGCTCCGCGCCGTCAACCTGCTGGCCGACCGTGGCGTGGGCGGCTTCCGCGTGGAAATCTGCGGCTACTGCGGCGCCCACACCTGGCAAAAGGAATATCAGCCGCTCATCGAGCACCCTGACCTCGTGAGCACCGACATCCGCCGCATCCCCAACGAGGAGGTGGCCCGCTGCTTCGCGAAAAGCGATTTTTTCGTGATGCCCTATCAGGACATAGCCCAGAGCGGCGCACTGACCGTGGCGCTCAATTACAATCTCCCCGTCATAGCGAGCGATCTTCCGGCATTCAAGGAATTCCTTACTCCCGGCGTCGACTCCATGTTCTTCGCCTCGGGCGACGCCGCAGCCCTCGCCGACGCGATGCAGAAAGCCATCGAGATGCCTGCCGGCGAATACATGGCCATGGAGCGTTCCCTGGCCGATATGGTCAGCGACCGCCTCTCCCACGTGGCCATCATATCCTCCTACCGCAATTATCTCAATTCGCTCTGACATGCCGTTGCCCGTACTTGCCTCCGATAAGACCTGCACCGGATGTCTGGCATGCTCCAACGTATGCCCGGCGGCGGCCATTGTCGCCGCTCCGCGCGCCGACGGACACACGGGCATCTCCGTCGATGCCGACAGATGCATCCGCTGCGGGCGCTGCGAGAGGGCGTGCCCGGTCGTGAACGGCAGGCCCTACGGCCGTCAGGAGGCTCCTGGCGCCGCCCTTGCCGCCTGGGCCAATGATGACGCCGTGCGGCGCCGGGGCGCCACCGCCGGAATATTCGGCGCGCTCGCCTCGCAATTCCTCCGCGAAGCCGGCGGCTTCGTGGCAGGCGCCGTAATGGATGGGCTGCGATGCCGCTACATACTGACTTCCGACCTCAACGACCTCCCGCGGCTGCAGGGCTCCAAATACATGGCCTCCGATCCGGGCGACATCTACCGCCGGGTGCTTTCCGCGCTCAAGGAGGGAGGCCGGGTACTGTTCTGCGGGGTGCCCTGCCATGTGGCGGGGCTTCTCAACGTAATCCCTCCGCGCCTGCAGGAGCGTCTTTTCACCGTCGACCTCATATGCGGCGGGGTGTCGTCGCCGCTGCTTGTCGACCGGTTCGCCGAGGCACATCCCGACATGACGGGGATAAGGAGTTTCCGCGACAAGGAGGAGGGCTGGAATCCGCGAGGCTACCGCTACAGGCTTCAGTACATCGGTGCGGACGGAAGCGTCATCCGTATGAATCCCGCAGTGAAGAATCTCGTCACCGACGGATTCGCCTGCGAGCTTACCGACCGGCATAGCTGCTACCGCTGCCGGATGGCCTTCCCGTCGCGGAATTCCGACCTCACCATAGGTGACCTTTGGGGCGACCGGAGGTTTACCGCCCAGCACCGTAAGGGGGTCAGCCTGGTCCTTGTCCACTCCCCGAAAGGGGAAGTCCTTCTGACAGAGGCGGCCATCGAGACCGCCCCCGTCGACCCCCGCGAGGCCCTGGCCGGCAATTCCCGCATCTTCAACGGCGACTCCGCCAAACGCTTTTTCCCGGAGCGGATCTTCTTCCCGCGCCTTGTGCGCAGGCTCTCTTTCTCCGCGCTCGAACGCGTCTATGCCGGCCGGCGCGACGGCGCCTCGCCGCTGTGGCTCCCGTTCTGGGCATGGAGGCTCATATCGTTCCGGCTCGCCGGGATGCTCCGCAAGGCAACGGACCGTCGACTGATTTCCCGGATTTTCACGGAAAGGCACACTTCATCTTTAAATGACACATCGGAAAAATGAACGTCGGAATACTCACATATCACTGGGAAGACAATTACGGAGCCACCCTTCAGGCCTACGCCACGTATAAGGCCGTCGCCTCGCTCGGACATAATCCGGTCTTCATCGACCTTCGGCTCCCCTACAGCCCGGGACTCATCGGCCGCATCGTTTTCGGCCTGAAGCACAAGCGGTTCGATGATTTCCGGAAGCGGTTCTTCCGCCACCTCACCCCCGTCACCTACCGCGACGTAGACTCCCTGCGCAGGAATCCCCCTGCGCTCGACGTCTATCTCACCGGGAGCGACCAGACCTGGAATCCCCTCATAGCCAAAGACCTTCTTCCGGCGTTTTTCCTGACCTTCGGCGACACGGACGTACGCCGCGTGACCTACGCCACGAGCATCGGCCTCAACGAATGGTCGGGTTCGCCGGCCATTTCCGACGATGAAATCCGCACCGCCCTCGACTCTTTCAGCCATATCAACCTGCGCGAGGACTCGGCCATCGAGATATGCCGCGCCAGATTCGGCCATGAGGCGCGCCAGGTGGTAGACCCCGTGCTTCTTTTCAGCGACTATCCCGAGCTGGTGCCCGACCGCGCGGAGTCAGGCGAAGTAGTGGTCTATAAGCTTATCGACGACAGTGAGTTCTACCGCCTCGCGCTTGCGACGGCACACCATATCGGAGCTCCCATACGCTCCATCGGCAGCGTGCGCCGCCCGAAAGGGTTCCGCGCCGGCTATCCGGAGCGCGTGGAGAAATGGGTGGAGCGCATCGCCACCGCCCGGCTCGTGCTTACGGATTCCTTCCACGGCACGGTGTTCAGCCTGCTCTACCACCGCCCGTTTGTGGTGTATGTCGGCGATCCGGCGCGTGTGACCCGCATACGGTCGCTTCTTGAGCAACTTGGCCTCACCGACCGCATCCTCTCCCATCACTCCTCGGTGGCCGACATGAAGCGCCTCGCCATGACCCCCATAGACTGGGACCACGTCGATTCGACACTCGCCTCCCTGAGAAAGGATTCCTTCGACTCCCTCTCCCGCTCCCTCACCCCCTGAACCTGAAAAACCTTATCCCACGATGGATATCCGCGCATTCGTTGACAACATCACCACCACATCAGCCGGCTTCCCCGACCGCACTTTCTCAGAAAAAGGGAAGGCATACACCTGCGTCAATCCCTATTCCTATCATATCGTGAGACGGAATCCGGAGGTGTTCGCACGTATGGACGGCCTGTTTGTCGACGGGATGCTGATGTGCCGGTTCATCAACCTTCTCTGGAAACGCCGCATCCCGCGCCTGAGCTTCGACATGGCCGGCATGGCGGTGGATCTCTTCAACCGCCTCAACTCCCCCGGCTGCGCCGAATCCCTATATCTGATAGGCGCACGCAGCGGGCAGCTCGAACTCACCGTCGGCCAGATCCGCGGCACTTACCCCGGCATCGACATCGCCGGGTACCGTAACGGCTATTTTTCCGACGCCGAAGAGCGCCGGGAGGCGATACGCTCCATCGTCAGCCTTAATCCGGATTTCGTACTGGTGGGCATGGGGTCTCCTCTGCAGGAGCGTTTCGCGGCCGACCTGCGCGACGCAGGTTTCAAGGGGATTGTCTTCACCTGCGGAGGATTCCTGCATCAGACTTCAAGACGCATCAATTACTATCCCGAATGGGTCAACCGCTTCAATCTACGGGCCTTCTACCGACTGTACAGGGAGAAGGGTCTTTTCAAGCGCCTTTACAACGTGCTTCTGGAATTTCCGGTGCTATTTACGCTTGATACGTTCAAGGCCCGGAAGGCGGCTCGCCACGGCTCGTAGCACAAAGCCACGGTCGTCGCCGTCAAGTCCGATCCACCATATCACCGCCAATGCCGTCACGAATCCCGTGCCGACCCTGAGCATCCCCCCTACGGAGCCTTCCGGGAAAATCCCCGTGCCGAATATTTCGTAGACCGCAGCCAGCACCCCCGATACCCTCAGGGCCGGAAAGGCCACCTGACTCCAGTATGCCCCGAGACTGAGGCCGATCTCCTTACGGGCTATGAGCACACGCAGGCCAAGCACGAGGATAAAGAGCACTATGAGCGTCACGAGAGTGCTTGTGGGTCCTCCCCCGAGCCAAAGCACCAGGGCGGCTATCGGGATATACATGAGGGTGCATACACCCACTTTCACCTGATAGTCGCGTATCCGGCCCGTGGCGCGTATCATCTGCGTGATGGGGGGCTCAAGGCTCACGATCAGGGCGTAGACGAGAAGCAATTGGGAGAATACGGTCATCGTGGGATTGACCTGGTCGGCTCCGAGCCACACCGACAGCACCTCTTTCATGCCGCATATCAGCGGAAAGCCGAGCGCCACGAGAAGGAAGAACGAGAATTTCGAGCTTTTGAGTCCGAGCTGCATCATGCGCTCCACATCGCCCGCGGCATACGACTTCACTATCTGGGGCGAGACGGCCATGAAGAAGTTGATGGAGAAGTTTATGACGGTGGAATAGACCTTGTCGGCTATGGCCTTGGCTGTGTTGACGAGGGGGCCGAAAAACATGTTGAGCAGGATGCCCTGACCCTGCACCACGAGCATCCCCGATATGGAGCCGAAGAGGTTCCAGCCGGCATACGAGCCTATTTCGCGGGCCAGAGCGCGGTCGGTGACGAAGCTTACCTTGCAGAATGGGAATCTGCGCCTGCAGTAGATCACGTAGATGCTCCACATTATCCATCCCTGTACGGCCAGCAGCGCGCCGTACCACACCAGGCGTCCGTGGGGCAGCGCCAGCAGGATGAACACCACCCCGAGACGCATCACCCCTTCGGCGATGCTGAAGTAGGCGTAGACGCCCATCTTTTCGTTGGCCACTATCTGGGCGTTGTAGGGCACCGTCATGACCGACGCCACGAATGTGAGTATAGTGAACTGGTACACTTCTTTTGCGGCCTCAAGCCGGGACGGGGGGATGACGAGAATGTCGTTGAGGAACCAGGGCCCCACGGCCTCGGCTATGATTATGACGGCCACCGAGATGAGCACGAAGCCCCACAGCAGCAGGCTGAACGCCCGGCTGTAGGCCCTGTAGTCGTTGCGCCCCAGATGATAGGCGAGAAACCTCTGCACGGCCGACGACATGGTGGCCATCAGGAAGTTGAGCGACGCCACGATGTTGGCCACGACATTGTAGATGCCGTAGTCCATCGCGCCGAGCGCCTCCAGGGTGACCCTGACCGTGTAGAGGCTGATCAGGATCAGCAGGATCATGCGCACATAGAGCATCGCCGTGTTCCGGGCGATACGGGCGTTAGCGGAGGAGGCCATGGAGCGTGCGCGCCATCGTGTGGCGGGAGTCGTCGTTGTCGTAATGCCAGTAGAACGCTCCGGCCAGTCCGTGGTCACGTATGTAGCCGGCCTTGTACCCAAGGGAGCGTTCGTTGTCGAAGGATGCGGTCATGTTGCCGTCCGCGTCGGTGAAGTAAGGAGCTTTCGCCTCGTCGTCCCAGACTTCGGTGCGCCCGGGAAGATAACGGTCGAATCGGTCGCGGTCCACTTCCATGCCGTCGGCCTTGCGGGCGTAGAACGGTATGCCCAGCAGTATCTTCCCGGCGGGCACTCCCGCCGAGATGTGCTTGCGCACGCTTTTGTCGACCGACCAGTCGCCGCAGGCCTCGCTCGAATAGAGGTTGCTCTGGTGCTTGGGCGGCAGCCCGAGGTTGTAGCCCGACACCATCACGTAGTCCACATAGGGCAGCATGCCGGCTATGTCGACGTAGGCCGCGCCGTTGTTGGAGTAAAACGACAGCTCGGCATTCTTGCCGAGCGTCTTGCGCAGCTGTTCCATCACCTTTACGTAGTTTTCGGCATCGTCAGGCGCGGCGGTATGCCCTCCGCGGGTAGTGGTGGGAAATTCCCAGTCGAGGGTGATTCCCGCAAGGCCGTACCGCTTCATGAGCGCCTTGCATTCGCTGGCGAAGGTCTTGCGCTTTTTTGATGAGGCGGCCATTTCGCTGAATCCCTCCTCCGGGCCTTCGCCGATGCAGAGCACTATTTTGAGCGCGGGGTTCTTGGCGCGCAGGGCGAGTATCTTTTCGAAGCGCTCGGGGTTGCGCACGGTTATGTGGCCGTCGGTGTCGGTGAATATCCCGAAGGCGTAATAGAGATGGGTCATGAGCGAGGGATCGGGGATGGTGTCGCGCGTATAGCGCACGAATGCGCCCACGATTTTGTCGTTGCCTGCGGCCCGGGTGCCGTCGGAGGTCCGCACCACGTCGCCCGACGCGCTCAGGGCGAATCCGGCTATTACGGCAAGTCCCAGGATGCACGCCGCAAGATGGCCGGCGTTCAGGAATCGTTTCAGGTATCTCATAAGGCAGTCAGTCTTATTTTCTCAGGTATCTCGTCAGTGAGTCAGTCATTTTAGGGAGGCAGGGTCCTTGACAGAGCCGCACGCCGGCTCTCCTCTCCTATTCACTATAACGCCGGGGGAACCTTACATATTGCCGGCCGGCATCCCCGATACAATTACTTTCCCGGTCTTCACGTTTAGATAGTAAAAACGATAACCTACATGTCCTCCACCCCGTCAGTACCCGCTTCCGCTCCTTTGAGAGTCATTATGGTATGCACCGTCCCCACCGACCGCAGCGGCATCCCCATGGTGATGTACAACCTTCTGCGCAATATGGACCTCAACGGAATGGACGTGACCTATGTGGCCATCAATGAGCCACCGGCTGAAATGCAGGCCATGCTCGCCGGCCTCGGCGTGCGCCTGGCCGTAATCCCCCGCAAGCTTTCGAATCCGGGAGCCTACCTGCACGCGCTCTCGCAGATGGCCAAGGGGGCGGATGTGGTCCATGTCCACGGCAACAGCGCCACCATGGCGCTCGACCTTTCGGCCGCGGCACTCGCGGGAGTCCGGGTGCGTCTGCCGCACTCCCACACCACTTCATGCCGGATGAAACTCATCCACGCCTTTTTCAAGCCTTTGTTCCACCGCCTTTCCACCGGACGCCTCGCATGCTCGCGCCCCGCAGGGGAATGGCTTTACGGCGACCGCCCGTTCATCGTGGTGCGCAATGCGGTGGAGACATCCCGGTTCCGTTTCTCGCCCGATGCCCGAAAGGAAGTGCGCCGCCGCCTCGGCATCGGGGAGCAATGCGTCATCGGCCATGTGGGGAGCCTTATCCCGGTGAAAAACCACGATTTTCTTCTCGATGTCTTCGAAGTGTTTCAGAAATCCAATCCGGATTCGCGCCTTCTCCTTGTAGGCGACGGAGAGCTTCTGCCCTCACTCCGCCGGAAGGCACATGACCTGAATATAGCCGACAAGGTGATATTCTGCGGAAGCGTGCCCGACCCCCAGGATTATCTCAGCGCCATGGACCTCGTCATAATGCCTTCGCTCTATGAAGGGCTGCCGCTGGCACTCGTGGAACAGCAGGCAAATGCCCTTCCGATCCTGGCCTCCGACGTCATCACCCGCGAAGCCGACCTTACAGGCTCCATCCGCTATCTTCCCCTCTCCCTTCCCCCCTCCGGCTGGGCCGAGGCCGCCGCCGAGGCCCTCGCCGCCTCCCGGCACACGCCGGAAGGCTCCGAACGCAATATACGCGCCATCACCGAGGCCGGCTTCGACATCCGCCGCGTAGCCGCCGACCTCCGCGACTACTACTTCTCTCTGGCCGCCGCCGTCCGGCAGTAGGCGCCCGCACGGTGACTCTCCCCCTACCGTAAATTCAGAACCGACATATAAAATGACAAAAGAAATATCCGGGTCCCGGCTTTCCGCCCCCTCCGTGACTTCCGGACGCTCCCTGGCCATAGATGTCATCAAGGCCCTGTGCATCATCCTCATGGTAGTGGGCCACTCCGGCGCCCCGGCCGATCTGGAGAAGATGATCTCCTCGTTCCATATCCCCGCTTTCTTCATCGTCTCGGGCTTCCTTCTGAAACCCGACTACACGGCCGACCTGCGCGGATTCGCCCGCAAGCGCATGAAGAGCATCTGGTGGCCATTCGTCTTCTGGACCATCGTCTTCATCCTGCTCCACAATGCGTTCGCCTATCTACAGCTGTATCCGGAGCCATACGCGCCAAAGGAGTTCGCCCATCATCTCATCAAAGGGATACTGATGCTTTCCACCGAGCAGCTGCTTGGAGGCTTCTGGTTTCTCGTATCGCTTCTGTTCGCTTCGGTGTTCTCCATCCTATGGCTGAGGATAACCCGCTTCACCCGGGCCGGAATACTCGGGGGAATCGGCCTGTGCCTGTTGCTCACCGTAGTCCTGTCCGGGGGGCTGCTGCCGGAATTCCTCTATTTCAACTCGCATAATTTCTTTTCCACCGCATTTTTCCTGACCGGCACCTTCATGGCCCGCGAGAAGCTGCAGCTCACTGCACGCCGCAAGGCCGTCGTGGCCGGGGCCATCGTTTCGCTGGTGATCGGCACTTTCTGGATACGCCGCGCCATCACCAACATCACCCCCGAAATGACCCTGCCCTATTACCTCACGGCCACCTTTATCACGTGGGGGCTCATCATAGTCTTCTGGCGTCTCCCGTCCGAGGGGTTCTGGCGCTATCTGGCCATGATCGGGAGCCGCACCCTCGACATCCTGATATTTCATTTCCTGACATTCAAGGTCATCACCTGGCTGCGCGTGACGCCCGGCTCGCTGCCGGCCTCAGCCCTGTCGGAGTTTCCTGTCCCCGGTTTTCCGGAGGTGATGCAGGATTCCGGATGGTTCTGGCTCGTTTATTCCCTGGCCGGGATATCCATCCCCCTGCTGCTCTCCGTAGGTAAGGACCGCCTCAACCGTCTCCTCGGCATCAGTATACCCTGATCCGGGGCGCGGCCCACACGCCACGGCGCTCCCCTCTTTTTGCCGACTCACGAAAATTCACTAAATTTGCAACATGAAGAAAGCACTGATTACCGGCATCACCGGACAGGACGGCAGCTATCTGGCCGAGTTCCTGTTGGAAAAAGGTTACGAAGTACACGGCACTATCCGCCGCTCGTCGGTGGATTTCCGTGAGCGCATAGCCCACCTCGAAGGGCGCCCCGGGTTTCACCTCCATTACGCCGACCTGGGCGACTCCATGTCGATGATGCAGGTGATCTCGAAAGTGCGTCCGGACGAAATCTACAACCTCGCCGCCCAGAGCCACGTGCAGGTATCGTTCGACTGCCCGGAGTTCACGGCCAATGTCGACGCCGTAGGCGTGCTGAGGATTCTTGAGGCAGTCCGGCTTTGCGGCCTCAGCTGCTCATGCCGCATATATCAGGCCTCCACTTCGGAGCTTTACGGCAAGGTGGAGGAAGTGCCCCAGAATGAGAAGACACCTTTCCATCCCTACAGCCCCTACGCCGTGGCGAAGCTTTACGGCTTCTGGATCGTGAAGGAGTACCGTGAGGCCTACGGCATGTACTGCTGCTCGGGCATACTATTCAACCATGAGTCGGAGCGGCGAGGCGAGACTTTCGTCACACGTAAGATCACCCTTGCCGCCGCACGCATAGCCCAGGGGAAGCAGGAGAAGCTCTATCTCGGCAATCTGAGTTCGCTGCGCGACTGGGGATACGCACGTGACTATGTGGAGTGCATGTGGCTAATTCTCCAGCAGCCCGAGCCCGACGACTACGTCATAGCCACCGGCGAACAGCACAGCGTGCGCGAGTTCTGCATACTCGCTTTCCGCCGGGCCGGAATCGATCTCCGGTTCGAGGGGGAAGGCGCCGACGAGAAAGGGATCGACGCCGCCACCGGCAGGGTGCTCATCGAGGTGTCGCCCGATTTCTACCGCCCCACCGATGTGGTGAATCTGCTCGGCGACCCCACCAAGGCACGCGAGAAACTCGGATGGGACCCGAAAAAGACCAGTTTCGAACAGCTCGTCAACCTGATGGTGGACGCCGATATGGAGAAGGTGGCCGTAGAGCGCGCGGGCGATGAAGTGCGCACCAACCTTGCCGAATATCTCGAAAAAGGAATAGTAAAGTAAATGGAAAAGGAAGCTAAGATATATGTGGCCGGCCACAAAGGAATGGTCGGCTCAGCGATAGTACGCGAACTTAAGCGTCAGGGATACACGAATATCGTGACACGCACGCATGCCGAGCTTGACCTGACCGACCAGAAGGCCGTAGAGGAGTTCTTCGCCGCCGAGCGGCCGGAATACGTCTTCCTCGCCGCAGCCAAGGTAGGCGGAATAGCCGCCAACGATGCCGCTCCGGCCGATTTCATGTACCAGAACATGATGCTGGAGATGAATGTCATCCATTCGGCCTGGCGCAACGGCTGCCGGAAGCTGGAGTTCCTCGGTTCGTCATGCATATATCCGCGTCTCGCTCCTCAGCCCATGCCGGAGAGCTGTCTTCTGACTTCTTCGCTTGAGAAGACCAACGAAGCGTATGCCCTCGCCAAGATTTCGGGCCTGAAATACTGCGAGTACCTCAACCGCCAGTACGGCACGGACTTCATCTCCGTAATGCCCACCAACCTTTACGGCCCCAACGACAACTACCATCCCACGCATTCCCATGTGCTTCCGGCCCTTATACGCCGTTTCCACGAGGCCAAGGAGCGGAATGCTCCGGAGGTGGTGTGCTGGGGCGATGGTTCCCCGCTGCGTGAATTCCTGTACGTCGATGATCTGGCCGACCTCTGCGTCTTCCTGATGAACAACTATTCCGGCAACGAGACCGTCAACGCCGGCACCGGAAAGGAGCTCTCCATCCGTGAGCTCGCGGAGACAGTGGCGGAAACGGTAGGATATGAGGGGCGCATCGTGTGGGATGCCACCAAGCCCAACGGCACCCCCCGCAAGCTCCTCGATGTAAGCAAGGCCACCGCTCTCGGCTGGACCTACCGCACCGAGCTCCGCGACGGCATACACCTCTCATACGCCGACTTCCTCGCGAATCCCGTCCGGGCCGAACGCTGACGGCTGACATCCGACCCCCAACCGCCTGTAATCGACATCCCGCGCCCGACCGCCGATAATAAACAGCGGGGCTCCGGCTCAGATGCCGGATGCCCCGCTTCCTGCCTAAAAACACTAATAAGTACGTTGGGATTCACGTTCCTTGCTGTCGCGGTAGACGTTGTTGACCTTTCTTCCACCGAAGGAATAGGCGATGTGCAGCGCCGTGGAATGCTGGTGGACGTTGACTCTGGTCTTCAGGGTGTATTCGTCGAATACGGTCGTGGAGCGAGTGATGCTCCAGCCGAAGGGATCGGTTACGGATGCCGACAGCGTCAGCCGGTTGTCGAGCAGCATGTACCTTATTTCAGCCGAAAGGAAGGTGTGGGCGCCGTAGCTCACCATCCTCTCCTGATAGGGGAAATACTGCGTGCATCTAAGGGTCATGACGAGGTTCTTCTTTCGGGTGAGCATCCAGGAGGTATTCAGTTCGGCTTTTCCGCTCCAGCTGTGGGCGGAGGGCTGACGGTAGTACAGGCTCTTCGAACGGGTATGCGAGTAGAAGGCCTCACCTCCGACGGTCATGGACCAGAAGTCGAACAGCGAGCGGCTGTATGAGGCGTACAGACCCGTTTTGGTTGTGTTGAGGCAGTTCTCCGGGGTGGTCCACTGCATTCCGTCGGCATCGAAACGTGTGATGTAGCCCACGGCATTACGGCTCCAGTTGCCGTAAATCACCGCGTAAAGGCCCCTGTAGCTGTAATTGACGCCTGCGTTGTGTGGCTGAGCACCGCCCGAAGGTCGGGATTGCCTGTGAAGTAGTCCTTGACCGTGTTGTAGTAACGGAACGGATTCATGTCGCCGAAGCTCGGGCGCGCGATGCCCGCCGAATAGTCGGCCGAGAGGCGTCCGCCTGACGGAATCGACCAGCTTACTATCGCTGACGGAAACAGGTTGCCGTAGTCCGTGGCGTGATGTCCGGTATCTTCTTTCTGGCTCCCCCTGCCGTAGGTATGCTCATACCTCAGTCCTATCTTTCCGTATATTCCTGATGCGAAGTTCCTTTCGGCCGTCAGATACGCGGACGCCGTCCGCTCGTGGTACACGAAATCATTGCTCTGCAAGGGATTGTCCACCATCTCTCCGTCAATTTCATCGGCTATGCCGAGTCTTGTGCGGTTCCCTATCGAAGTGTATGCCAGCCCGGCCTCCATCTTGAATCCGGAAAACGGCAGCGCCGCGTCGAGCTTGACGGAGTGGATCCTGTACCTGTTGGACGCATCCCTTGTCAGCCGGGATGTCTCATCCGTGTTCCATGCCGTAATGACGTCCGAAAGCGCGTCGCTGCGTTTGTCAAACAGATTGTAGGTCAGGCTCAGTGTCTTCCCCGCCGGGTCGATGTTCCAGTCCACGAACCCTGTAAGGGTGAGCGCGTCCTCGGGATACATCGGGGTTACGGACTCCGACAGCATTACGGTGCTTCCGACGGATGTCCGGTCGTAACGGTCGGACTTCGAGAGGTTACGGCTGAAATTGACCATCACTCCCGCGCTAAGCCCGGGGTTGAACCTGTACCTGAACATGCCGTTGGCGCCGAGTGTCCGCCACGTGAAACGGTGGTTGCGGTCCGAGACCTGAAGATGGTCGGCGAAACGGTATTCGCTGTATGTGTCGTTCTTACCCCGCCTGTCGTTCCAGCCAGCATCGACCGAGAGCTCGGTCTTCCGCGAGGTATGGCATACATTCCCGCCGAAAGAATACCCGAATGAATCGGAGTATCTGCCGCGGCCCCATACATTGCCGCGTGCGCCGAGGGTTTCGTTGCGTGTCGTGATGCTGATGAAGGCGGTATTGTTGCCGGCGGCATATCTGGCAGGGGGCGTGGTGAGAAGCTCAATCTTCTCAATCCCGTCAGCCTGGAGATTCCTCAGCCTCATCGACAGCGCCTCGCCGGTCATCTCAAGCAATTGTCCGTCCACTATATACCTCACTTCGTTTTTTCCGGCCACGCTCACCTGATCGTTGACTACCGACACCCTCGGGATCCTGTCAAGCAGTTCCATGCCGTTCAGTCCGACGGCGTAGGGATCGTTCTTTATCAGGTACACGATGCGCCCCGGATCCTGCTTGACCGACTGGCGCCGGGCCACCACCACCAGTTCGTCGAGGTCCATTTCCTTTCCTCCGCCGAGGGAAGCGCTGTCACTGGGTTCCGCCGCAAAAACGGGTGTGGCGATTGCTGCCGCTCCTAAGAGCAGCATGATGGATTTCTTCATATGTAGAGTGGAATTATGGGTTGTGTGTCAGATCGCCGTTACGGAGCCGATTCCGCAGTGCGTCCCGACCATGCCGCAACCCGGTCAGCAAGTTCAGTCAGATATGATGTCAGGCATCCATTACAGGCTATTCATTCGAATGCCCTCTCGGTGCCGGTTATGAACAGGTAGCAGGAATTGGGGGAGGGAAACGACAGGCCTACGGTGATTTTCTCACCGTTGTTGATAAACGTGCTGTTGATGAAGGTAAGCGTCCCCGAGGTGATGAATTCCTGCGAGCTCTCGGCCACCGCCTCATCCTTGCGGAACATGGCGGTCACCTTATCCACCAGCGCGGCATCGTTCTGCACTGTAAAGCCACGGTAATATTTCGACTTGGACTTGGAGATGTGGATCGACACATTCTTGTTCGTATTATACGACCCGTCGAAAAATTTCTCCACATTCAGCTTAAGGGGTTTGGCGAGGGCCGTAAGGCCTATCAGCAGGCAACACAGGGCTATCATGTATCTTTTCATAGCTTTTTATCAGTCATTTGCATTAAACGCTCTATTTTCTCCATCTCTTCGCGGTCTCTGGCCTCAGCCAGCGCCAGAAGTTCATCGGCCATCTTCATCGACTCCCGTATGGCCTTGTCGGCATCCTCCGGACTCAGACGCCGGCCCCCTTCGTAGGCTATGCTGACGGTTTCCTGTGCCGTGGCGGCCATAATCAAGCCATCGTCACCCCCGGATTTCGGAACATTGTCCCTTACCGCGACCGACAGCACTACAGCCACAGCCGCCGAGGCGGCTATTCCCGCCACAAGTCCCGGCCACCTGAACCACCGTTTCGGCCGTGTCGTAACGGCTCCTGACTTCCGGATATCCAACAATCCCTCGGCCACCATCGACTCGCGGGCCTCATCGATTACGGGACTGCCGTAAGCCTCCATCCGGCCGAGCACATACTGGAGTTCCTTTTCCTCCAGCGCCGACAGACGGCACTCCAGGTACAGCCGGCAGAGTTCCTCCGTCTCCTGCAATGACAGTATAAGATTGTTGTCTTTCATCGATTCAGTTTTTTATAATTCTCTCGTATCTTCCTTCTTGCCCGGCTCATCTGCATCCTGACGGCCTCTACCGTCATGCCGAGCATGCGGGCGGCATCCTCATATTCCATTCCCTCGTTCACCACACAGGCGTAGACCTTGCGCTGGGTGTCGGACAAATCCGCCGAAAGCAGCCTTTCGAGACGCTCCATATCCTCCGGCGGCTCCGTCTCTACGGCCATGGATTCCTCCATCCCTTCGGGCAGCCTCATGCTGCGCGGCCGCCGCAACCGGTCAATACACAGATTGCGCAAAACGGCGAACAGCTTATTCCGGGCCTCCGCGTCCGACTCCACATTTCCGACCCGCCACAGCCTGAGAAACGTATCCTGCAGTGCGTCCCGGGCATCCTCGTCATCACGAAGGAACCCCATAGCACTCCGGTGAAGCTTCTCCCGGAGGGCCAGAAACGAGTATGTCAGTATGTCCTTTTTCATATCCTTTCACCATAGATACGCAAGACCACACCAAACGTAACACCCGAAATACAAATTTAAGATAAATTCGCGAGTCGGCAAAGAGCGCAAATCGGCAGCCTCTTTGCCGACTCGCGAAAATTTAGTAATTTTGCCACCTGAAAGCAATTCTCAACAACAATGGCTACAACTCTTACGCACACCGACTTCGACTTCGCAGGTCAGGAGTCAGTCTATCACGGCAAGGTCCGCGACGTCTACAATATTCTCGACAAATACATGGTGATGGTCGCCACCGACCGTATATCCGCATTCGACGTCATCCTCCCCGAAGGCATACCTTACAAGGGCCAGGTGCTCAACCAGATCGCCGAATTCTTCCTTGACGCCACCTCCGACATCGTGCCCAACTGGAAAATCGCCGTACCTGACCCGATGGTCACTGTCGGCATCAAATGCGAACCCCTCAAGATCGAAATGATCGTACGCGGCTACCTCACCGGCTCAGCCTGGCGTGAATACAAAGCCGGAGCCCGTGAAATCTGCGGCGTACCCCTCCCCGACGGCATGCGCGAGAACGAGCGCTTCCCTCACCCCATACTCACTCCCACCACAAAGGCCGACGAAGGCCATGACGAAAACATTTCCCGCGAGGAAATCATAGCCCGCGGCATCGTAGCCGAAGACATCTACAAGCAGGTGGAGCGCTATGCCCTCGCCCTCTTCGAGCGCGGACAGCAGATGGCGGCCGACCGCGGCCTCATCCTGGTCGACACAAAATACGAATTCGGACTCCACGACGGCAAAGTAATCCTCATCGATGAGATCCACACACCCGACTCCTCCCGCTACTTCTACGCCGACGGCTACGAAGAGCGCTTCGAGAAAGGCGAAGAACAGCGTCAGCTCTCCAAGGAATTTGTACGCCAATGGCTCATCGCCCACGACTTCATGGGTAAACCCGGCCAGACAGTACCCGAAATGACGCCCGAATACTGCGAAGAAGTCAGCCGCCGCTACATCGAGCTCTACGAGCACATCACCGGCCGCAAGTTCATCCCCGCCGAAGAGTACGACCTCCCCCTCCGCATCTTCCGCAACGTATCCGACTGCCTCGCCAACCTCTGATCCTCCTCCCGCGCGAAGCCGTCCCAACCGACGGCTCTGCCGCCTTACTTGAGCCTAAGACGCCCGGCGGCAACCATAGCCGCGATATCATTCATCCTGACACAGTCCGCCCGCGAAGCATAAGCCTTCCCGGGCGGATATTCATTCGCCCCTATCACAAGCAGCCGCCCCTCGTCAAGCAACGGCAAAAAAGAATCGCCCACAGTAAAATTCGGTCCTATCCCCTCATGGAGCACCACCACGAGCCTCCCCCCGTTAGCGGCCCCCCAATCCCGCACCCTCCGCTCGGCCGCCGAGACAAATGGCGATACAAGCACACCCCCGTTCTCCACCGTATGCATCCATCCCCTTTTCCGCCGTTTCAGCTCCTCCTCCGAATAACTCCGGCTCACCCTTACCGCCTCTATCTCGGGCTCCTCCAGCAAATCAGGATTTCCGTAAAATTCAAACTCCTCCCCTGATCCGGCAACCACCCATCCCCTCTGTCGGAAACTCCCGGCCCTGTCCCTCCGCAACCTCCGCCCGGGATTAGACCTGACAAACTCAAACATCCGCCTAAGATGCTCCTCGTCATGCGGCCTTAGAATCCTATGATGCATCCCCGGAGCAAATACAGACTCCCTGCAATCCGTCCCCGCAATCCGCCGCGACACCTCCCTCTTCAGCGTCATGACGAACTCCGACAGCATATTCACGCCATCTCCACCTCCGCCGCATACCACACAATGCAGATGATCCGGCATCACCATATACTCCAATACCTTCATACCCCTCATCTCCCTTCTCAACACCTGCACTCCGGCCTCCACCTCCGACCCTTCATACGTCAGCTCGCACCGCACATCCTCGCCCTTCCCCACCGTCACTCCGTCCCCTTCCGCATTCCCCCTCTCATCCGCCCCATATCCTGCCTCCTCCACAATCTCACTCCATTCCCCAGCTCCCTCCGCCTTATCCAGCGTCAGCAGATACACCCTCCTCGCGGCCCCATAGTCGTTCCATGCCTTTATCCGGCTCCCATTCACATTCTTCGGTCGCAACGCCATAATTCCTCCTTTTAAATTAAATCCACAATCGTGATTCCGTAAAAACAAACGCCTTAAAACTCATGACACTTCCATTTACACTACCCATCGACACCCTCCTGCCTGTCCGGTAAATCCTCAACCAGATCGCGGAGCTCCGCATACTGAGGGTCATACCGTTCAGATTTCGGACCATACCCTTTAAGACAGGAATCCAGTGCCGATGAATCAAGCTCTCCCGAGGCAGTGAATTTCATCAGGGCATAAAGGAACACCACCGGCTCATCAGAGTCAGGCCGGGAAGGATTCTTATTGGTCATATAGTAGTCAGACGGTACCTTGTCGCGCGGAATAAACCTTACAGGCTCCGTCAGCCCGAAAAGATGCTGACCGTCCTTCTTGCGTGTATGGAAAAGCACAGCGCCGATTTTTGCGGCATTTTCCAGCAATTCCATTCCAGACTCAGTATATTTTATAGGCACAGCTATCTTTCCGGCTGAGCTGAATCTGGGGAATTTCTTATCATAGTTTTCCATCATCACCATAAAGATTCCCTCCTTTTCGATTTCAGGAAGCTTGACGGCGCTTATGCGCGGAGGCGGCAGCAAGGACCTCGGGTCTTCTTTCAGACTTTTCAGCTCCACACAGTCAAACGCTGTCTTAAGCAGAGCCAACACATCCGCGTTCTCCGCCTCTACCTTCTTACGCTCCTCCGGATCCGGCACACTCTCAGGTTTTACCAAAGCCAATGCGATTATTCCTTTGTCATTCTCATACGGAGCGAACACTTTCCCTATTATGTCGGCGAAATGCTCTTTAATCCATTTTCGGGAATTTATCCCCGGAAATGCCCGCATGGCGTGAAACCGGTACCTATGGCTCAACTCCTCTCGTATCTTGTCGCGAAAGATGTCGCGCACCTTATCACGCCAGCTTTTCTTCTGCATGGCGTTATCCCGCGCATAAAGCGAAAGCACAAACAAAAAGTTCACATCATAATGAGTCACCAGAAGCGTATCCCGGTCAAACAGCCTGTTGACATACTGCCGAGACACAAATGTCCGGGCAGTCCGCCGTGTAGCTTCGATGTTATCCTTATAGTTAAGGTCTTCCGGCACCGTACCCGAGATAAAGAAATTCGGAATCACATTATACCCCTCCGTGACCTTATCGCGCAGGCAGAAATCCGTTTCATGCCTTTCATCGCGCTGCCCATCCTCTCCGAAGAAAAGATTGAGGTTCCACTGGATCACATTACGGGCATACGTGAACTGCTTGGCCACTGACTTGGGGCCGATACTGTTTTTCTGCTTGTAGTATTTTGAGTCGCCTATATAGTATGTCATGCGGTCACCTTTCCGCTCCTCGTCATCGCGGCGTACGCGGGTAAGTGAGTCCCAAAGAAAAAGATGGTCGACCTCCTTACCGTCCTCCTGCACCTTGTTAAGGCGGTCGGGAAATGTATGGTCTCCTATCAGCTCGTCGATAATTGCCTCAAAGACCATATTGAAGTTCTTGGCTAAAAGGAACTCGTTCATCTGTGAGGCCATGCGTATCTGCTTCGACTGCTCGAAGAACGCGAAGCAAAGGTCCCACAATTCCAGTGCCCGGTCTGAAAAATACTTATACTTGATCTGACGCAGACGCCGTATGCCCAGTCCGTCCATATACTGCCGGAACTTCCTTCCGGTGATCAGATCGTAGTTGACATTGATCTCCACCGGAAAGCCGAATTCCTGATGGATATGATTGAGGATGGAATAGAATATCACCAGCAGTTCCTCATCGAAATTCACCATCCTCTTTTTATTGACCGGATTGAGGTAGACAGGAGTGTCATGCTGCACCACCATCTGACTCCTCGTGAGGGTCCGCGTCCAGTTTATCCTGTCATATCCGCTGTGGATATTCTTTAACAGGAACATGAACCAGTCACGGTGCTCCCTGGAAAAATCAAGCAGGGAGAGAATGATGTCCAGGTAGGTATTTGCAGTCCGATTCCGGCCTTTTCCCTGCCTCACGATGTTCTGCTGACGGATGATGGTATGGTCGCGGCCCGATGTCCTGCAGTCCTCGCGGTATACGGCTATGGCGCGATATATCCATACCGCCAATCCGTAGATAAACTCCTTATCCGTTTTGGACAACGGCGAATCATCAGCCTCCGGATTGATTATATCCTCCGGTTCATATCGACCGAACACCTTACCGCTATCCTTGTCGATTACCACTTTCGGGAGGATGAACACACTCTCACCTGCAGCGACATGATAGTAATAACCGACGTATTTGACCCTCGCCACATCACTGGCCGGATCCCGTTCATCGACATAGGGAAACAGGCTGTTCAGCGTCGCTACCGGATAATCGTGTTCCTCTACCAGAAGTTTCATTGCGGCAGATCCTCAAACTCCACATCAAGGGATTCAGCAAGCGCCTTGATCTGCGGAATGAATTCCTTTTTCCACTGGTTGGTGATTACAAAGGTCTTTCCATCCTTCGATGCAAGAGGTTTATAATTATACCATCCGTTCTCTTTCTGATATCCTTCTGCAGAAGGAATGGTCTTGATTATTTCCCTGTCGCGATGAATATGCGTCTTAAGGGCCTCCACTATCTGACTATAACTCATCGATTCGGCCACAGCCTGAAGAATATTATACAATGCGGAAGTGATGGTCCCTACCTTTATACCGTTAACACGGGCGCTGATTCCGGCCTTTACGACTTCCCCTCCGTCCATATCCTCCGCCCCCGCAGTTTCTCCAAGCGGACGCAGTTTAAGATTAGTGATGAAGCACTCCACCTTGGATTCGACGCACTTGCCGGATTCATCGAAGTAATCTGAGAATTCCATCGGCATCCCGTTTCCATCCTGGAAAATGGCATCGGTCGTGCCGTAATCCTTATACACATCTCCATAAAGGTAGAACAGCACTTTACTCAGGAAGCGGTCAGCCGTGATTACCTTCTTTCCATCTTCTTCCATTGCCTTCACAAAGAAATATCCGAGTTTCTTATCCTCCTGTGAAGTATTCGTGCCGATATGGCTGTTGATGGCCTGCACAAATTCCCACCAATCATACTCGTTGCCATTGACTTTTATCCGATAGTCCTTGCCGCCGTCGGCAATCTTGATGTACTTCCAGTCCCAACGACGCTTGAATGCCGAATCAATCGGGAAAAGCGACTGGTCACTGGTGTTCATCGTAGCCCAGATATAGAGATTGTTGGGCAGCACAAGGGAAGAGCCGGCCATTATCTGGCTCACCACACCCCTCCCGGCATACATTTTATCTATATTAGCGGCATCGGCGACCTCCAGCCCCTTGAATTCCTTGGCAAGGACCTTACTTATGTCGGAATCCGGATGTACCGGATATTCAGAGAAACCATCCTCATTTCGGTCAAGCAACTGGAAGAGGTCGCCGAAAATCTGGGCGCAGTTTCCACGGTTTATCTCTTCGATCACAAGAAATACGGGGGCAGGATTCTCATTCTTCCGTTGACGCCAAGCCGCTACGTAAGCCTTAAGGAAAGCCTGCTGCACGAACTCATAGGAGATCCTCTCTTCCCTCACCTCCTCACCATCCTCCTTAATAGGATGTCCCGACATATCACGAAGCGTCACCTCCTTCATAGTAGGCTTATACGCTCCGACAAACGATGCATAGTCGGTATCCGGATGAAAAGTCACCCGATAATGCTCATGTACCTGACACTCCTCCTTTATCTCATGCGACTTACCGGTGCCGGGAGCTCCGAAGAAAATCTGCTGGAGAGGACGATTCCTATTCAATGCTGTGTGACCATTACTAAAATCCATATAGAAGTTTTTTTCATCTATTTTAGTAATAGTCATATAGTCCCTTCCATAATTAATGATGTCCTGTGAAGTAATTTGGCTTCCAAAGGGTAATCCAAGACGTTTACGGATGTAACGGCCCAATATAGTGTTGTCATCCGGAGACTGAATACACGTACCCTCATCCGATTTTTGCGCACGATTCATAATGAGGGTTTCTCCATCATCAGTACGTATGACGAAATAATTTCCTTTTGTGGGGAAGTAATCACTTTTATATACCTCGGGAGACAGCTGTAGGTATGATTCATCTGGTTTTCTATTATCTCTATGGCCCCAGTTAAGACCATACTGAGCATTTCCTTTCGAATCAAGAAGGTTAATTCTAATTGTTTGAGTATTATTTGCCATCATTTGATATTAGGTTCTATTGAATCGTACGGTATACCGGCAAAGCTATTTAAAATAGCTGTGACGACAATATTTGCAAGTTTACAAGGTACAGCCATACCGATTTGCTTACGCACGCTGGAATATTTTCCAACAAAATCATACCAATCTGGAAAAGTCTGGATTCTGGCTCTCTCACGATTTGTCAGTTCTCTGTTTTCCCAGTGGTATCCAAACGTTCCTCCCCCGCCGGAAGCAGTTATGGTATAGCTGGGTTTTTCAGGATCCAGTTTCCGATATATCTGAGAAATACGTGTTTGTGTCTTAATTCTCAAATGCTCTGGTATATTTTCTTCGGCCTGCCATATATTTTGCCCTGGCTTTATATAGGAGAGTCTTTCAGTTACAGTGGATGACAATTCCCGTATCTCATTATGGGTCACATCCCTGGGAATATTTGAGAGTGCAACTCTGGATGATATTTCAAGGGATGACTTTGTTGTAGGAGCAGGAACCTTGAATTCAATATCTAAATCATTGCGAATTCCAACAATAATAACTCGATGTCTGGTCTGTGGAACACCATACTCCTCTGCTTTATACAGATGGACAGTAAGGTTATATCCTACTGCATTCATGTCGTTTAAGATAATGTTAAAATCATTGGAGCCCGCTGAGCGAATACCACTTACATTTTCCGCTATAAACCATTTTGGTCTGAATCTCTGCATCACTCGTATACCATACCAATAAAGCTGACCAAATTTTTCATTGGCCAATCCTTTATGTTTTGATACCTGAGAAAAACTATTGCAGGGAAATCCATATGCAAATGCATCAATATCCTTCAAGGCGTCAATATCAAGATTTCTTACATCTTCACATATAACCGTTTCCGGAGATTCAGGACATAGATTATTAGCGTAAGTCTCGCATGAATCCCTGTCGTAATCAGATGACCATACATGAACAACTCCATACTGACTATTGGCACTTCGGGAAGTCAAAGCACCATACGCCAGCCCGCCAGGTCCACAAAATAATTCTCCTAATCTGAATTTTTCCATCAGTATGAAATTTCCAAGTAGACAGACGGGCGACTAACCATTTTGCGGCTACAAGGAGCTGTCATTTATATAACCGTATATTTTGATTTCATCCGAAGTCTTGAGTCTGCTTAACCGCAAAGCTGATTACAAAGATACAAAAAAAACAACATACTTTTATAACCAATTGCAAAATTAGCATATAACTATTTGGCATACAACAATTCATAAGCATCGTTTAGACCTTTCTATACATATCCGTTTCATCCGGATCGGCTGCAATCAGTGGAGTCTCTGGGGAATTTGTGTCGGGGTTGACGATGCGGTCGTAAAGGGAGTTTAGGTAGGCCTGACGGCCGGTGACGGCACGGATATCGCATTCCCAGACACGGAGTACGCGCCAGCCTTGTGCGACAAGGTCTTTTTCATTGCGTAGGTCACGTGACACATTGCGCTCGATTTTGGCACGCCAGAAATCGACATTGGATTTGGGCAGACGAAAATAGCGGCAGCCCTCGTGGCCGTGCCAGAAGCATCCGTCAACGAATACTACCGTACGGTATTTCGGCAACACGATATCAGGACGTCCCGGAAGTTTTCCGACCTGTACACGGTAGCGCAGACCACGGGAGAAAAGATATTTCCGCACTATCATCTCGGGCTTCGTATCCTTTCCCTTTATCGCCGCCATACACCGGCTTCGCTCCTCCCTTGTCATGGTATCCATATCACTATAACAATCCGGACAAAGGCATTTCCCAATCAACGGTCCATAATCCCGCTATATAAAATACATCAGTCAGCAGAACCGCATAAATCAGTGAAGCGGCTCCATGTCGGAGAGACGAATAACGCAATGTGGCCGCATAAACCCAGAGAACAACCACAATCAGAAGTGGCACTCAAATCCGGGGGCAGCATAAATCAGAAGACCCGCACCGGGAAGCCTTCATAAGGCTGTCCCGATACGGGTCCGATGTGTTTCACCACTGTTCGGGGACTGGCTCAACGATGTGGAGTCAGTCACTTATGTGCGGGGGTTATGAGGGGATATGGGGGGTTACTCCCACTCGATTGTTGCCGGCGGCTTGGAGGAGATGTCGTAGACTACTCTGTTGATGCCGCGGACTTTGTTGATGATCTCGTTGCTGACTTTGGCCAGGAATTCGTAGGGAAGGTGTACCCAGTCGGCGGTCATGCCGTCGGTCGACACTACGGCACGCAGGGCGCAGCAGCGCTCGTACGTGCGTTCGTCGCCCATCACTCCCACACTCTGCACGGGGAGCAGCATGACTCCGGCCTGCCATACCTGGTCATAGAGTCCGGCCTCGCGGAGATTGTCGATGAATATCTTGTCGGCCTGCTGGAGGATATGCACTTTTTCCGCAGTGACTTCGCCAAGGATTCGGATGCCAAGGCCGGGTCCCGGGAAAGGATGGCGGCCAAGAAGCGCCTGGTCGATGCCGAGGGCACGGCCCACACGGCGCACTTCGTCCTTGAACAGCAGACGAAGCGGCTCGACGATGCTCAGGTGCATCTTCTCCGGAAGTCCACCCACGTTGTGATGGCTCTTGATGGTGGCGGAGGGACCCTTTACCGATACACTTTCGATTACGTCAGGGTAAATCGTGCCTTGAGCGAGCCATTTGGCACCCTCGAACTTCCGGGCCTCTTCGTTGAAGACCTCGATGAAGTCGCGGCCGATCACCTTGCGTTTCTGTTCGGGGTCGGTCACTCCCTTGAGGTCGGCGTAGAAACGCTCGGATGCATCGACTCCGACTACGTTGAGCCCCATTCCCTTATACTGTGCCAGCACGTCCTCAAACTCATTGGCGCGGAGCAGCCCGTTGTTGACGAAGATGCACTGCAGGTTATGGCCGATGGCCTTGTTGAGAAGCACGGCCGCCACGGTTGAGTCGACACCGCCGGAGAGGCCGAGTATCACCTTGTCGTCGCCGAGTTTTTCCTTAAGTTCGGCCACGGTCGAGTCTATGAACGAAGCCGGGCTCCAGCTGCCCGAACATCCGCAGATGTCCATGACGAAGTTGGAGAGCAGGCGCGGTCCGTCGGTGCTGTGGAACACTTCGGGATGGAACTGTATGCCCCATGTCATCTCTCCGGCGATGTGGTATGCCGCTACACGCACATTGTCGGTCGAGCCGATGATCTCGTATTCAGCAGGGATACCGGTGATGGTGTCGCCGTGCGACATCCATACCTGTGTCGGCGAGGGAAGGCCGTGCATCAGCGGGTCTTCAGGAGCCACTACGGTGAGCATGGCGCGGCCGTACTCACGGCTCGGAGCCCCCTCTACCTCACCGCCGCCGAGCAACGCGAGGAGCTGGGCGCCGTAGCATACGCCGAGCAACGGCAGTTTGCCGCGGATCTGCGAGAGGTCGGGACGCGGAGAGTCGGCGTCGCGCACACTCGACGGGCTGCCAGAAAGGATCACTCCCTTGACGTCGGCATCGATGGCGGGCACCTTGTTGTAAGGATGGATCTCGCAGTAGACGTTGAGCTCGCGCACACGGCGTGCGATGAGCTGCGTGTACTGGCTGCCGAAATCCAGAATCAGTATCTTTTCCACTTTATAGGGTATGAAATATTAGAATTAAAAAAAGTATCAGACAGAGCGGATGCCCTGGCTGCCGCCCGGTTCAGCGCGAGTAGTTGGGAGCCTCCTTCGTGATGGTCACGTCGTGGGGATGGTTCTCGATTACGCCGGCCGATGTGATGCGGGTGAACTTGGCGTTGTGCAGGTGGTCGATGTCGGGAGCGCCGCAGTATCCCATGCCCGAGCGCAGGCCGCCGATGAGCTGGTAGACTGTCTCGCTCAGAGTCCCCTTGTAAGGCACACGGGCCACGATGCCTTCCGGCACGAACTTGCTGGAGTCGGTCTTCTCGCTCTGGAAGTAGCGGTCCTTCGATCCGGCCTGCATGGCCTCGATCGAGCCCATCCCACGGTAGGACTTGAACTTACGGCCGTTGTAGATGATCGTCTCGCCCGGAGATTCCTCCACGCCGGCGAGCATGGATCCCATCATCACGGAGTCGCCGCCAGCCGCGAGGGCCTTGACGATGTCGCCCGAGTAGCGGAGGCCTCCGTCGGCAATGACTGGGATGCTGTACTGGTGCGCCACTTTAGCCACGTTGAATACGGCGGTAAGCTGCGGCATGCCCACTCCGGCCACGATACGGGTAGTGCAGATCGAACCGGGGCCGATACCCACCTTGATGCCGTCGGCGCCGGCCTTGATGAGGTATTCGGCTGCCTCGGCTGTGGCGATATTGCCCACCAGCACGTCGAGGTCCGGATATTTCTCCTTTACTTTCTTAAGCGTGTTGACCACGTTGGCCGAATGGCCGTGGGCGGTGTCGATGACCACTGCGTCGACTCCGGCCTCCACAAGAGCGTCGACACGGTTGATGGTGTCGGATGTCACACCCACACCGGCCGCCACGCGCAGACGTCCCTTGTCGTCCTTGCAGGCGTTGGGATAGTCCTGGATCTTGGTTATGTCGCGGTAAGTGATGAGGCCTACCAGACGGTTGTCGGCGTCCACCACCGGAAGCTTCTCGATCTTGTGGCGGAGCAGGATTTCGGATGCCTCGGCCAGGCTCGGGTTGGTGGTGGTCACGAGGTTGTCCTTGGTCATGACATCGGCGATGCGGATGTCCATGTCGGTCTGGAAGCGGAGGTCACGGTTGGTGACGATGCCCGTGAGTTTACCTTCAGAGTCCACTACAGGTATGCCGCCGATGTGGTTTTCGTGCATGAGGCGCAGCGCGTCCCCCACGGATTCCTCTTCAGTGATGGTGACGGGATCGTAGATCATCCCGGACTCGGCACGCTTCACCTTGCGCACCTGCGCGGCCTGCTCGGCGATCGACATGTTTTTATGGATCACACCTATACCTCCCTCGCGGGCCATGGCTATGGCCAGGTCGGACTCGGTCACAGTGTCCATGGCGGCCGACACCATCGGGATGTTGAGGTTGATGTTGCGGGAGAAGCGGCTGCCGAGTTTCACCTGGTGGGGCACCACCTCCGAATATGCCGGAATCAGAAGCACGTCGTCAAACGTCAGGCCTTCTTCCGTAACTCTTTCATCTATGAATGACATATGTGTTGCTCTTGTGAGATAAATTTTGATGTGATATGGATTTTCAGGGGAGCGGGGCAAGCACGTAGAGAGGTACGTCCACACCCCGCCGCCCCTTATGAGGCAGGGCTCAGAAGCGTCTGAGGCTTTCGGAGAGAGTGATGGTCTGCGTGCGGTCGGGGCCTACGGATACGATGCCTACGGGAATCTCCGTCAGTTCCTCTATCTTGCGCACATAGGCCTTGGCGGCCTCGGGGAGTTCCTCGAAATCGCGCACGCCTGTGATGTCTTCCTTCCAGCCTTCCATCTCGATGAAGACGGGCTTGCACTTCTCCAGACGGGATATGGTGGAGGGAGGAGCGGTAAGCACCTCGCCGTCGCACTCGTAGGCCGTGCAGATCTTGATTTTATCAAGGCCGGACAGCACATCGAAGAGCATGAGGGCCCAGTTGTCGATGCCGGCGAGCATGCCTGTGTAGCGGGCCACTACGGCGTCGAACCAGCCCACACGGCGTGGGCGCCCCGTCACTGTGCCGTACTCATGGCCGCGTTCGCGGATTTCATGGGCGATTTCGTCATGAAGCTCCGTGGGGAAAGGACCGCTGCCTACACGCGTGCAGTAGGCCTTGGCCACGCCGAGCACATTGTCGACCCACTTCGGCGCTACTCCGGCTCCCACGCACACACCTGATGAGGAGGGGCTGGAGGAAGTGACGAACGGATACGTGCCGTGGTCGCAGCAGAGCATCATGCCCTGAGCCCCCTCGAAGAGGATCTTCTTTCCCGGCTCGCGGATAGCCTCGTTGATCAGCGCCGAGGTATCGCAGATGCGGGGCCCGAGGATGGCTGCAAGCTCCATGTAGCGGTCATATACTTCCTGGAAGCCATACTTCGGCAGGCCGAGCATTTCGAGCTCCATGTTCTTCACCTCAAGGGCGGCACGTAGGCGCTCGGCGAAGTATTCGGGCTCAAGGAGGTCGCCCATACGCAGGCCGATGCGCGCGTATTTATCGCTGTATGTGGGGCCGATCCCTTTCTTGGTGGTGCCGATGAGGGCGCCCCCCTTCTGCGACTCGTATGCTCCGTCGAGCGCGGAATGCCAGGGCATCACCATGGCGGCGCGGTCGGAGATATAGAGCTGATAGTCGGTGATGCCGCGGTCGTGGAGCTTCTGAAGCTCGGCCACCACGGATTCGGGGTTGACCACCATACCGTTGCCCATGACGTTGACGGTCCTGGGATTGAACACGCCGCTGGGGATGCTCTGAAGGGAGTACTTGTTGCCGTCGAATGCCACCGTGTGGCCGGCGTTGTTGCCCCCCTGATAGCGCACCACCATATCGGCCCGGCATGCGAAATAGTCGGTGATTTTTCCTTTGCCTTCGTCTCCCCACTGGGAGCCGATGACTACGAGACGTTCTGACATTGTCTTTATCTTGTGTTAGGAGGATTGTTTTAGATGTTGTTGCGGTCGTAGATGTAGTCCACGTTCTTCATGTAATAGTCGAGGGTGAAGCAGTTGGCCAGCTCTTCGGGGGTGAGCATCTCGCGGATTACCTCGTTCTCGGCCAGGAGGTCCTGATAGGCGGCACCGGTGGCCATGGCCTGCATGGCTATGGGCTGGACGGTGTCGTAGGCCTTCTCACGCACGAATCCCTTGTCGATGAGGGCGTTCATGACGCGCTGGGCGAAGATTACGCCGTTGGTCATGTAGATGTTCTGCTTCATGCGGTCCTCGAACACCACGAGGTTCTCCAGGATACCCATCATGCGGTTGAGCATATAGTCGAGCAGGATAGTGGCGTCGGGCATCACGATGCGCTCGGTGGCGGAGTGGGATATGTCGCGCTCGTGCCAGAGGGCCACGTTCTCGTAGCATGTCACCATATAGCCGCGGAGCACCCGGGCGCAGCCGCAGATGTTCTCGCTGCTGATGGGATTGCGCTTGTGGGGCATGGCGCTGGAGCCTTTCTGTCCCTTGCCGAACGATTCCTCCACTTCATGCACCTCCGTGCGCTGGAGATTGCGCACCTCCATGGCCATCTGTTCGAGAGTGGCGCCGATAAGCGCGATAGTGGCCATATAGTAGGCATGGCGGTCACGCTGTATCACCTGGGTGGAGATATTTGAGGAGGCTATGCCGAGATGCTCGCATACATAGTCCTGAACGAAGGGGGGGATATTGGCGAAGTTGCCTACTGCGCCGGAAATCTTACCTACCTCCACGCCGCGGGCGGCCTCGCGGAAACGCTTGATGTTGCGCTGCATCTCCTCATGCCACAGCACCCATTTGAGGCCGAAGCTGGTGATGTCGGCGTGGATGCCGTGGGTGCGTCCGATGCAGGGCGTGTATTTGAAACGCCTGGCCTGACGGCGCAGCATGTCGGCGAATTTCTCAAGGTCGGCCTCTATTATGGCGTCGGCCTGCTTGAAGAGGTAGCCGTTGGCGGTGTCCACCACGTCGGTCGAAGTGAGGCCGTAGTGCACCCACTTGCGTTCGTCGCCGAGGGATTCGCTGACGGCGCGTGTGAATGCCACGATGTCGTGGCGCGTCTGGAGTTCGATTTCCTTGATGCGGTCGATGCTGAATGTGGCGTTGGCGTTGAGCTTCTCCACATCCTCGGCCGGCACCACTCCTAATTCCCTCCAGGCCTCGGCGGCAAGGAGCTCCACTTTGAGGTATGCGCGGAATTTGTTTTCTTCAGTCCAGACGTCGCGCATCACGTCTCTTCCATATCTTTCTATCATGACGTTGTTGAGTTTTATGTTTTCAGTCCCACTGCATCTTGCGTGTGTAGCAGTCGAGGGTGTTCTCCATCAGGCAGGCTATTGTCATCGGACCCACGCCTCCGGGCACCGGAGTTATGACCGAGGCCTTCGGTTCGACTTCGGCGAAGTCGACGTCGCCGGAAAGCTTTCCGGTCTCCGGATCGTGGGAGATTCCCACGTCGATCACGGCGGCGCCCTCCTTCACCATATCGCCCTTGATGAGCTTCGGCACCCCGATGGCCACCACCAGAATATCGGCCTGGCGCGTAATGGCCCCGAGGTCAGCCGTATGGCTGTGGGCGATGGTGACGGTGGCGTTGCGGTCGAGAAGCATCTTGGCCACAGGAAAGCCCACGATGTTGCTGCGCCCTATCACCACGGCATGCCTGCCCGCGATCTCCACTCCGGCCTTGTCGAGGAGCTTGATGATTCCTTTCGGCGTGCAGGCGCGCACTCCGGGCAACTTATGCCACAATGCGTCCACATTGCGTGAGTGGAAACCATCGACGTCCTTGTTGGGGTCGATGGCCTCTATCACCCTGTGCTTGCGGATATGCTTCGGCAGCGGCAGCTGCACGAGTATGCCGTCGACGCTGTCGTCGTTGTTGAGCTCATGTATCCTGTCGATGAGCTCATGCTCGGTGATGGTGTCGGGCAGAAGCAGCTCAGTGTGGGAGAATCCCACTTCCTGGGCGGCCTTTCCCTTGCCGCGCACGTAGGTGTGGCTGTTGGGGTCGTCGCCCACGAGTATGACGCAGAGATTGGGTTCACGGCCGTACTCTATACGGTAGCTCGCCACTTTCCTCGCAATGTTCTCGCGCACCTCACGCGCCAGATCTTTTCCACTTATAATCATCTTTTACCTTTACCTTTCGATATTTTACCTGCAGGCATCCCGGTTTCCCCTGACGCCCGCTTCCCCATACCTGTCAATTCCCCTCCGGACGGCTGTCAAAGCGCCGCCTTGCCGATGTCGGTGCGGTGGAAAAGACCATCGGCCTTGATGCGCCCGATGTCGGCGAGCACCCCGGCATTGGCCTCGGCGAGGGTCTCCCCCGCTCCCACCACCATCAGCACGCGTCCGCCGGCACTCTGAAGCGAGCCGTCGGCGCCGAGCGCGGTACCCATATGGTAGGCCTTGCCCGAAATGGAGTCGAGGCCTTCGATGCGCACCCCCTTTACGTACTTGCCGGGGTATCCCTCGGCCGCCATCACCACCCCGAGATATGCCTTGGGGCTCCAGCGGAGCTCGCACTCGCCGCCGTCGACGGCAGCCTCGAAGAGTTCCACGATGTCGGATTCGAGACGCGGGAGCACCACTTCCGTCTCAGGGTCGCCGAAGCGGGCGTTGAACTCAATCACCTTCGGGCCCTCGGCCGTAAGAATCAGTCCGCCGTAAAGCACTCCGGTGAACGGCACGCCCTCGGCCACCATGGCCTTGGCGGCGGCCTTCAGCACTTTTTCAAGGGCCTCTTCGCGCACGTCATCGGTGATGAAAGGCACCGGGCTGTAGGCACCCATACCCCCTGTGTTGGGTCCCTTGTCGCCGTCATAGGCGCGTTTATGGTCCTGCGCTATGGCAAGGGGATACACCTTCTCGCCCGACACCACGGCCATGAACGAGAATTCCGGCCCGCTGAGGAATTCCTCCACGATGACCTTTCCCTTGCCGAATGTGGCGTCGAGAAGCATATCGCGGAGAGCGGCCTCGGCTTCCTCATAGGTCGTGGCCACAACCACTCCCTTGCCTGCCGCCAGACCGTCGTACTTGATCACGGCCGGAAGCGGACGCCGGCTTACGTACTCCCATGCAGGCTCGAATTCGGTAAATGTCTCATAGGCTCCGGTCGGTATGCCGTACTTCATCATTATCTGCTTGGCGAATTCCTTACTGCTCTCGATGCGGGCCGCGCTCTTCGTGGGGCCGAAGATGCGGAGTCCCTCTGCCCGGAACGCGTCGGCTATGCCGGCGGCCAGGGCCGCTTCTGGCCCTACGACGGTGAGGTCGACCCCCTCTTCCCTGGCGAGCTTAAGCAGGGCATCTATATCGGTGACGGGTATGTCGACGCATTCAGCCTGGGCGGCTATTCCGGCATTGCCCGGAGCGCAGATGATGCGGCCTGCCTGCGGCGAACGCGAGATGGCGTCGACGATGGCGTGCTCTCTGCCGCCGCTTCCTACCACGAGAATCGTTTTCTTCTGTTTCTCCATTATATAACGGACTTATATAAATCATCCGGTGTCACTGCCGCCGGACTGAAGCCGGCGGCGGTGACAGCCGTAGGACTCTGGATTAATGTTTGAAATGACGCATGCCGGTGAAGAGCATAGTGATGCCCTTCTCGTCGGCCTTGCGGATGGCGTCTTCGTCGCGGATGCTGCCGCCGGGCTGCACGATGGCCGTGACGCCGAAGCGGGAAGCGAGTTCCACGGTGTCGTCAAAGGGAAGGAATCCGTCGGAAGCCAGCACGAGGCCGTGCTTGTGGCCTGCGTCGCGGGCCTGACGGAGGGCGATTTCAGCCGAGCCGACACGGTTCATCTGGCCGGCGCCCACGCCGAGTGTCATGCCGTCCTTCACGACGCAGATGGCGTTGCTCTTGACGTGCTTCACGATCTTCCAGCCGAAATCCATGTCGGCGAGTTCATCGGCTGTCGGGCGTCGCTCGGTGACACACATGTCGTCGGTCACGGTCTTGATGTCGACATCGGCATCCTGCACGAGCAGGCCGCCGTTGACACCCACATACTGCTTCTGGGGCTCGCGGCTGTTGTCCATCTTCACTTCGAGCAGGCGCAGGTTCTTCTTGGAGGCGAGCACTTCGAGGGCGCCCTCCTCAAATGCGGGAGCCATCACGATCTCAAGGAATATGGGTTTCATCAGGGCGGCCACTTCAGCCGTCAGCGGACGGTTCATGGCCACGATGCCGCCGTAGATGCTGACCTTATCGGCCTCGTAGGCGCGGGTCCACGCCTCCTTGAGGTCATGGCCGGTGGCGGCGCCGCAGGGATTCATGTGCTTCAGGCCCACGCAGAACGGAGCCTCGAATTCCCGCACTATGCTGAGGGCGGCGTTGGCGTCCTGGATATTGTTGTAGGAAAGCTCCTTTCCGCCGAGCTGACTGGCGAACGCCACTGAGTACGGCACCTCCTTCGACGCACGGTAGAAGGCCGCCTTCTGATGGGGGTTCTCACCGTAGCGGAGAGTCTGCACGATGTCGAAATCAAGGAACAGCTTCTCGGGCAGTCCGGCCTGCTTGCGCATGTACTCGGCTATGTGGGAGTCGTACTCGGCGGTGTGGGTATATGCCTGGGCCGAGAGGCGCAGGCGCGTGGCGGGCAGCGTGTTGCCGTTCTCGCGGATTTCCTCGAGCACCGTGGCGTAATCGTCGGGATCGCACACCACCGTCACGTCGCGGAAGTTCTTGGCGGCTGAACGGAGCATCGAGGGGCCGCCTATGTCGATGTTCTCCACGGCATCCTCCATCGTGACACCCTCCTTGGCGATTGTGGCCTCGAAGGGATAGAGGTTGACGCATACCATGTCGATAGGCTCGATGCCGTTTTCGTACATCTGGCGGAGATGGTCCTCAAGGTCGCGACGGCCAAGCAGCCCGCCGTGTACCTTGGGATGGAGTGTCTTGACGCGGCCGTCGCAGATTTCGGGGAAGCCTGTGATGTCGCTGATGTTGATGATCGGGAGTCCAGCCTCGCGGAGGGTCTTCATAGTGCCCCCGGTGGCGATTATCTCCCACCCCATTTCATGGAGGGCCGTGGCGAACTCGACTATGCCACGCTTATCTGATACGCTTATAAGTGCTTTCATTTTCTACAGTTTATTTCATTGTCACTCCGGAGCCTTCCACGACACGGCCGATGACCGATGCCTTTTCTCCGGCCTCTGTGAGGATTCCGATGGTGCGCTCCACGTCTTCGGGGGCCACAGCGAGAACCATGCCTATGCCCATGTTGAAGATGTTGAACATCTCGCGGTGCGGAATCCTGCCGTACTTCTCAAGCATGCGGAACACGGGGAGTATTTCCCAGCTTCCCTCTTCGACCTCCACGCCCTGGCCCTCCTTGAGGATACGGGGGATGTTCTCGTCGAATCCGCCTCCGGTGATGTGGGCCAGACCATGCACATCCACCTCGGAGAGGACCTTGAGGATGGGCTTGACATAAATCCTGGTCGGAGTCAGGAGCATCTCGCCCAGAGTCTGGGGAGCTGTCTCGGGGAGTGTGTCGGAATAGCTGAGGGAGTTGTCGCTCACGATCTTGCGCACGAGGCTGAATCCGTTGCTGTGGACTCCGCTGGAGGCGATGCCGACGAGCACGTCGCCGACGCTGACCTTCGAGCAGTCGATTAGCTTGGATTTCTCTACCGCGCCCACCGTGAATCCGGCTATGTCGTACTCGTCTTCGTCGTACATGCCGGGCATCTCGGCGGTCTCGCCGCCCACCAGGGCGCATCCTGCCTGACGGCACCCTTCGGCCACTCCGGCCACGATGGCCTCCACGACTTCGGGATGGTTCTTGCCGACGGCCACATAGTCAAGGAATACGAGCGGCTCGGCGCCCTGCGCGAGAACATCGTTGACGCACATAGCCACGGCGTCGATGCCGATGGTGTCGTGGATTCCGCTGGCGAAGGCTATCTTGAGCTTGGTGCCCACGCCGTCGGTGCCGCTCACCAGGACGGGGTGCTCGTAGCCTAAGGATCCAAGGTCGAACATGCCGCCGAAGCTGCCGATGTTACCCATCGAGCCGCGACGCTCCGTAGACTTGACATGCTTCTTGATACGGCTTACTACTTCGTATCCGGCTTCCAGGTTGACCCCGGACTCTTCATAAGATTTAGCCATTGCTGTATATTGGTCTTTTTTTTAGTTTTTCTTAAAGTATTTCACGGCGTTGGCGAAGAGGTTCTGGTTCTTGTCGCCGTGGATGTTCTTCATCAGCCCTTCGGCGTAACGCTCGGAGTGGCCCATCTTTCCCAGCACGAGTCCGTCGGGGCTTATGATACCCTCGATGGCGAATGTGGAGCCATTGGGATTGGCCGGCGAGGTCATTGTGGCGTGCCCTTCGGCGTCGGCATACTGGAATGCTATCTGGCCGGCCTTCAGGAGGTTCTCGGCCATCTCTTCCGAGCATGTGAACTTACCCTCGCCGTGCGAGGCGGCGATGCTGTGGAGCTGGCCGATGCGGAAGCCGTCGAGCCAGGGGGAGGCAAGCGTGCCGACACGTGTCTCCACGATCTGGGAGATGTGGCGGTTGATGTCGTTATGGAAGAGCGTGGGTGATTCCGAGGAGAGTTCACCGATTTTGCCGTAAGGCAGGAGTCCGCTCTTCACCAGGGCCTGGAAACCGTTGCAGATACCGATCACGAGTCCCTTGCGGGCAAGCAGGCGCTCGATGGCGCCTTTCACCTTGTCGTTCATAAGCACGGATGCGATGAACTTTCCGCTGCCGTCCGGCTCGTCGCCCTCGGAGAAGCCGCCGCTTATGGCGAGGATATGGCAGTTGTCGATGCCTGCCACCATCTCTTCCACGGAGGACGTGATGTCGTCGGCCGAGAGGTTGCGGAACACCCTGTACGCGCATTCGGCCCCCTCACGGGTGAAGGCCTTGATCATGTCGTAGTCGCAGTTGGTGCCCGGGAATACGGGGAGGTACACGCGGGGATGCTCCGTCGGCTCGCCGGGCCAGTGGCCGGTGAAGGCCGGGCCGGTGGCGTCGGGCGCGTCGCCGGTCACTCCCGACCGGTCGGGATACACTTCACGGAATTTGGCCTGATTGGCTTTCTCCAGTTCGAAGATGTCCATCTTCTCGCCGTTCACTTCGAGCACGGCTTCGCCTACAGTGCGTCCGATCTCCACAAAGCCCGGGAGATCGATCTTCTCGCGGCTTTCCACAAGAATCGAGCCATAGCTCAGGTCAAACAGGCGGTTCTCATCCACCTTCACTTCCGCGCCCACGGCATTGCCGAAGCTCATCTTAGCCAGGGCCTCGGCCATGGAGCCCGCGCCGAGGGCGTAGGCTGCCACTATGCTGCCGTCGGCTATAAGCCGCTCGACGTTCTCGAAATTGGCGGTAAGCTGTGCGGTGTCCGGGAATCGGTCGGCACGCGGGGTGTGCTCGACGAGATAGAGATAGTCGCCCCCCTGCTTGAATTCGGGCGAGATGACGCGGCGTGCGTCGACGGCGCCCACTCCGAAGGCTATCAGAGTCGGGGGCACATTGATGTCGGCGAATGTGCCGCTCATGGAGTCCTTGCCGCCGATCGACGGAAGACCGAACTCCACCTGCATTCGAAGTGTGCCGAGCAATGCGGCCAGGGGCTTGCCCCATGCCAGTTCGGATGCCATTTTCTCGAAGTATTCCTGATAGGAGAAACGCATCGTCTTATGGCGCTGACCTGCGGCCACGGCCTTCGCTATGGCCTCCACCACGGCGTAGGCTGCGCCGTGGTACGGGCTCCAGGCCGAGATTTCGGGATTGAAGCCGAAAGCCATGAGGGAGGCCGTGTGGGTGGTGCGGTTGCCCACGGGGAGCTTCTGCACACTGACCTGAGTCTCTGTGGCCTGACGGCGTCCGCCGAAAGGCATGAGTACCGTAGAGGCGCCGATCGAGGAGTCGAACATCTCGATCAGACCCTTCTGCGAAGTGACGTTGGGCTGCGCCAGCACGGTCTTGAACTTTTCCGTCAGCGTCGAGCCGGCGGGAGTCCTTACGAACGGCGCGGCGTCGAAGTCGACGGCCCCCACTACGGCGCTTGCGTAATGCGGCGCGCCGGCCGAGTCGATGAAGTCGCGGCGGAGGTCGGCCGCGAGCTCACCCTTGTAGTACATGCGCATACGGGCCGTGTCGGTGACATCGGCCACATGGGTCACCTCAAGGTTCTCTTCGGCGCAGTATCTTTCAAATTCCTCACGGTCCTTGGGATCGATCACCACGCTCATGCGCTCCTGTGATTCGGAGATGGCGAGTTCGGTGGGATTAAGTCCGGAGTATTTAGTCGGCACACGGTCAAGGTAGATGTCGAGTCCGTCGGTAAGCTCACCGATGGCCACGCTGACACCTCCGGCGCCGAAGTCATTGGATTTCTTGATAAGGCGTGTCACCTCGGGGCGACGGAAGAGGCGGGCGATCTTACGCTCTTCGGGAGCGTTGCCCTTCTGCACCTCCGAGCCGCATTCCTCAAGCGAAGCGGTGGTGTGCTCCTTCGACGAGCCCGTGGCTCCGCCGATGCCGTCGCGGCCGGTGCGGCCGCCGAACATGAGGATGATGTCTCCCGGCACGGGGCTCTCGCGGCGCACATCGGAGGCCTTAACGGCTCCTACTACGGCGCCGACTTCAAGACGCTTGGCCACGTAGTCGGGGTGGTAGACCTCACGCACGTGTGTGGTGGCCAGGCCGATCTGGTTGCCGTAAGAGGAATATCCCGAGGCCGCCCTCTGGGTGATGACGCGCTGGGCGAGCTTACCCGGCATGGTCTCCCCTACGGGCTGCCATATGTTGCCGGCGCCGGTGACGCGCATTGCCTGATAGACATAGCTACGGCCGCTCAGCGGGTCGCGGATGGCTCCGCCCAGACAGGTGGACGCACCGCCGAAGGGCTCGATTTCCGTAGGATGGTTGTGGGTCTCGTTCTTGAACTGCAGGAGCCAGCGTTCAGTCTCACCGTCGACGTCGACGTCCACATAGACAGAGCATGCGTTGTTCTCCTCGCTCTGCTCCATGTCGTCGAGCAGGCCCTGTTTCTTGAGATAGCGCGCGCCGATTGTGGCGAGGTCCATCAGGCAGAGGCTTTTCTCATCCCTGCCGAGTTCATGGCGGATTTCGTGCCACTGCTTCACGGCATCGCGTATGTCGTCGGCCACGGGGGCATCCTCCACACGGATATCGGTAAGGTTGGTGGTGAAGGTCGTGTGGCGGCAGTGGTCGCTCCAGTATGTGTCAAGAATCCGGAGTTCCGTCTCGTTGGGGTCGCGGCCTTCTGTACGGAAGTATTCCACTACCTCCATAAGGTCGTCGGCATTCATGGCCAGCCCCTTTCCTTTGCAGTATGCGGCCGCATCGGCCGGGGTGATTTCCCGGAATCCGGCGAGTGTCTCCACGGGAGAGGCCTGGGCCTTTTCCACGGGAGCCAGCCGCGTGAGGTCCTTGCGGCGGGATTCCACGGGATTGATGCAGTAGCGGGCTATCTTCTCAAGGTCCTCCCCGCTCACGGAGTCATCGAAAATCATGAGGCGGGCGGAGCGTATCTCCACATCTGCCTCCGGGTCGAGAAGCTTCACGCACTCTTCGGCAGAAGCCGCGCGCTGGTCAAACTGGCCGGGAAGATACTCCATGGCCAGGAAGGGATGCCCCTCGTATTCCGTCTCGAAGTCGGGAGCGAAAGCCACCTTGTCCGTGGCAGGCTCTCCGAATACTCGGTAGGAGCTTTTCTCGATGAGCTCGGGAGTGAACCCGAATAGGTCATAGACACAGACCAGACGGAGGTCCTTGATGTCGAGGCCGAGGTTGCCATTAAGTTCGCGACGCAGACTGTCGGCCTCTATACGGTAAGGCTCGGTCTTCTCGACGAAAATTCGGTTCTTGTTCATTATCGGTCAGAAAGAAGTTGTATTCCTGTAAGGGTATTTCGTTTTTCCGGAGGCGCGGCATCAGTCGTTGGCGGCGAGCACCTTCTCAGCCTGGCGTTTACGGAAATCGGCGAGTTTGCCGGCGAGCGAGGCGTCAGTGACGGCCATTATCTCCACGGCAAGGAGGGCGGCGTTCTTGGCGCCGTCGATGGCCACCGTGGCCACAGGTATTCCGGAGGGCATCTGCACCATCGAGAGAAGCGAATCGAGTCCCTCAAGCGAACGTGATTTCACAGGCACCCCGATGACGGGAAGCGTGGTGAACGCCGCCACGACTCCGGCGAGATGGGCCGCACCCCCTGCGGCCGCGATTACGGCTGCGAATCCGCGCTCGCGCAATTCGCTCACCCATGCCTCAAGGGCAGCCGGTGTGCGGTGAGCCGAATAAATCTTCACCTCATGCTCTACGCCAAACTCCCGAAGCACCTCGGAAGCGCCGTCCATCACGGGGCGGTCGCTGGCGGAACCCATAACTATTCCTACTTTCATTTTCTTATTTAGTTATCCGTTTTTTATTTCATCTGTAGCCCGCAATGCCGGCTTGCCCTACGCTTTGCCGCCGTCGGATACCGGAGCAAGCCAGTAAAAGAAAAAAGCTGTGGCCGTACAGACTGTATCTGTACGACCACACTGATTCTTTCAAGTCGCCGCATAGGCACACCCACATCCGCACATTTCCCCGCACACCCGCTTACGCGGGCGTTCGCCCGGGCGAGCCGACGCCTGTCGGCACCCGTATATGAGATCTGCTGAATGCATACGTACTATGGCGGCTGACTGTCTCATGCTGGATTCTGCAAAGTTAGCAATTTTTTTCCACTTTGCCAAGAACTCCAGTCTACCTTGCGCGGACTTGCGCCCTGCCGCATGGCCGGAGGCCGGTCCGCCACGGGTCCGGAATCTCTATTTCGGATTTACGATCTGGTCAAGGAAGGGGTTGGCGGCAGCCTGGAGGTACAGGGCCTCCGGATCGTCTTTCTGGCGGCGGAGGCACTCCGGGCACCAGTGTCCCCCTTTGAGCACCGTACGCGGATGCAGTTCGAACTCATGGCCTTCCGAGCAGCGCCAGCGCATCGGCTGGTCGGCTCCTATGCCCACGCCCTCTGCCGGGCCGAGGCATTCCCCGCCCCTGTAGAGCGCTGCCTGTTCGTAATCGCCGAGGGTCAGCTCTTCGAAAGGGCGTTTTTCGTCATATCCGTGATTCAGGAAGCCCGGGCGGCGGGACAGACGCCACTCCCTGTCCTGCTCCCACGACGGGATACGCCTGTACTCCTCCATGCTTCCGAAAGCGGCCCGGATACGTCCCTTGTCGGCTGTACGGAGCCAATAAAGCGTGCCGAGCCCCTTGGTCAGGGCCACTCTCTTCATGACCGCCTTGATGGCCACGGCCGGGGCCAGCGGGGCCAGCCGGAAGTACCATGGCAGTTCCTTACGGATGCGGGCCATATAGGCCGGAAAGGTCTCACGGCCACGGAAGTGAAGCAGTTCTTCCAGTGCATCGGAGTCCGTGTACCACATCCCGTGGAAATTACGAGTGGCGAACCAATTGCGTTCAAACGCCTTGTAAGCCGGCGGACATCCCACGGCCTCAAGCGTCATGTTGAGGAAGTCGTAGTTGGTGACGCGGTAGGTCTCCCCTCCTCCGATATTGTAGAATCCGCACCAGAATGATCCGGGGATATCGTCGGCAGTGCAGAGATTGGCGAGGAGGCGCCCCGACTGCTCGTCGGTGACCCACTCGAGACATCCGCGCACAGGCACATGGAACGATATCGGATCCGAAGCCTTCATCAGTATTCCGGGATACATGATTCCCGTCTGGCGCAGCGATACCCATTCCTTGAGCCCCGACTCTGCGAGCATCCTTTCGGCCTCGCATTTCGAGAGGGCGTAGGCGTCGTAGGCCGACACACTTATCGGATCCCCGGCGCGTCCCCAGTGGGCGCGCTCGGGCCGGTTGCCGTACTGAGATACGGAGCCGATGTAGACCACCCGCACGTTCCGTCCCTGACACTGTTCCTGCAGGGCGGCGGAAATGATGCCGTGCATCGACACGGTGTTGACCTTCAACGTCAGCTTCGGTTTCCAGTCGGCCATAGGGCTTACCATCCCTCCGACATGGAGCACGATATCCGCACCGGCCACGCCGCGACCCACGTCGGCGCCATTCAAAAGGTCGCCCCAGATCACCTCCACCCCTTTCTCCATGAACGGGGCGAGCTTGCGGCGATTCGTTTTGGAGTCACGCGCCAGTACGGTAAGGTGTATTTTCTCCGAGGTCCCGGGAGCGGTGAGACGGCGCATCGCCGCCATTCCCATCACTCCCGTGGCCCCGGTAAGGAATACGCGCTTCATTTGGGTTTGGACTCACAGTACACGCAGCGCCATTCACCTTCCTTGTCGGCAGCGGGACGGAAGAGGGTGTCTACGTTCACTTCCATGTTGGAGATGCAGCGCGGGTTGCGGCAGGTGAACCGGTTGCGCACGGCGTTCTCCGGCACGAGCACGTTCTTCTTATCCTCGCGCCCGGCCCATTTGAGGAGGGAGAGTATAAGGGCCATACGCACGAACTTGCCGTTCTCCACCTGACGGAAATACGCAGCGCGGGGGTCGGAGTCGACGTCGACAGCTATCTCGTTGACACGCGGCAGGGGATGGAGCACGCGCATCTCGGGTTTGGCGGCGGCGAGCTTCTTGGCGTCGAGCACGAAGCAGTCCTTCACGCGGTCGTATTCGTCCTCGTCGAAGAAGCGTTCCTTCTGCACGCGGGTCATATAGAGCACGTCGAGCTCCGGCATCACTTCCTCAAGGGTCGACACCTCCTTATAGGGGAGGCCGTTGACGTCAAGCACCTCCTTCTTCATATAGCCGGGCAGACGGAGCTGCTCGGGAGCGATGAGCACTACATTGATTCCCTTATAGCGCGAGAGGGCCTTGATGAGCGAGTGTACGGTGCGGCCGAACTTAAGGTCGCCGCAGAAGCCGATGGTGAGGTCGTCGAAGCGGCCGATCTCGCGGCGGATCGTGAGCAGGTCGGTCAGCGTCTGCGTGGGATGGGCGTGCGAGCCGTCGCCGGCGTTGATGACGGGTATGCGGCTGTTGAGCGCCGACACGAGTGCGGCACCCTCCTCAAAATGGCGCATGGCGATGATGTCGGCGAAGCAGTTGATCACCTTGGTGGTGTCGGCGCAGGTCTCTCCCTTGCTGACCGATGTGTTCTGGGCGTCGGAGAAGCCGAGCACGTTGCCGCCGAGCTCCATCATTGCCGACGTGAAGCTGAGGCGCGTGCGGGTGGAGGGTTCGTAAAAGAGGGTCGCAAGTTTCTTACCCTTGCAGGCTTCGGAATATTTTTCGCGGTTGGCTATGATGTCGAGGGCCAGGTCGATGATTTCCTCGGTTTCCTCTTTGGTGAGGTCGGTAGGCTCGATGAGGTGTTTCATTTTTGTCCTGAGTTGATGTGTTGGGTCGTATTATAGGTTGAAGGCACCGGATGGCGTAGCTTATTTCTGCATCCAGGATTCATCGGAAGGATTGGCCATGAATTTCTTCAGGCGCGCCTCGTCTTCGGGCTTCACATATCCCTTTTCCACGGCCACACCCACGAGAGTGTCGAAGTTGGAGAGGGAATGGTTCTCGACTCCGGCGGCCGCAAGGCGGTCAAGTCCTTTCTGCATTCCGTAGGTGAAGATGCTGACCACTCCGAGCACATCGGCTCCGGCCTCGCGCAGTGCCTCCACGACATCGATGCAGCTGCCGGCCGTGGAGATGAGGTCCTCCACCACCACTACCTTCTGACCCTTTTCGAGGCGACCCTCGATACGGTTGTTTCGGCCGTGGTCCTTGGCGCTGCCGCGCACATAGCCCATGGGCATGCCGAGAAGATGGCCCGCGATGGCGGCGTGGGCTATTCCGGCTGTGGATGTACCCATCAGCACTTCCGCCTCGGGATAATATTCCTTCACCGTGTCGGCTATGGCCTGCTCCACTATGTCGCGGGCCTCGGGAGAGGTAAGGATAAGACGGTTGTCGCAGTAGATGGGGCTTTTAATGCCGCTGGCCCATGTGAAGGGTTCATCGGGGCTAAGGAACACTGCCTTGATGCCGAGAAGCTGCTCGGCCACCTTCTTTGCTGTATCGCTCATTTTTCGATGTTTTTTCAGTATGAATGGTTTTCGGCCGGCGCCGGAGGGTGCGGGCCCTGCCTGCGGGCCGGACATTATGGAAATCAACGGACCGGATTATCCCACAAACTCCTTCACGCATCTGCGCCAGGCCTCTACGGGATCCCCGGCGGCAGTGATGGGGCGTCCCACCACGATGAAGTCGCTGCCTATCTCGCGGGCGCGCTCGGGTGTGGTGATGCGCACCTGGTCGTCGGCGGCGGAGTCGGCGAAGCGTATTCCGGGAGTGACGGTCATGAAGTCGGGGCCGCAGGCCTCCTTCACAAGTCCGGCCTCAAGGGGCGAACATACCACTCCGTCCAGTCCGGCCTCCTTGGCGTTGCGGGCATAGTGGGCGATGACGTCGTTGATGTCACCCTCCACTTTGAGCTGTTCGTTCATCGCCTGCTGGGAGGTAGAGGTGAGCTGTGTCACGGCAATGAGCAGAGGGCGGGTGCCGTCCTCACGGGTAAGCCCCTCGATGGCGGCGGCCATCATTTCGCGGGTGCCCGAAGCGTGTACGTTGACCATATCCACATCAAGCGCCGAAAGCACTTTCATGGCCTTGCGCACGGTGTTGGGGATGTCATGAAGTTTGAGGTCGAGGAAGATTCTGTGGCCACGGCGCTTAAGCTCCTTCACGATTTCGTTGCCCGCGGCATAATAGAGCTCCATGCCGATCTTCACAAAAGGTTTACGTTCCTCGCCGGCGAACCTGTCGAGGAAGGCAAGGGCCTGTTCGGCGCTGCCGAAGTCACATGCTATGATGACGTCTCTTTCTTTTTCCATGATTTCTTTACGCGGGGGGACCGATTTCCACGTCCCCGATGGAATATATGTTTGGTTGGGTTATCTCTTCATTACTTGCAGGCACCGATTATCTCGCTCAGCGAGCTGATGCCGAGGCGCTCCATCTCCGCCGGGAGGGAGGCTATGATGCGGGGACAGGCATAGGGATCGCGGAGGTTGGCCGCCCCAACCTGCACGGCCGTGGCGCCGGCCATCATCATTTCAATCACGTCGCGTGCCGTCGACACGCCGCCGCATCCCATGACGGGAACTCCGCAGGCCTTGGCCACCTGATAGACCATGCGCACGGCCACGGGGAAGATGGCGTCGCCCGAGAATCCGCCCATTACGTTGGCTATGACCGGACGCCGGGTCCTGATATCGATGCGCATGCCGAGCATGGTGTTGATGAGGCAGATTCCGTCGGCACCTTCTTCAACGGCGGCAGAGGCGATGGAGACTATGTCGGTGACGTTGGGCGAGAGTTTCACGTACAGCGGCTTGCTGACCACCTTGCGCACCTCGCGGGTCACTTCCTCCACGCTTCCGCATTGCGTGCCGAAGCTCATGCCGCCGCCGTGTACGTTGGGACAGCTGACGTTGAGCTCGATTATCGCCACACCGTCCTCCTTGTCGATTTTTTCGCAGCACTCCACATATTCGTCGATGGAGAAGCCGCTGATGTTGGCTATCACGGGCTGATGGAATGCGGCGCGCATCCTGGGGAGCTCGTCGGAGATCACACGGTCGATGCCCGGATTCTGAAGCCCGACGCTGTTGATCATTCCGGCCGGACATTCAGCCACACGCGGCAGGGGGTTTCCGAAACGGGGCTCACGGGTGGTGCCCTTAAAGCTGATGGAGCCGAGGCAGTCGATGTCGTAATACTCGGCCATTCCGTAGCCGTAGCCGAAGCATCCGGATGCGGGCACAACGGGGTTGCGCAGTTCGACTCCGCTGAGGTTCACGCGGAGTTCCGGACGGTCCGCCAGGGCGAGCCGCATGATTTCCTCGATAGGCATCAGGGAGATGGGGTTCATTTCCATATCAGGTCCTCCTTTCTGAACACGGGTCCGTCCTTACATATGCGGCGTGCGCCGTCACGGGTCTCAAGACTGCAGCACATGCACACTCCGAAGCCGCATGCCATCCGCGCCTCCAGGCTGAGCTCGCCGTCGACGGGGAGGGCGGCGCAGAGGGCGCGCAGCATCGGGAGCGGACCGCAGGCGTAGAAGTAGGTATGGGCCGCATCGTGTATGGCCTCCACGTCGGTCACGAATCCTTTCGTGCCCTCGCTGCCGTCGACCGTAGCCACGTGGGTATCTACTCCGAGAGCGCGGAATTCATCGGCCCACACCACATCGGCCGCAGTGTTGAAGCCGAGTATCACGCAAGGCTTCTTTCCTCCGGCCTTAAGTTCGCGGGCGAGCCTGTAGAGCGGGGCCACGCCGATGCCTCCTCCGAGCAGGAGCGGTGAGTCACCCCCGCGCAGGGGGTCGAAGCCCGTACCGAGGGGAGCGAGGATGTCGGCCACATAGCCGGGCGCCCAGCGCGACATTTCGGAAGTGCCCTCTCCGACGGTATCGTAAAGGAGCGTCACGGTGTCCCCTTCATAGTCGCACACCGATATGGGGCGGCGGAGATACTTTCCTTCGATAGCGAGGTTGACGAACTGGCCCGGCTGTTCGATCACCCACTCCGGGCCGCGAAGGCGCATGAGGAACGTGCGTGAAGTAAGCCGGCGGTTTTCCACCACTTCGAATCTATGTTCTATATTTTTCATGACAGGTCTTTTCTACCTTTCAGGATCATTTGGTTCTCAGTTTGAAATCAGTAGTCGGCTGTCCCGGGCCGTGTCAACGGTCAAGCCAGTCGGTGACCGTGCCGACCGCCCAGCCTTGGAGCACCTTACCCTCGAAGGGAGTGGAGCGGCCGGTGCCCTTGAATACGTCGGCGTTTACGGTGCGGGTCGCGTTCAGGTCAACAAGCGTGAGCATTGCGGGGTCACCTTCGGCGATGCCGCCGCTTTCGAATCCTTCGAGTCCGAGGATGCGGCGCGGCTTGAGCGACATGAGCTCCACGAGCCGGTCAAGCGTGATGCGCCCCGACAGCACGAGCTGCGTGTATGATGCCGGGAAGGATATCTCAAGGCCCACGACGCCCATGGCGCTGTGCTCGAGGTCCTTGTCTTTCTCCCGGTCGGCATGGGGGGCATGGTCGGTGGCTATGGCGTCGATCGTGCCGTCCTTGATGCCGTGGATAAGGGCGCGCCAGTCAGGCTCGCTGCGCAGCGGCGGGTTCATTTTCCAGCGTCCCTCGTTGGAGAGGTCCTCGTCGGTAAACCAAAGGTAGTGCGGGGCTGTCTCGCAGGTCACGGGCAGACCCTCGCGCTTGGCATTGCGTACGAGGTCCACGCTTTCGGCCGTGGATATATGGCATATGTGGAGACGCACGCCGGTCTCCCGGGCGAGGTTGATGTCGCGCTCCACTTCACGCCACTCGCTTTCGGAACATATGCCGCGATGGTTGTTGAAATGTGCGTAGTCGCCGTCGTGGATGTAGCCTCCGCGAAGCAGTTCGTTGACTTCGCAATGGGCCGCGAGGATTTTGCCGGTGCCCGCGATGCGGCGCATGGCCGCGCGCATCACGTCTTCCGACTGCACTCCTGAGCCGTCATCGGAGAACCCGGCCACGTAGGGGGCCATCTCCTTGTAGTCGGCAAGCGTGTCCTCGCCCAGACGCTGGCGCGTGATGGTGGCGTAAGGGAGGATCTGCACGTCGTTCTGCCGCGCGATGGCGTCGAGCTGAACGCGCAGATGCGCCATCGTATCAGGCGCCGGCTTCAGGTTGGGCATGGTGCAGACCGTGGTGAACCCTCCGGCCTTCGCGGCCCTTGCGCCCCCCTCGATGGTCTCCTTGTATTCGAATCCGGGTTCGCGGAAATGCACGTGGAGGTCGGTAAGACCCGGCAGCACAGTCAGTCCGCGGCCGTAGATGATGTCCATATCCTCGTCGGCCTCTATATGGGGGGCTATCCGCGCCACGTGCCCGTAGCTCACAAGGAGATCTCCCCTCACGAGTCCGGAGGCGGTAAATATATCAGCGTCCTTTACGAGTCTTCTATTCATGTCTCTGTCGTGTGGTATGCCGGCTTATGGCCAACGGTTTGTAATGCTCCGCATAAAGAAAAATGAGGCCTTTCCGCCAAAGCGGTAAGAGCCTCATCAGTCGATATTTCGTTTACGGTGTCTCAAATTGTGTAATCAAGTCAGTCGTTTCCGGGCGGATAAGGAGTAGCGGAACCGATGTCCGCCTACCCCATTTCATACAAAATTACGAAACATTTCCCGTACCTCCAAAATTTATGCACACATTTTACCATTCTGTGCAGCCATGCCGTCCCGGCCTCACTTCCGGCGTCGGGGGGGGAGCGGGATAATCAGCGGTGCCCCAGGAGACGCCCCATAAGGGCGAGGTACAGCCCGGAGAAGCGCCGCGACACATACCAGCTACCGGTGCGGTAGACCAACGCCGAAATCACTGCCGTCACGAAATACACCCCGCACAGCGACAGCGTGGGCTCGGCGTAAGGGGAATGAAGGTCAAACAGGTATCTGCCGAACAAATGCCTCACCACAGGATGGACTATATATATGTAGGCGCTCAGTCCGCCGAAGGCCGCCATGGCCGACGACAGCAGCGGCAGCCTCTCGATCAGCAATGCCGCGGCCAGCACGACCACGACGGCGGCCAGCGAAGTGCCCTGCCATCCCAACGGGGTATCCATAAGATAAATGAAGTAAAGCACCGCCCCGGCAAAGGCCGCGCATATGCCGTAAAGCGGAAAGTCCTTACGCCGGGCCGCCGACACTCCCGCCACAAACGGAAGCATCCAACCCGTAAAGTTATGCCGCAGGTATTCCACCCATTCATATCCCGCACGCAGGTAGCCGGGAGTGACGAGGATATATATCACCGCATAGCAGGCCAGCGCGACACTCCACATCACCCATGCGGGCCTGCGGTGGACGGCAAGGGCATAGACCACATACAACTCAAAAGCCAGACCGAGATACCAGTACACTCCCGGCACTACCGGAAGCCACTTCTCGAACAGCCCGTTAAGTTCCGTAAGGGGAATGAGCATGCGCATCATCATCTCCGCGTTGACGCTGCCGTCGGCCGCGGCTATGTCAAGCAGATATTCCCCGCAGAGTATCACCACGGCCGGAAGCATCAGGAAGAAGAGTTTCCGCCAGTTCTTGAAAAGGAACCGGCCGGCGTCAAACGCCGGGCCCTCCCCATACCGCCTTGCAAGTCCGAACCCGGAAAGGAATATAAACACCGGCACGCCGTACCAGCCGATGAACGACAGTAAATCGTAGACCAGAAGATGGTTGTCCCACCGCATCCGGGCAAAGAAACCGGCGTTGAGGCCGGGATTGAAGTTGAACTCGCATTCGCTGACCACTTTCGGGAACACATGCACGAGATTGTGCATCATTATCAGCAGAATCGACAGGCCGCGGGCTATCACGGTAGTGCGCCGCGACAGGTCGACTCTTGCCGCGCCGGCCCGGCGCAGCCCTGACAATACCCTACCGATGGCTGCTGAGGTGTTCATGACTTTAAGGTTACGTTCCTCCCGGACTGACGCGGAATCCCGGAAATTGCATATTCTATGCAAATTTAGTAAATTCGCCTGATATTTCCCCTCTTCTCCCGACCTATCTTAACCGTAAGCCGTAATAATCATAATAATAAGGTGAAATCATTGGGCTACATAACGGGCACGTGCGCCAAATGGGTCCGGAGCGCCGGCGGGTTGCTCCGCCGGGGGTGCGCCGGATTCATCGACATCCTCTACTCCAATCTGTGGATGTGTCTTTTCTATATGCTGCAGCTCGGCGGGATAGCGCTTTTCCTCTGGACTCCCGACGGCTCCCTCCAACTGAGCTGCACCGGATTGCTGCGCGGGCTCCGGAGCGCGTTTCTTCCCGCAGCGGTGCTGATGACGGTGCGCGCACTGGTCCTCCTGGGGCGCCCCGGGCGCTGGCGCCGCCTTGCCGCCGGATGCATCACGGCTCTTGTCATGCTCCCCTGTATGGCAGAGACCTGGATGTCGTTCATGCTCCATACCCGCTGGAGCGACCGCATCATCCGCCTTATCGCCGACACCAATCCCGGAGAGTCAGGCGAGTTCTTCAGCCTTTACCTCCTCACCCCAAAAAGTCTTTGCGTCCTGGCGGGCTATCTGCTCGCTTCATGGATTGCCTACCGCGGTCTCCGATTGGCCCGACACGCATTGCGTATGCCGCAGCGCCACGCCCTCAGGGGGGCGCTGCGTGCCGGGACAGTGCTGCTGCTCGGTGCCGGAGTGTGGTGGTGGTCGCTGCCGGCCGAAAACAATTTCAACGCCGAGAATTCGCTCAACACCTTCACCCGGATGCATAAGATGATGGCTGTACACCGGCGCACGCTTAAGAACATAAAGGCCCTTGAGAAGACACCGGCCCTGGCCGACGGACATATTCCGGACAGCGTATCTCCCCCCGCCCATATAGTATGGGTCATCGGGGAGTCGGATTCCAAGGCCCACTGGAGCCTCTACGGCTATGGCCTCCCGACCACTCCGCACATGGAGCGGCGCGCCGCCGAGGGGGAAGTGCTGAAATACGAGGATGTGGTATGCTTCGAGCCGCGCACCTACCGCATGATGGAGATTCTGTTCAGCCCGTATGTAGTGAGGGAGAAGTCGGCGCTCTATCTGAAGAATCCCCTCACTCCCATGCTGCTGCGCAAGGCCGGATATGCAGTGCGTCTCCACGACAATCAGGCCACCCTCGTGCGCGGCGACGACCAGGCCGAAGTGGGCACGAGCAATTTCATGAATTCCCGTGTGCTCAGCCACGCCAATTTCGACTGGCGCAACGACCGGATGTACCGTTACGACATGGACCTGCTCCGCGCCGCCATGCCGATGCTCCGCGAGCCGTCGGCCCATGACTCCGTAAGCCGCCCGACAGTCGACATACTCCACATCAACGGCCAGCACTTCTCGGCCGAGAACCGCTACCCGGCCAGCTTCGGCCCCTTCACCGCCGCCGATTACCCCTCGCGCACCGATCTCAGCCTGGAGGAGAAAGGCCAGGTGGCTGCCTACGACAACGCCACCCTCTATGTCGATGCGTTCCTCGACGCCCTTATGGACTCACTTAAAGGTCAGGACGCAGTGGTTATCTACCATCCCGACCACGGCGAGGAGATGAACGACGAACGACACTGCCATGTGCGCACGATGGACAGCCACAAGCTGGCCCGGTCGGCCCCCTACGTGCTGGAGATTCCGTTCCTGGTCTACACCACTCCGGAGTTCCGGCGTCTTCATCCCGGGCTTTACTCCCGCCTCCGCGCGGCGGCATCCGAAAAGCAGTCTCTCATCTATTTCAGCCATTTCCTGCTTGACGTGGCCGGGGTGGATTCCAGATTCCGACGCCCGGAGTTTTCGCCCCTTTCGCCCGAATGGAGCCGCCCTCCACGGGTGGTGAAGGACATCGGCGCCTACGACCGCTGGCTCGAACGGGTGCGCCCTTCGGGCAAGGATTGAGCGGCGACACCGCCGCTTCACTTGATTCTCCCCCTTGATTACGGCCGGTTCTGCGTCAGGGCATAGAAGCTTACCGCCGAAGCGGCAGCCACATTGAGAGAGTCCACGCCGTGGTGCATCGGGATGCGCACCACATAGTCGGCGTCGGCTATCACCCGGTCGGCGAGGCCGTCGCCTTCGGTGCCCATCACTATCGCCAGACGCGGCTCCGCCTCAAGGCGCGGATCGGAGAGGAGTATGCTGTCGTCGCGCAGGGCCATGGCCACGGTACGGAATCCATATGCCTTGACGTCGGCGGGGTCGTCGATCCATGTCCACGGGATAAGGAAGACGCTCCCCATCGAGACTCGGATGGCCCGGCGGTTGAGCGGATCGCATGATGTGCGGGTCAGCACCACGGCGTCCATCCCCAGAGCGGCCGCGCTGCGGAATATGGCACCGATGTTGGTGGTGTCGCTCACCCCGTCGATCACGCAGATGCGGCCCGCGCCTTCAAGCACTTCGGCAAGATTCCGCTCGGGCTGCCTGCGCATGGCGCAGAGCACCCCCCGTGTAAGCTTATACCCCGTCAGCGATGCAAGCAGTTCGCGGCTTCCCGTGTACACCGGCATTTCTTCCGGACACCGGGGCAGCACCCCGGAGGCATCCCCGGTGATGTGACGCTCCTCGCATAGAAGGGAAAGCGGCTCCCATCCCCGGTCCAAAGCCGTGGCTATCACCTTCGGACTCTCCACTATCACCACCCCCCGCCCGGGATCGACCCGCGACCGCAGCTGCGCCCCGGTCAGCGAGGCATAGGCCTCAACCCTCTCATCTCCCAGATGCTCTATTCTTTCTATCTTCATAAGCGGCTATTTTTACATTTGTCGGCGAAAGGCTCCCGAGCGCCTTCCAAAACACAAAGTTACTCTATTCCTCGATGCCTTACAAGCGGCGCAGCTTACAAATCGAGCGTCAAAGAGGCAATCTTATATGCCGTAGAAATATGTTGTAAAACATAAAAATCATTAAAATCCTTGGTTTCTTTTAAACTTCTTTATACCTTTGCAGTCAAACTATCGCACTGTATCAGCGTTTTAGTAATGGTCTGCGGGGGAAAGCGCCCCGGGTGAGCCGGATGCCGGGTGTCAGAGCCCGGCGGGACCCTCCCCTTTCCACCCCCCTCTCAGGCATTGATGCCGGAGTCCCGCCGCAGATTTCCCCGGCAAGTGACAGCCCGCCCCATCCACAGGGGCAGGAGCCGGGAAAGATTAGTAAGTATGTAACCCTAAAATTAAATGTCCTGACATTCCCCCGGGCGCGGAAAGAGAGGAGAGTGACCGACGGCCGCAGATCGCGATGATCAGGCCGTCCAACCATCGACGGGAATGTGTTTTGTTATGAGAAAGTTTATTGTATCGTTGATTATCACGCTTGTCGGCATGATCGGCACCACGTCATTCGCCGCCACCACCCACACACAGTCCTATTCGGAGCATGATTTCGAACAGGCGGTGCAGCTGATAAAAAAGTACGAGACCCTGCACACTCCCACCAACTGGCCCCTTATCGGCTACGGCCACAAGGTGATGCCAGGGGAGAAGTATGCCAGGGGACAAAAACTGACTGAGTCGCAGGCCGACGCGCTCCTGCGCAAAGACCTTAAGAAATTTGTCGACCTTTACAAAAACTACGGCAAAGACTCCCTCCTCCTCGGCGTGCTGGCCTATAACGTAGGGCCGGGCCGCGTCAACAAATCCAATGTCGTGCGCCTGCTTAAGAACGGCAACCGCAACATCCGCGAGGCTTTCGAGGCCATGTGCCGCTACAAAGGCAAGGTGCATAAGCAGATTCGCGCACGCAGGATCGAAGAGTTCCAGACCCTCTTCAAGCATTGATGCCGTCTATCCGCCCCCTTGCGGCGGACAGAAGACATAATCGCCGGGAATCCCGATCGGGATTCCCGGCGATTTGCTTTGCCCTGCCCCTATGACCGGCCTGCCACATTCGGCATCTGACGACGGACCTGCCCGCGTTCGCCATTTTATGACAGGGCTCCACGCGCCGGTGTTTTCTCCGTCATTACGACCGATGTTTTACGGCTTATTGCTGTAATTGGGCGGGACGGATGTTGCAAATCTGAATTTTCAGAGCTATCTTTGCACTCAGACCAGACAGACCATGCAGACACAACCCTCCGAAATACAGTACCTGCGTCAGCAACTAACTGAGTTTCTCCGCGTACGCCATCTGCGCAAGACCCCGGAGCGCTTCGCCATCCTGGATAAGGCCGTGGAACTCTCGGCCCATTTCGGAGTCGACCAGCTCTACAACGCGATGGAGACCGAAGGCTACCATGTGAGCCGCGCCACGGTCTACAACACCCTCGAACTCCTCTGCGAGGCCGGAATCCTCAACCGCCACCTCTTCGCCACCAACCAGGCGCGCTACGAAGTGGCCCGAGGTTCGCACCTCCACCTCATCTGCCGCCGCTGCGGCAAAATACGTGAGGTCGACGATCCCACCCTCACCGAAAGGCTCCTTTCGGAGACCTACGACGGTTTCCGTCCCGAATACTCCTCCTCAATCGTCTACGGTCTCTGCGACTCCTGTTCCTCCCCCCTCTGAGCGCCCTCGGGCGCCCCGCGCCTCCCTCCTCCGGCCTCCGCTCCCGCGCGTGGCCGTCCCCCCCACCGGGCGCCCTGCGCCCCGTCCCAGCCATAAACGCTTAAACCATAACAACCTAAAATCTAACCGAAAACCATGGCAAAAGTAAAGCCTTTCAAGGGGGTACGCCCCCCGAGACATCTCGTAGAGCAGGTGGCTTCACGCCCCTATGACGTGCTCAACTCCGAAGAAGCCCGCAAGGAAGCTGAAGGCAATGAGATGTCGCTCTATCATATCATCAAACCTGAAATCGATTTCGAACCCGGCACCGACGAGCACGACCCCAAGGTCTACGACCGCGCCGTAGAGAACTTCCACAACTTCCAGAAACAGGGATGGCTCGTGGAAGACGACAAGGAAAAATACTATATCTACGCCCAGACCATGGACGGCCGCACACAGTACGGCTTCGTGGTGGCCGCATGGGTCAACGACTACATGGAAGGCCGAATCAAAAAACATGAACTCACCCGCCGCGACAAGGAGGAAGACCGCATGAAGCACGTGCGCGTCAACAACGCCAACATCGAGCCGGTGTTCTTCGCCTTCCCCGACAACGAAGCCCTCGAGAACATCATCCGCACAGTGACGGCCGGCGAGCCCGAATACGATTTCGTGGCCCCCGACGGCTTCGGCCACACACTCTGGGTGATCGAAGACGACGCCATGATCAAGGCCATTTCAGAAGAGTTCGACAAAATCCCCAACCTCTACATAGCCGACGGCCACCACCGCTCTGCGGCCGCAGCCCTCGTGGGCGCAGAGAAGGCCAACAACAACCCCGACCATAAGGGCGACGAGGAGTACAACTACTTCATGGCAGTGGCCTTCCCCGCATCCCACCTCAAGATCATCGACTACAACCGAGTGGTGCGTGACCTCAACGGCCTCACCGAAGAGGAATTCCTCGCACGCCTCGGCGAGAACTTCATCGTGGAGGAAAAGGGTGAGGAAATCTACAATCCCGCCGGCCTGCACAACTTCTCCCTCTATCTCGGCGGCAAGTGGTACTCTCTCACAGCCAAAGAAGGCACCTACAACGACCAGGACCCCATCGGCGTGCTCGACGTCACCGTCAGCTCCGACCTCATCCTCCGCGACATCCTCGGCATCACCGACCTCCGCTCTGACAAGCGCATCGACTTCGTAGGCGGCATCCGCGGCCTCGGCGAGCTCAAGCGCCGCGTCGACTCAGGAGAGATGAAGATGGCCCTGGCGCTCTATCCCGTCACAATGGACCAGCTCATCAACATCGCCGACACCGGCAACATCATGCCCCCGAAGACCACATGGTTCGAGCCCAAGCTCCGCTCCGGCCTCGTGATCCACAAGCTCGACTGATCCCACATCCCCTTATCCCTCCTCCCCACCGACTTCAGACACTATTACCCCTACGGATTCCGGAGCGCGACGCCGCTCCGGACCACCGCTCCGGAATCCGTAACCCCTTTTCCCACATACAGCCATGGCATCCCCCATAAAGTCAAACTATGTCAAGGCACTGGCCCATCTCGGAGCTCTCCTTACGGCTTCGGCATGGGGCGCCTCCTTTCTCTCCACCAAGGTCCTGATGATCGACGGCGGATTCTCCCCCGTCGAGATGTACGTCTACCGTTTCGCCCTCGCCTATCTCCTCCTGCTGGCCTTCACCTTCAAGAAGATCATGGCCAACGACTGGCGCGACGAACTCCAGCTGATGCTCTGCGGAGTATGCGCAGGCTCGCTCTACTTCATTACCGAAAACTACGCCCTCCAGAATACCTCGACGGCCAACGTCTCGCTGCTGGCCTCGATCTCCCCCCTGTTTACGGCGGCCATCATGGCCCTTGTCTTCCGCTCCAAGCTCAGCGTCGGAGTCATCATCGGCTCGGTGGTGGCCTTCATCGGAGTGGCATGCGTCATTTTCAGTAACGGCGAGGGATTCGTCATCAAGCCCACCGGCGACCTCCTCGCCCTCAGCGCCTCACTCTGCTGGGCCATTTACTCCATCGCCGTCAAGCGCCTGATACCGGTGTATTCGGGACTTTTCATCACCCGCAAGCTGTTCTTCTACGGAGTCGTCACAGCCATTCCGTTCCTCTTCTGGCAGCATTCCCTCACCGGACAGCCCTACCATCTCGCCGAACTCATCGACTTCTCCCACCCCGAATTCGGACTGAATTTCCTCTTCCTGGTGATCTTCTGCTCCCTGCTGGCATATCTGATATGGAACGAGGTGATGCGCGTGCTCGGCCCCGTGGCCACCAACAACTACCTTTACCTCCAGCCGCTGGTGACGATGATCGCCGCCTACTTCGTGCTCGGCGAGAAAATCTATACTTTCGGCTACATCGGATGCGTTCTAATCATAGGCGGCCTCGTGCTGGCCGACAAACTCAAGGTAAATCCCTCCAGAACCCAGATCCGAAGAAAATAGCCCGTGCAAAGCAATATCCTTTACGACGACATACAGCTCCCCGAGAAAGTCAGCGATATCCTGCAGCATGACTTCTGGACGCTTTCCAACGTGAAGGCCCCGATGGTGCGCACCGTCACCAATCCGGTGAAGTTCTCGGCATTCACCTCGATTTTCATCACCGAGGGTGAATGCCTGGCCGACATCAACCTCATCACCTACCGCATCAAGGCCCCGGCGCTCATCAGCGTCGCGGCCGGCGACATAGTGCTCCCCCGCGAGGTGCGGGATGACTTCGACGCCTCGTTTTCGGTGCTCTCCTCCCGGCTCCGCGACACCCTCGTGGCCACCATCAAGGACCTCTCCATCTTCACCGTCATAGGTGCCCATCCCATCCTGGAGCTCAGCCCGGACGGAGCTGAAAGCATCAAGCGCCTCTACAGGGACCTCGAAGAAATACTGGCCGCCAAGAGCCATCCCTACCCGTTCGAGACACTGCTCTTCACGCTCTCGGCGTATTTCTACCGCCATGCGTCGATACAGTACGAGAAATTCCGGCAGGACCGGCCCGCCGTCTACAACAACCGCATCACCGACCGCTTCATACGCCTCGTGCAGGAGCATTTCCGCTCCGAGCGCTTTCTGGACTTCTACGCCAAAGAGCTCGGCATCACGCCGAAGCATCTCTCGCGCACCGTGCGCCAGCAGACATCCACTTCGGCCGTGGACTGGATCACGCGCTTCGTAATCCTCGAAGCCAAGGTGATGCTACGCTCCTCCAACCTCAACATCCAGGAGATAGCCGAGGAACTGCACTTCCCGTCGCAGTCGTTTTTCGGCAAGTATTTCAAGAAGGCCACGGGAATCTCCCCGAAAGAGTACCGCAACAACTTCGGCCCCATGCCCTCAAAACCCATCTCTGAAGAATGATATTCACCGATACCGCCAAACCACTCGTAATGGCCGGCCCATGCAGCGCGGAGAGCGAACGGCAGGTGCTCGACACCGCCCGCCGGCTCTCAGCCATGGGAATCGGCATATTCCGTGCCGGAGTATGGAAACCGCGCACCAAGCCTGGAGGATTCGAGGGGGTCGGCTCGCAGGCCCTCCCCTGGCTCACCCGCGTCAGGGAGGAGACCGGGATGCTGACGGCCACCGAAGTGGCCACCCGCACCCATGTGCGCGAGGCCCTTGCGGCCGGAGTCGATGTGCTCTGGATTGGCGCCCGCACGTCGGCCAATCCGTTCGCCGTGCAGGAGATAGCCGACACTTTGGCCGCCTGTCCCGATGGGGTGCGCGAGAAGCTTACGGTGCTGGTGAAGAATCCCGTCAACCCCGACCTGGAGCTATGGATCGGCGCCATGGAGCGCATCCGGCTGGCCGGCCCGGGCGAGATCGGAGCCATCCACCGCGGCTTCAGCAGCTACGGCGCCCAGCTTTACCGCAATCCCCCGAAATGGCGCATACCCATAGAGCTTATGCGCCGTATGCCCGGGCTGCCCGTAATATGCGACCCGAGCCACATCGGGGGGCGCCGCGACCTCATAGCCCCCATATCCCAGCAGGCCATGGACCTCAACTTCCGCGGGCTGATAATCGAGAGCCACTGCGATCCCGACGCCGCGCTGAGCGACGCCGCACAGCAGGTCACTCCGGAGGCGCTGAAGGAGATACTCTCCTCGCTCGTGATACGCGACGCCTCGAAGCCCACCGACGACCTCGCGCGCCTGCGCGGACGGATCGATGAAATCGACACCAAGATCCTCGAACTCCTCGCCGCCCGCATGGGCATATCACGCGAGATAGGAGCCTACAAGAAACAGCGCGACATAGCCGTGATACAGCCCGGGCGCTACAACTCCCTTATGCAGCAGCGGGTGGAAGCCGCCGCGCGCCTCGGCCTCAACGAGGACTTCGTGCGAAATATCCTGGCTTCTGTCCACGAGGAATCTGTGCGCCAGCAGCTTTGACCAAAACCTTACGGCAGCACTGCGCGTTGTCATGGTAAGTGACGTATGAGTCGCTTTTAAAAGTGTCCCCCCCTTATCTTATTCCACTTTACTATGACAAGACATCTCCCCGCCCTATCCCTGCGGACCCTTATGCTTTCCTCCGCAGCATTGATTTCCCTCGGCGCCGCCGCCTCACCCCTTTCTCCGGAGGCCGCGCTCCGACGGGTGATGGACAGCCGGCAGCTTCGCGCCCGCGTGGCCCCTGCCGCATCGCGCGCCGTGCCCGAACTTGCCTTTACGGCTACCTGCGGCGAGCGCCCCACCCTCTACCTGTTCTCACGCTCCGGCGCCGACGGAGGATTCATGCTCCTCTCGGCCGACGACGCCGCGGCTCCGCTGCTCGGCTACGCCGACTCCGGGTCGATGCCCGCCGATACCGCGCTGTGGAGCCCGGAGTTCCGCTACTGGATGTCGTCGCTTTCCGACCAGGTGGCCTATGCCGCCTCGGCCGGCACCGGCTATGCCGCCCCGCAGGCCGACTACGGCGAGCCGATAGAGCCGATGGTCAAGACGAAATGGANCCAGACGGCCCCCTACAACGACGACTGCCCGAAGCTTGACGGCCATCCCACCGTGACCGGATGCGTGGCCACGGCCATGGCCCAGATCCTGAAGTACCACGGCTCTCCCGCCCGGGGTACCGGCAAGGCCTCCTTCGACTGGCGCGGCGAGACACTGACGTTCGATTTCGATGCCGATCCGTTTGAATGGGACCTTATGACCGACACCTACGGATCAAAGTCAACCGACGCGGAGCGCGCAGCCGTGGCCCGGCTGATGTATGCGTGCGGAGTCTCGATATCGGCCTATTACGGTGTGGGAGAGACAGGCGCGGCGGAAGCGCGCNTGCCCGCGAGCCTTGTGGATCATTTCGGATATGACCGGAGCGTGCGCTACGCCGTGCGCGACTATTTCACCCTCGACGAATGGGGACGCCTCATCTACGACCAGCTCCGCGACTACGGGCCTGTGCAATACAGCGGATTCCTCCCCTCGGGAGGGGGACACTCATTTGTATGCGACGGTTACCTCGACTCAGGCTTCTTCCATTTCAACTGGGGCTGGGGAGGCATGAGCGACGGCTACTTCCTGCTCACCGCCCTCGATCCCGGGCAGACGGGAGTGGGAGTCGACGGCACGGGATTCAATTTCTCACAGGACATCGTCTGCAACATCCGCCCGGGCAGCGATGAAGGGGAAGTCTATCCCACGCTTTACTGCATCGGTGACTTCAAGGTATCGCCCGAACGTGTGCTCGCCGGCAAGGAGGTGAGCGTCAGCGGCGGATTCTTCAGCTATACGGTGGGCACCCTGCGCGACTTTACCCCCGCCCTCTGCCTCACTCCGGAGAGCGACGGCGCAGAGCCGGTCTATGCCCTCGGCGACCGCCGGGGAGCCTACGGGATGCTTGACGGCTTCGAGAGCTTCCGGGTGCGCACCCCGGAGTCGCTGCAGGAAGGGGTCACTTACAAGGTGACTCCAGCATTACGGGCCGAATCCGGCGAATGGTATCCCATCCGCACCCGCATCGGAGCCGGCACGGCCTATACCGCCGTACTGGAGGATGGCTNCGTGGTGTTCGCTCCCGAGGCTCCGGCATCGGCCGAAGCCCGCGACCTGCGGCTTCTGACACCCCTCTTCGAGGGTTCCTCGTTTGAAGCATCGGCCACTCTGACCAATGAATCGGAAATGGAATATCTGGCCGACGGCACCGTGGCGCTTTTCGCANCCGGAGCCTCCCGCCCGGTGGCCGCAGGCACAGCCGTGGAGCTCGANGTGCCGGCAGGGTCCTCGGTCGATTTCCGGTATGAGTCTTCGTTCAAGGCCGTGAAGGACTCGGTGCTCCGCCCCGGCGACTACGATATGTATGTATGCCGCATGACAGGCTCCGACTACGTTCCCCTCGGCGCTCCGGCCAGAGTGACGCTCCGCGAGCGCGTGGATCCGGAGTTCGAGGTAGTGGAGTTCGANGTGCCTGACAAGCAGGAGACCTATCGTTTCCAGGCCACCGCGAAGCTGAAAATCACAAAAGGATATTTCCACGGCAACCTGCACACCGACCTGGCTGAGGTGGTGCCCGGACGCGACTGGGTATCGTTCGACCATTCGGTAAACTCCCGCACATTCATGATGGCCGCCCCCGGCTATCTGGGCGATGACTGGAGCGACATTCCCTCCGAAGTGACACTGGAATTCGACGGAGCGTTCCCCGCCAGCGACGAAAGCCATGAGTTCATAGCCGCCCTCTTCGACGGCGACCGCCGCATCTCCGACCAGCGGTACTTCNGCTTCGACACCACCTCCGGAATCCGCACGGCGGAAGCCGACGCCATACCCCTCTCCACCGAGTACTTCACCCTCACCGGCCTCCCGGCCGGCACATACCTCCCCGAACACCCCGGCATCTATATCGAACGCCTTAAAATGTCCGACGGCAGTNCTTNCACACGCCGCATAGCGGTCCGGTAAGACCGGTGCTTCTACTGACTACGCAGTGGCAAAGACATGAGCCTATCCTGACGGCGCAGCCTATGCCGCGATGTAATCACTGTTTAACGAATGCCCCCTGAAAGTCGCTTGTCCGACTTTCAGGGGCCACTTCATATCCATGCAGCCTCGGAAGCGTCAGAAGTCGAGCCACTCGAGAAGCTTGCGGGAGAATTCCTCGTTCATGGCACGCGGGTAACGCACCTCGGCGAATACCTGGGCGAGGTTGGCCTTGCCGTTCTCGGCGGGATAGCCGAGGTTGGCCGGGTATTCCTCCTTGGTCTTGTAGAGATCGAGGATCTCCTCGTCGGAATCGGCGCGGTACTCCTCATCATGCACCCACGCGCGCAGTGGCAGACGCTCCGTCTCCACACCCTCCTCTGCGGGATACCCTACCGACAGGCATGCCACCGGCATCACCATGCGCGGCAGCTTTAGGAGCCGCGCTGTCTCGGGAGCGTTGTAGATGACGGTGCCCAGATAGCAGGTGCCCAGGCCACGGAGTTCAGCAAGGGTAGTGATCTGCTGGGCCAGGATCATTGCGTCGGCGAATGCGGAGGTAAACGAGAGGAAGTTGTCGTAGGCGGCGTCGGCGTCGCGCAACCTGCACCATCGGGTGAAGCGGGCGAAGTCGGCGCATATGGTCAGCAGCACGGGCGCTCCCGTGGCCGGCTGGTTGAAATGAAGGGCCGCAAGCTCCTTCTTACGTTGCGAGTCGCGGGTCACCACCACTGAGTACAGCTGCATGTTGCCGCAGGTCGGAGCCTTGGCGGCAAGCGACAGGATTTCCTCAATCAAGGATGTATCCACCTCTTTATCAGCATACTTGCGGATACTGCGGCGCGTGGCGAAGTACCCGTCGGTCGTTGACTTGAAACCGGAGTCGGCGCATAGGTTTTCCATTTCGGTAAAGTTTTTCGGTTTTTATGATTTAAAAGTTGTCAGTTTCGATCCATTCTCCGCCGGCCCGTAGGCCATTAATCCGGCCGCAGGCCGGGAGCGCCCGGAAGCGGCGTAAAAAAGTGTCCGGGGCAATCGGATATGTCAAAAAACATTCAGGGACAACACCGCAAAATTAAGAAAAAATTCGTAAATTCGCATCAGTTATGCCGGCCGACCTGCGGGCGAGCCGGGCTGAGTGATTCAAGTTGATATTAATCGTTTGTAACTAAATATCTTACAAAAAGCCGAGTTCGATGTCAAAGACTCCCTATACATACAATCAGGCTTACGAAGCCTCCTTAAAGTACTTCAAAGGCGATGAACTCGCCGCCAGGGTATGGGCAAGCAAATACGCCCTCAAGGATTCCGACGGGAACCTCTACGAACTGACACCCGACGACATGCACCGCCGCCTTGCATCCGAACTCGCACGCATTGAGAGCAAATATCCCGAACCCCTTTCGGAAGATGAGATTTTCGAGACACTCCGCGATTTCCGCCACATCGTGCCTCAGGGCAGTCCCATGGCCGGAATAGGCAATGACCTCCAGGTGGGCTCGCTGAGCAACTGCTTCGTGATCGGACTCGACGGCAAGCCCGACTCCTACGGCGGCATCATCAAGATCGACGAGGAGCAGGTGCAGCTCATGAAACGCCGCGGAGGCGTGGGCCACGACCTTTCGCACATCCGCCCGAAAGGGAGCCCGGTGAAGAACTCCGCCCTTACCTCCACGGGACTCGTGCCCTTCATGGAGCGCTACAGCAATTCCACCCGGGAAGTGGCTCAGGACGGCCGCCGAGGCGCCCTGATGCTCACCGTAAGCATCAAGCACCCCGACTCCGAAAACTTCATCGACGCCAAGATGACCGAAGGGAAGGTGACGGGAGCCAATGTCTCCGTACGCATCGACGACGCCTTCATGAAGGCCGCCGTAGCCGGCACCCCTTATCTCCAGACCTATCCCATCGACTCCGACACTCCTCTCTACACAAAGGAAATCGACGCCCAGACACTCTGGCGCAAGATCGTACACAATGCCTGGAAGAGCGCCGAACCCGGAGTGCTGTTCTGGGACACCATCACCCGCGAGTCAGTACCCGACTGCTACGCCGACCTCGGATTCCAGACTATCTCCACCAACCCTTGCGGCGAGATTCCACTCTGTCCTTACGACAGCTGCCGCCTTGTGGCCATCAACCTCTACGGCTACGTCAGGAACCCCTTCACNCCCGAGGCCGAGTTTGACTTCGACCTCTTCCGGCGCCATATGAGGGTGGCCCAGAGGGTGATGGACGACATCATCGACCTTGAGATGGAGAAAATCGACCTTATAATCGAGAAAATCGAATCCGACCCCGAAACCGCCGAGGTAAAGGCCACCGAACTCAATCTCTGGAAGAAGATACGCGAAAAGACACTGAAAGGACGGCGCACCGGATGCGGCACCACCGGCGAAGGCGACATGCTCGCCGCCCTCGGACTGCGCTACGGAACTCCCGAGGCCACTGAATTCTCCACCCGCGTGCATAAGGAACTGGCCTTGGCCTACTACCGCGCCTCGGTCGAGGCCGCGCGCCTGCGCGGAGCCTTCGAGGTCTACGACGCCGCCCGCGAAAAGGACAATCCCTTCATAGCCCGCATGCGCGAGGCCGACCCCGCACTTTACGAGGAAATGACCCGCTACGGTCGGCGCAACATCGCCTGCCTCACCATAGCCCCCACCGGCACCACCTCGATCATGACCCAGACCTCGTCGGGCATAGAGCCGGTGTTCTCCCCCATCTACAAGCGCCGACGCAAGGTCAACCCCAATGACCTCAACGTCACCATCGACTTCGTCGACGAAGTGGGCGACGCATTTGAGGAATACGTGGTCTACCACCACAAGTTCCTCGACTGGATGCGCGCCAACGGACATGAGCCCAAGAAGAACATGACTCCGCAGGAGATCGAGGAGCTCGTGGCCCTCTCACCTTATTATAAGGCTTCGGCCGGAGAAATCGACTGGCTTGAGAAAGTGCGCATGCAGGGGGCAGTCCANAAATGGGTGGACCACTCCATCTCGGTCACCATCAACCTCCCCTCCGACATCACGGAGGAGACCGTGGGCGATCTCTACGTCGAAGCCTGGAAGGCCGGATGCAAGGGATGCACCGTATATCGCGACGGCTCGCGCAACAATGTGCTCGAATCCCTCGCCAAGGACAAGAAGAAACGACACTCCCACGACCATGAGCCGGAGGACGCCACCAAGATCATCCGCACTCCCGAGCATCTCGTGAAGCGCCCCATAGAGCTGGAGGCCGACGTGGTGAGGTTCCAGAACAACAAGGAGAAGTGGATCGCCTTCATAGGCCTCGTCGACGACAAGCCCTATGAGATATTCACCGGCCTGGCCGACGACGAAGACGGCATCTTCTGCCCCAAGAGCGTCAGCCACGGCAAGATCATCAAGACCGTGGACGAAAACGGCCGTAAGCGCTACGACTTCCAGTTCATCAACAAGCGCGGCTACAAGACCACCATCGAGGGACTTTCCGAAAAATTCAACCCCGAGTTCTGGAACTACGCCAAACTCATCTCCGGAGTGCTGCGCTACGGAATGCCCATCGACCAGGTGCTGAAACTCGTCAACCAGCTCGAGCTCGACTCCACGAGCATCAACACTTGGAAGAACGGAGTGGAACGCGCCCTCAAGAAATACATCCCCAACGGCATGGAGGCGGCCGGNGTCAAGTGTCCGAACTGCGGCGCCGAGGCGCTCGTATATCAGGAGGGATGCCTCATATGCAAGAACTGCGGCACATCCCGCTGCGGCTGAGCGCTCCCCTCTCCCGGGCGGATNCCGGGCATCCGACAATGAAACTTAAAATTAATCCATAAAAACTTCACACCCATGAAGATCAGATTCCATATCAATTACCACACATCCTGGGGTGAGTCCGTATTCGTATGCGGCCGTATCCCGGAGATGGGCGACGGCGATCCGCGTCAGGCGCTTGAACTCAAGCTCGCCGCTCCGGATTCCTGGGAACTTGAGCTCCAGCTTCCCGACACGACTCCGGCCTTCGACTATTATTTCGTAATCAAGGCTCCCGAGCAGGCATGGCGCTTCGAATGGGGCAAGCCCCACCGCTTCGTGCCCGGCGAGGGAATCACCCTCTACAACATATTCGACTCCTGGCAGGACATGCCCTCCGACAAGCCNTACTATTCATCNGCCTTCGTCGACGGCATGCTGGCCCGCCTCTACCGCGACTCCGCGCTCCCCGCGCNCCCCGGCACACTATGCCTCAAGATATGGGCTCCCATGATCGGNCCCGACGAGGTGCTGGCCGTGGCCGGCGANCCCGAGGTGCTCGGCGCATGGAACCCCCACAAGGCACTCATCCTAAACGACGCCAACTATCCCCTCTGGGAATGCAACATCCCGCTCGACGCCATCAAGGAGCCGTTTGAATACAAATTCGTNATCCTCGGCAAGGACCGCCACGACGTGCGCGGCTGGGAAGACGCCTCCAACCGCATCTTCGGCATCGTGCCCACACAGCACGCGGAGCGCATCGTGGTCGACGGCCTCCGCTTCGCCAACCCCAATAAGAACTGGAAGGGCGCCGGCACAGCCATCCCCGTGTTCTCCATCCGCACCGAAGAGGACTTCGGCGTGGGCGATTTCATCGACATCAAGAAGATGGTGGACTGGTGCGAGGAGACGGGCCAGAAGGTGCTCCAGCTCCTTCCGGTCAACGACACCACCAAGTCAGGCACCTGGGTGGACTCCTACCCCTACAGCGCCAACTCCACTTTCGCGCTCCATCCGATGTACGCCCGCCTCGACCGCGTGGGCGTGCTCGACGACAAGAAGCGCATGGAGCATTTCGCCACCCTCGGCAAGCACCTCAACGAGCTTGAGGAAATCGACTACGAGGCAGTCAACAACGCCAAGAACGAATACCTCCACGAAATCTTCGCCCAGGACTGGGAGAAGACCGCCGCATCGGAGGAATACAAGGAGTTCGTGCGCAAGAACGACTACTGGCTGAAGCCCTACGCCGCATGGTGCGCCCTGCGCGACGAGTACCACACGCCCGACAACACCCTCTGGGGTGAATACGCCGTCTACGACCAGGCCAAGGTCGACGCCTTCATCGACGCCCACCGCGGTCAGGTCGATTACTTCTATTTCGTACAGTATCACCTCGACCGCCAGCTGCGCGACGTGCGCGACTACGCGCATCATCACGGAGTGGTGCTCAAAGGCGACATACCCATCGGCATCGGCCGCCACAGCGTGGACGCATGGCAGAGCCCGCACCTCTTCAACATGGACTGCTCCGCCGGCGCTCCGCCGGATGACTTCTCNGTACTCGGCCAGAACTGGGGATTCCCCACCTACGACTGGGAGGCCATGGCCTCCGACGGCTTCCAGTGGTGGAAGGCCCGTTTCCGCAAGATGGCGGATTTCTTCGACGCCTACCGNATCGACCATATNCTCGGCTTCTTCCGCATATGGCAGATTCCGCTCGACGCAGTCCACGGCCTGCTCGGATACTTCAATCCGGCACTCCCCTTCTCGCCCGACGAGCTGCGCAACAACTACGACTTCTGGATCGATCCCGAAGTGCAGNCCAAGCCGCTCATCCTGGAGTGGATGCTGACCGACTTCTTCGGCGACACGGTGCAGGAAGCCAAGGACCTNTATCTCGAAGACCTCGGCAACGGCCGCTACCGTCTGCGTGATTTCGTCGACACGCAGCTCAAGGTGAAGAATCACTTCGCCCACCTCGACCACAACGAGNGCAACCAGCGTATCGAGAACGCCCTCATGGGACTCATCGACGACGTGCTCTTCATCGAGGATCCCTACAGGAAGGGGCACTATCATCCGCGTATCTCGGCTCAGTTCACCTATCAGTTCCGCAATCTGACGGATTACGAGAAGTGGTGCTTCAACCGCCTCTACAACGACTTCTTCTATCACCGCAACACCGACTTCTGGTACGGCAAGGCGATGTGGAAGCTTCCGCCCCTGCTCGACGCCACCGGCATGCTGGCCTGCGGCGAGGACCTCGGCATGATTCCCGACTGCGTTCCCGCCGTGATGCACCAGCTTGAGATCCTTTCGCTTGAGATCCAGCGCATGCCGAAGGACCCGAAATCGGAGTTCGGCGACACGTGGCACTACCCCTACTTCTCCGTCTGCACTTCGTCGACCCATGACATGGGAGGCATCCGCGCATGGTGGGAGAGCGACCCGGCCCAGAGCCAGCGCTTCTTCAATAATGTGCTCCATGAGTTCGGCCAGGCGCCCTACTTCGCCGAGCCCTGGCTCTGCGACAAGATTCTCTGGCTGCAGCTTGCCTCACCCTCCATGCTCTGCATAATCCCGCTTCAGGACTGGCTCTCGGCCGACGGCGAACTCCGCCGCGAGAACCCCCACGACGAGCAGATCAACGTGCCTGCCAACCCGACCCACTACTGGCGCTACCGCATGCACCTCACCGTAGAGCAGCTCCGCCGCGAGCACAACTTCAACTCCGCCCTCCGCGACAAGATTCACCAGAGCGGCCGCTGATAGCCGTCCCTCCCCATACCGTAAAAACCGCGAAGCCTCCGCTTCGCGGTTTTATATTACCCTACCGCCCTGCAGAGAAATCAGTTCTTTTATTTGCAAACATCCATAGAACGAAATATCTTATGCCATGTTATTAATCCATTAATGAATCAATTTAAAAAAGCAACATAAATCATGGACCGTACTTCTCAATAAGCAGTACTATCAAAAAAAATTATTATATTTGTACATCTTAAAACCTCAATAACCACAATTAAGGATGTCCACACAGAGTGAGGCCGCATTAGAAGAAGGTTTGATTGCCGCTCTTCAAAAGATGAACTATGAATATATTCAGATTAAAGAAGAGACCGACCTAAAGGAGAATTTCAAGAAGCAGCTTGAAATTCATAATAAGAAAGCTCTCGCCGAAATCGGAAGGAAACATCTTACAGACAATGAATTTGACAAGGTGCTGATTCACCTTGAAGGTGGCACCCGTTTTGAAAAAGCTAAGAAGCTCCGCGAAAAATACGTCCCATTTGAATTAGAGGACGGACAGCGCATATGGTTGAATTTTCTAAACACTCAGCAGTGGTGTCAGAATGAATTTCAGGTATCTAACCAGATAACTGTAGAAGGACGCAAGAAATGTCGCTACGATGTTACCATTCTTGTCAATGGGCTTCCTTTGGTGCAGATTGAGTTGAAACGCAGAGGCGTCGAACTCAAACAGGCGTATAATCAGATACAGCGCTACCACAAAACCTCATTCCACGGATTGTTTGACTACATTCAGATATTTGTAATATCCAATGGTGTCAATACGCGCTATTTTGCCAACAATCCAAATCAGGGCTTTAAGTTCACATTCAATTGGACTGATAAATCCAATAATCCTTTCAATGAATTGAGTCTTTTTGCCGCAGATTTCCTTGACAAATGCACTCTTGGCAAGATGATCAGCAAATACGTCGTTATGCACGAAGGTGAAAAATCACTAATGGTGCTTCGCCCATATCAGTATTATGCCGTAGAAGAGATTCTTGACAAGGTACAGAATACCAATCGCAATGGATATATATGGCATACAACCGGAGCCGGCAAGACATTGACTTCCTTCAAGGCTGCTCAACTTGTCTCCGAACTCGATGGCATTGACAAGGTTATGTTTGTCGTTGACCGCCACGATCTCGATACTCAGACCCAATCGGAGTATGACGCATTTGAGCCGGGAGCTGTGGACAATACTTCTGACACAAGTGAACTTACGCGCCGTCTGCAAAGCGATTCAAAGATTATAATCACGACTATCCAAAAGCTCAATGCCGCTGTTACCAGACCTTGGTACAGCAGTAAACTTCAGGATATAAAAGACAGCCGTATAGTGATGATCTTTGATGAATGTCACCGCTCTCATTTCGGCGATAGCCATAGGAATATCGTCAAGTTCTTTAACAATCTACAGATATTCGGTTTTACGGGTACTCCTATTTTCAAAGAAAACTCTGTTGACGGACATACTACCAAAGATATTTTTGGAGAATGTCTGCACAAATATCTTATCAAGGACGCTATCGCTGATGAAAACGTGCTTGGTTTCCTTGTGGAATATTATCACGGCAACACCGATGTGAACAATGGCAATCAAAGCCGTATGCGTGAGATTGCACAATTCATTCTCAACAATTACAACAAATCCACCTACGACGGTGAGTTTGATGCCCTTTTCGCTGTGCAGTCGGTTCCGATACTAGTTCAATACTACAAGATTTTCAAGGAATTAAATCCGAAAATCCGCATCGGGGCAATATTCACTTATGCGTCTAACGACAGTCAGGACGATGAGACCACCGGAATGTCAAGCGGTTCATTCGTAAGTGAACGTGTAGCCGGAGCTGATGATATGGAGGACATTATCAAGGACTACAACAAAATGTACGGAACTTCTTTCTCCTTGCAGAACTTCCGTGCTTATTACGATGATGTCAACCTCCGATTAAAAAAGAAAAAGCCGGATATGCTTTCTCTTGACCTTTGTCTGGTGGTAGGTATGTTTTTGACCGGTTTTGACTCAAAGAAACTCAACACTCTATATATTGATAAAAATCTCGATTATCATGGGCTGTTACAGGCGTTTAGTCGTACCAACCGAGTCCTCAATGAGCGGAAAAGGTTTGGCAAGATTGTGTGCTTCAGAGATTTGAAGTCAAATGTTGATGCTTCAATTAAGTTGTTTAGTAATGGTGGTGATGAAACAGGTATTCTCAATAAACCTTTTGATGATATAAAAAAGGAATATGTTGATTTAACCGAAGAATTCATCAAACATTATCCGGACTCCCGTGTTGTCGATTATCTCCAGAGCGAGGATGACAAGCGTAAATTCATATTGGCTTTCCGTGATATTATTCGGAAACACGCCGAGATTCAGATTTATGAGGACTTCAACGAAGAAGATCCGGATTTCCCTATGGATGAACAGCTCTATATGGACTTCCGCAGCAAGTATCTGGATATTCATGATACATTTGTTGACTCTAAGGCTGTCAATGATAGTACGCCCTCAGATAGAGCCGCTGAAACAGAGGCCTCACTCGACGATATTGATTTCTGCCTCGAACTTCTTCACAGTGATATTATCAATGTCGCTTACATTCTCAGTCTTATTGCCGAACTTGACCCCAATGCCGAGGACTACCCTGAAAAACGTCAGGAGATTCTTGACACAATGATTAAGGATGCCGAATTACGCAGCAAGACCCAACTCATTGACGGCTTCATTCTCCAAACGGTGGATAACGATAAGGAAGGATTCATGCGCGATAAGAAGGCTGATGGCAGCATCGACCTTGAAGAGCGTCTCAACCAATATATCCGACAGGAGAAAGGGCGTGCAATCGAACGTATAGCGGAGGAAGAAGAAATTCCTATTGAGGTAATCAACAAGTATGTGGCGGAATATGACTATGTTCAGAAAGAGCAGACAGAAATAATCCAAGATGCGCTGAAAGGCAAGAAACTTGGACTCGTGGCTCGTCGCCGTACACTCAACCGTATCGTTGAACGCCTCCGTAACCTAATAAGAACATTCAGCTGGGACTGATTAAGACCTGAGAAATATATAAGCCGAAAATTATGAGCGAAGAACTCCAACAAAAACTGCGCACTCAGCTTTGGGCTGTGGCTAATAACCTTCGTGGCAATATGTCAGCCAACGAATTCATGTACTTCTCACTTGGATTCATCTTTTATAAGTATCTTTCCGAGAAAATTGAAAAATATGCCGATCAATCTCTTGAAAATGATGAGGTAACATTCAAGCAGCTTTGGGAAAGTCAGGAAGAAGAGGCCCTGGAACTTCAAGAGGAAGTTAAAAAGCAGTGTTTGGAAAACATAGGATATTTCGTTGAACCGCAATATCTCTTTACTTCAATCATCGACCGAATCAACCGCAAGGAGAATATCCTCCCGCAACTTGAGCGTTCTCTGAAACGAATTGAAGACAGTACTCTTGGTCAAGAGAGTGAGGAAGATTTTGGAGGCCTTTTCTCTGATATTGATTTGGCATCGCCTAAGCTGGGGAAAACGGCCGACGACAAGAACAATCTTATCAGCAGTGTTCTTGTTGCCCTCAATGGTATTGATTTCGGTGCCGACGAAGCAACTCAGATTGACATTCTCGGTGACGCATACGAGTATATGATTTCACAGTTTGCTGCCGGAGCAGGGAAGAAAGCCGGTGAGTTCTATACTCCTCAGGAGGTTAGTCGCATCCTTGCCGAGATAGTCACTCTCGGACATAACCGTTTGCGCAACGTGTATGTCCCGACCTGTGGTTCCGGTTCGTTGCTCATCCGTGCAGCCAATATTGGTAATGCCGTAGAGATTTTCGGTCAGGAGAAGAATCCTACTACTTATAATCTTGCCCGAATGAATATGCTCCTTCATGGTATAAAGTTCAGTAACTTCAAGATTGAGAACGGTGATACTCTTGAAGCTGACGCTTTCGGAGACAAGCAGTTTGATGCAGTAGTGGCAAATCCTCCGTTCTCAGCCGAATGGAGTGCAGCCGAAAAATTCAACAATGATGACCGATTTAGCAAAGCCGGACGTTTGGCTCCTCGCAAAACAGCCGACTATGCTTTTATCCTGCACATGATTTATCACCTCAATGATGGTGGTACGATGGCATGTATCGCTCCTCATGGTGTCCTGTTCCGCGGTAATGCAGAAGGTACGATTCGTCGTTTCCTAATCGAGAACAAAAACTATATTGATGCAGTTATCGGACTGCCGGCAAATATCTTTTACGGAACATCGATTCCCACATGCATAATTGTGATGAAGAAATGCCGTAAGGAAGACGATAATATTCTTTTCATTGATGCAAGCAAGGAGTTTGAGAAAGTTAAGACACAAAACAAGCTCCGTGAAGAGCATATCCGTAAGATTGTCGAGACTTACCGCGACCGTAAGGAAATCGAGAAATATAGCCATTGTGCTACCCTCCAAGAGATTGCCGACAACGACTACAATCTCAACATTCCCCGCTATGTTGATACATTCG
>JAAVCH010000014.1 GCA_014802425.1 Bacteroides sp.
CGTGTTTGTCAACGACTACGATACTCGTACTACCTGAACGATTTTTTCTTGCGGACAAACATACCGCTAAGATACAAAAAATCTCCTTGCGTCACCCTAAATCACCCTATAATTGTTGTATCTTGTTGAAAATCAAGCATAGTTGTTTTGAGAATCATAAAAGTGACGAAGTCAGGAAATCGGCGCGGATTAGGAGAATCCACGCCGATTTCACATGTCGTAAAATCTAAGCCGATGCTTACTTGTTCACCTGGTACTTGTTCCAGCCATCCTTAAGGTATGCGATCACCTGCTCTGCGGCGGCCACACCTGCATTGAAGTTGGCCTCTGCAGTCTGGGCACCCATCTTCTTGGGAGTGAAGAACACACGGGCTGCGAACTTCTTCTCGAACTCCTCGGCAGCAGCCGGACGGATATCGGATACATAGCGGAGGTCGGGACGCTCTTCGAGAGCCTTCATCAGGCCGGTTTCGTCAATCACTTCCTTGCGGGCAGTGTTGATGAGCACGCCACCCTTTGGCATCATCATCACGAGGTCATAGCCGATGCTTCCCTTTGTCTCGGGAGTGGCGGGGATATGGAGCGACACGAAGTGATTGTTGGAGAACAGCTCCTTTACGTCGTGGACGGGCTTCACGCCCTCGGCTTCCATCACTGCGTCGGGCACGAACTTATCGAGAGCCTCAATCTTCATGTCGAAGCCTTTGGCGATACGGGCCACATTGCGGCCTACCTGACCGAAGGCATAGATACCGAGCGACTTGCCCTTGAGTTCCGATCCGGAGGTGCCGTTGTACTGGTTGCGGCACATCATCACCACCATACCGAACACGAGCTCGGCCACGGCGTTGGAGTTCTGGCCGGGAGTGTTCATCACGCAGATACCGCGTTCAGTGGCGGCGGCAAGGTCGATGTTGTCGTAGCCTGCGCCGGCACGCACGATTACCTTCAGCTTGGGAGCGGCTGCCATGACTTCGGCGTCGATCACGTCGGAGCGTACGATCAGGCCTTCGGCATCCTTCACGGCCTCAAGAAGGTCGGCGCGGGTGCCGCGCTCTACGAGCTCCAGGTCGTTGCCGGAGGCGTTGATGGTGTTCTCGATGGCCTTTACGGCGTTCGCGGCGAAAGGCTTCTCTGTGAAAACAAGAATTTTCATATCTGTCCTGTGAAATAGCTTGCGGGTTATGACTCAGTGAGCTGCCTCAAATTCCTTCATGCACTCCACAAGAGCCTGCACGCTTTCCATCGGAAGAGCGTTGTAGAGGGAAGCACGGAAACCGCCTACGTCTCTGTGGCCCTTGATGCCGACCATACCCTTGGAAGTGGCGAAGTCGAAGAACTCCTGCTCAAGGTGCTTGTACTCGGGCTTCATGACGAAGCATACGTTCATGATCGAGCGGTCCTCCTTATTGGGGATTGTGGCCACAAACATCTTGCTGTTGTCGATGGCGTCGTAAAGCTTTTCAGCCTTGGCCATGTCCATTTTCTCGATTTCCTTGAGGCCGCCGAGTTTCTTATAGTACTTGAGGGTCTGAAGGGCGGCGTAGATGGGGAGCACCGGAGGAGTGTTGAACATGGAGCCCTTGTCGACGTGAGTCTTGTACTTGAGCATGGTGGGGATGACGCGGTCAACGTGGCCGAGTGCATCGTCCTTCACGATGCAGATTGTCACGCCGGAGGGAGCGAGGTTCTTCTGGGCGCCGGCGTAGATGAGGTCGTACTTCGACACGTCGACGGGACGTGAGAAGATATCGGAGCTCATATCGGCGATCATGCGTACGGGCACTTCGGGATCACGGCGGATTTCAGTGCCGTAGATAGTGTTGTTGGATGTATAGTGGAAGTAGTCGGCGTCGGCGGGAACCTTGCTTTCGAAATCCTTCGGGATATAGTTGTAGTTCTTGTCCTTGGAGGAGGCCACTACGTCGACCTCACCGAAGAGCTTGGCTTCCTTTATGGCCTTCGAGGCCCAGACGCCTGTGTCGAGATAGGCAGCTTTCTTGTTGAGGAAGTTCATGGCCGACATGGCGAACTGCAGGGATGCGCCGCCGCCGAGGAAAAGCACCGAGTAGCCTTCGGGCACTTCGAGAAGCTCCTTCACGAGAGCCACAGCCTCGTCGACTACGGCCTGGAACTGCTTGCTGCGGTGTGAAATCTCAAGGATCGAAAGATCCATATCGGCAAAGTTGATCACTGCATCGGCCGTGTTCTTGATTACCTCGGGAGCGAGAATGCACGGACCGGCATAGAAATTGTGTTTCTTCATGATTCGAAACTGGTATTAAACTTAGGTTAGAATTTTGACGGCAAATATACGGCAAACCTCGGACACTTCAAAATTTTTCCGACATATTTTCACTTTCCTTCCCCACTTATTCCCATACCAGCATCCGATTCTTTCCTTATGGCCTGGTTTTAGCATTTTTTACGCCTGCGAAAAGTCGGATTATGAAGATTTTTTTGTAACTTTAAGGATTATATTATGGACTTCAAGCTTTCATCAGAATATATTCCTACGGGCGACCAGCCCGAGGCCATCCGCGAGCTCGTGGAGGGTGTACGCGGCGGCAACCCGCACCAGACCCTTCTCGGCGTCACCGGCTCGGGCAAGACCTTCACCATGGCCAATGTGATACAGCAGGTGAAGCGTCCTACCCTCATACTCTCCCACAACAAGACCCTCGCCGCACAGCTCTACGGCGAGATGAAGTCGTTTTTCCCGGAGAACTCCGTACAGTATTTCGTAAGCTATTACGACTATTATCAGCCGGAAGCCTATATCCCTTCAAGCGACAAATACATAGAAAAGGACCTTCAGATCAACGAACAGATCGACAAGCTCCGGCTTTCCACCGTGTCGGCCCTGCTCTCAGGGAGGCGCGACGTAGTGGTTGTGTCGAGCGTCAGCTGCATCTACGGCATGGGGAATCCCGAGGATTTCTCGCAAAGCGTCGTAAAGGTGGAGATCGGGCAGCACATCAGCCGCAACGCCTTCCTGCGGCGGCTCGTCGACTCGCTCTACAGCCGATCGGCCGTGGAGCTCCAGCGCGGCCAGTTCCGCGTAAAGGGGGACACAGTCGACATCATGCTTTCCTTTGAGGAAATCCAGCTCAGGGTGCAGTTCTGGGGTGATGAAATAGAAAAGATCCAGACCATCGACCCCGTAAGCGGAATCGTGCTGTCGAACCTCGAAGCCTTCAACATCTATCCCGCCAACATCTTCGTGACATCCAAGGAACGCACCGCCCGGGCCGTGGACCAGATTACCCTCGACCTCGGCGCCCAGGTGGAGTTCTTCCGCAACGAAGGGAAAATCATCGAAGCCGAACGCCTTCGCGAGCGTGTCACCTATGACGTGGAGATGATAAAGGAACTCGGCCACTGCAGCGGAATCGAGAACTACTCCCGCTATTTCGACGGCCGCGAGCCGGGGGCCCGTCCGTTCTGCCTGCTCGACTATTTCCCGAAGGACTACCTCACCATCATCGATGAGAGCCACGTGACACTTCCGCAGATACGCGGCATGTACGGCGGCGACCTGTCGCGCAAGATGAACCTTGTGGAATACGGCTTCCGTCTGCCGGCCGCCATCGACAACCGGCCCCTCAAATACGATGAGTTCGAACGGCTCACCAACCAGGCCATCTACGTGAGCGCCACTCCAGGCGACTACGAGCTCCAGCAGAGCGAAGGAATCGTGACGGAGCAGGTGATACGTCCTACCGGACTGCTGGACCCGGAAATAGAGGTGCGCCCCACCATGAACCAGATCGACGACCTCATGGACGAAATACGCATGCGCGTAGAGGCCGACGAGCGTGTGCTCGTCACTACCCTCACCAAGCGCATGGCCGAGGAGCTCAACACCCATCTCCAGAAATGGGGAGTGCGCAGCGCCTACATCCACAGCGACGTCGATACCCTCGAACGCATACGCATACTTGAGGACCTCCGCAACGGAGTCTACGACGTACTCATCGGAGTCAACCTCCTGCGTGAAGGCCTCGATCTGCCGCAGGTCAGCCTCGTGGCAATCCTCGACGCCGACAAGGAAGGGTTCCTGCGCAACCACCGGTCGCTCACCCAGACAGCCGGACGCGCCGCCCGCAACGTCAACGGAAAAGTCATCATGTATGCCGACAAGATCACCGACTCCATGCAGCTGACCATCGACGAGACCGAACGCCGCCGCGCCAAGCAGATGGCCTACAACGAGGAAAACGGCATCACCCCCACCCCCATCGTGAAGAAAAGCCAGACAGACCTTCTCGACATCTACGCCGCAGGCGAGGAAGAGAAGGACCGTCAGCCGGCCAAACAGCGCACACGCACCGTCAGCCGCGACAAAGTGGCTCCGCGGCAGCCCCGGCCTTATGTCGAGAGTATGGACGCGCCCAGGTTCGTGGCCGACCCCGTGACCGTATATATGACCGATGACGAGATCCGGCGCCGGATCGACGACCTCAACCGTAAAATGGTGGAGGCGGCCAAACGCACCGACTTCATTGAGGCAGCCCAGCTGCGCGACGAGCTTATCGCCATGCGCAATCTCCTCGAAGGCAAGGAACGCGAAAAGAAAGAACTCTTAAAGACCCCCGAGAACTGACATGAGCCCACGAAAGCACCACAGCGCCGAGGGGCCGAAACCGCATCCTTCGGAAGATGCACGCCCCGGCATGAAATCCCAGTCTCCGGCGACGGGCCCTGCAAGGGATCCCAAGCGCTTCGACCGCTCCCTTTACCTCCCGACCACACGTGAGGAAATGGATCGGCTCGGCTGGGAGCAGGCCGACATCATCCTCTTCTCCGGCGATGCCTATGTCGACCATCCCTCGTTCGGAGCGGCCGTAATCGGGCGTGTGCTCCAGGCCCACGGCTATAAGGTGGCCATTGTGCCCCAGCCCAACTGGCGCGACGACCTCCGGGATTTCAAGAAGCTGGGGCGTCCGCGCCTGTTCTTCGGAGTTTCCCCCGGCGCCATGGACTCGATGGTGAACCACTACACCGCCAACCGGCGGCTGCGCCATGACGACGCATATACTCCGGGAGGCCGCCACGGCGCACGTCCCGACTACCCCTCCATCGTCTACTCCGGCATTCTGAAGGAGCTTTATCCTGATGTGCCGGTGATAGCCGGAGGTATCGAGGCGTCATTGCGCAGGGTGTCACACTACGATTACTGGAGCGACAGTCTGCGCCCCTCCATCCTCGCCGATTCGAAAATGGACATGCTCATCTACGGCATGGGGGAACGCTCCATCGTCGAACTCGCTCGCCGGATCGATGCCGGAGAAAGCATAGAGTCGATCACCGATGTGCCCCAGACGGCCTTCCTCACCGACATGCAGCCTGACGGCGAAACCGACATCGTGCTCGCGTCCTACGAGGAATGCCGGAAGGACAAGACCTGTCAGTCGCGGAATTTCCGCGATGTGGAGATCGAATCCAACCGCATGCACGGCAGCCGCCTTTGGCAGAAGACCGGGCGCCGCTACGTATGCATCAACCCCATGTACCCCCGGATGACCCCGGAGGAAATCGACGCTTCGTTTGACCTCCCCTATACCCGCTATCCCCACCCGCGCTACAAGGATAAGGTCATACCGGCCTACGAAATGATCCGCCACTCCGTCAACATGCACCGCGGATGCTTCGGAGGATGCGCCTTCTGCACGATTTCGGCCCATCAGGGGAAATTCATCGCCTCACGCTCGAAAGAGTCAATCCTCCGAGAGGTGGAACAGGTGACCCGGATGGACGACTTCAAGGGATACATATCCGACCTCGGCGGCCCGTCGGCCAACATGTACGCCATGGGTGGCATCGACAAGGACAAGTGCGCGCGCTGCACCCGCCCGTCGTGCCTGCATCCGAAACCATGCCCCAACCTCGACAACGACCATACTCCCCTACTCGATATATATAAGGAGGTCGACGCCATGCCGAAGATTAAGAAATCGTTTATCGGAAGCGGCGTGCGCTATGACCTCGCGATGGCCAAGGGAAAGGACGAACGCACCGACGCGGTGAACCGACAATATCTCCGGCAGCTGATCTCACGCCACGTCAGCGGCAGGCTCAAGGTGGCTCCGGAGCATACTTCGGATGCAGTGCTCCGCATCATGCGGAAACCCGGATTCAACCAGTTCGAGGAATTCAAGAGGATTTTCGACCGCGTCAACCGCGAGGAGGGACTGCGCCAGCAGCTCATCCCCTATTTCATATCCTCGCATCCCGGATGCCGGGAAGAGGACATGGCCGAACTCGCCGCCATAACCCGCGACCTCGACTTTCATCTCGAACAGGTGCAGGATTTCACTCCCACCCCGATGACCGTGGCCACTGAAATCTACTATTCCGGCATTCATCCCTATACCGGCGAGAAAATATTCACGGCCCGCTCCGAAAAGGAGAAGCTGGCGCAGCGTCAGTTCTTCTTCTGGTACAAGCCGGAAGCCCGGCAGCAGATTGTGGATTCGCTGAGACACATGCACCGTCCCGACCTTATCTCACGCCTGTACCCCGGGTTCATGCCGGGCCGGGGGGGACTGAAACGGTTCCGGAACAGCAAGCCCTGATTGCAACACTAATTCCAACCCTAATACTAACCCTAAATGTAACGATTCATGAACAAACTGTTGATTCCCATGAGTATCGCTGTATTGCCCGCGCTGATGGCGTGCAACTCCGTCACAGGAGAAGCCGAAGCCATCATTGAGAAGCCGGAAGTGACAGTGGAGAACGGTATGCTCACTCCCGAAGTGCTCGAAGCATTCGGACGCATCAAGGAGATGGCTCCCAATCCCGACGGCAGCCTCATCGCGTTCACCCTCGCCTATGAGAGCATCGAGGAAAACATGGCCAACTCCGAAATCTACACAATGAAGCCCGACGGGACGGAAATCACCCGCCTCACCAAGACCTCGGCTTCGGAAAGCAACCTCCAGTGGATTGCCGGCGGCCAGCGTCTGGCCTTCATCACAAAGGATGAAGAGACCGAAAAGCCCCAGGTCTTCACTATGTCGGCCTCCGGCAACGAGCTCGAACGCGTCACCCAGCTTGAAAACGGCGTGGAATGCTTCGTCATCTCACCCGATGAAAAGAAAATCGTAGTGGCTTCCGTCATCAAGCCCTACAACGAAAACGAATCCCTCTTCGAGGGCCTTCCCAAGACCACCGGACGTGTGGTGGACGACCTCATGTACAAGCACTGGGACGAATGGGTGGAGGAAATACCCCATCCGTTCATCTCCGACTTCAACGGCAAGTCGGCTTCCGACTTCATCGACATCATGAAGGACGAGCCCTTCGAATGCCCGATGCGCCCCTTCTCCGGAGCGGAATCATTCGCTTTCTCTCCCGACGGCACAAAGCTCATCTACGTGAGCCGCAAGCTCAAGGGAATGGACTACGCTTTCTCCACCGACTCCAACCTCTATCTCTACGACATCGCAGAAGGAAAGACTGTCAAGAACCTCACCGAAGGAATGCCCGGCTACGACACCAACCCTGTATTCTCCCCTGACGGAAAGCAGCTGGCGTTCCTCTCGATGCCCACCGCCAAGTATGAGTCGGACAAGAAGCGCCTCATGCTTATGGACATGGCCACTTTCGAGATGAAGGACCTCACCGCCGAATGGAAATACTGGCCCGAGGAACTGGCCTGGAGCAAGGACGGAAAGTCAATCCTCTTCTCCGGCTACTGCGAAGGCACCGAACCCGTGTTCTCGATGGATGTGGCCACTGCGAAAGTGACCCAGCTCACCGAAGGCATGTGGGACTACCACAATGTGATCCCCTTCACCGACGGCAAGATCCTCGCCATGCGCCACAATATGCTTCAGCCTGACGAAATAATGGAAATCACTCCCGGCCAGCCTGAAGCGAAGTACCTCACGCAGGTCAACAAGGAAATCCTCGACCAGCTCGCGGAGGTCAAGGTAGAGAAGCACCTGGTGCCCACCACCGACGGCAAGGAGATGACCTCGTGGGTAATCCTCCCCGCCAATTTCGACCCCGCCAAGAAATACCCCGCCATCCTCTACTGCCAGGGTGGTCCGCAGCAGGCTGTAAGCCAGTTCTGGAGCTACCGCTGGAATTTCCGCATCATGGCGGCCAACGGATATGTGGTCATCGCTCCCAACCGTCGCGGCGTGCCCGGATTCGGTGAGGAATGGAACCGTCAGATCTCCGGCGACTACGGCGGCCAGAACATGCGCGACTACCTTTCGGCCACCGACTACATCGCCTCACAGCCCTACGTCGACAAGAACCGCATCGGTGCGATCGGAGCAAGCTACGGAGGCTTCTCGGTCTACTGGCTCGCCGGGCACCACGAGGGACGCTTCGCCGCCCTCATCGCCCATGCCGGCATCTTCAACATCGAGGCACAGTATCTTGAGACGGAAGAAATGTGGTTTGCCGACTTCGACCTCGGAGGCCCCTACTGGGATAAGGAGAATGCCACGGCCCAGCGCACTTACGCCACATCGCCCCATAAGTTCGTCGACAAGTGGACCGCGCCCATCCTCATCACCGTCGGCGAGCTCGACTACCGCATCCTCGCCTCTCAGGGCATGATGGCTTTCAACGCAGCCAAGATGCGCGGGCTTGAGACAGAGATGCTCGTCTTCCCCGATGAAAACCACTGGGTGATCAAGCCCCAGAACGCCATACTCTGGCAGCGCGTATTCTTCCGCTTCCTCGACAAGTACCTCAAGGCCCCCGCTACGGCGACAGCTTCAGCCGAACCGGCCGCCAATGCCTCCGGCGCCGCGAACTGATTCTCCGACGCCACTTACGCCGAGCCTATCAGAACGACGCCACTTACGCCAAACGTATAAACCCACACTACTCAATAAGGACGAGCCTTTCGGCCCGTCCTTATTTCTTTCCCGGTCAAGTACCGACTTCCACATGTGATTTCAGCGGTATTCCCCAATATTTATTATTTAGAATCATTCTAATCTGAGGATTTTTTTGTAACTTCGCGTACCAAACCATATATATCGACAACCAACCTAAAATGAGACTTTCACAGCTAAAGCCCGGCGAAAAAGCCGTGGTGACGAAGATTCTGGGTCATGGCGCATTCCGAAAGCGCGTCATGGAGATGGGGTTCGTGCGCGGACGCGAAGTGACGATGGTACTCAATGCCCCGCTGCAGGATCCCGTCAAGTACAAACTCATGGATTATGAGGTCTCGTTGCGACGTGCCGAAGCCGACCTAATTGAAATCGATACCCTTGAAAACTGGCAGAGCCACGAGCGTAAAGACCTGCACATCCACACCCAGCAGCATGATTCGGCTGAATCCGACGATGTGCGTAAGGACAAAATCATCAACGTGGCCCTTATCGGCAATCCCAACTGCGGAAAGACCTCGCTTTTCAACATCGTGTCGGGCGCTCACGAACATGTGGGCAACTATGCCGGTGTCACGGTCGGCGCAAAGGCCGGTACGATGAAGTACAAAGGCTACCGCTTTAATATCGTTGACCTGCCCGGCACCTATTCCCTCTCCGCCTATTCCCCCGAAGAGCTCTACGTGATGCGATATCTCCAGCAGGAGACTCCGGACGTAATAGTGAATGTGGTGGTTGCCTCCAACCTCGAACGCAATCTCTACCTGACCACCGAGCTGATCGACATGAACCGGAGCATGGTCATCGACCTCAACATGTACGATGAGCTTGAACGCTCGGGAGCCGTGTTCGATTACGAGAACCTCGGCAAGATGCTCGGTGTGCCCGTGGTGCCCACCAAGGCCTCTACCGGATGGGGTGTCGACCGGCTACTCGACACCATCATTGACGTCTACGAACTCAAGAACAAGGATGTGCGCCATATCCACGTCCGCATGAGTCAGGAAATCGAAGAAGGCATCACGCGGGTGAAGGACCTCATCAAGACCGACCATACCGTCTCCGAGAATTTCTCACCCCGCTACATGGCCATAAAGATGCTGGAGAAAGACCCCGAGGTGGAAAACCAGCTCAGGCACGCGGCCTATTACAGTGAAATCAGCAAGGCCCGCGACGAAGAGGCCGAGCGCATAGAGAGAGAGCTCCAGGAAGATGTGCCGGCCGCCATATCAGCCGCCAAATACGGTTTCATACAGGGAGCCCTCGCCGAAACATTCAAAGGGGACCTCCTGCATGAGGAAAAGACCACCAAGATCATCGACGCCATCGTTACGTCGAAGATATTCGGATTCCCCATTTTCCTCGCGGTGATGCTCTTCATGTTCTGGTGTACGTTTGAGATCGGCTCCTATCCCATGGAGTGGATTGAGTCGCTGGTAAGCTGGATTTCCGGCCTCATCGGCGAGCACATGGCCGACGGGCCGCTGAAGGACCTCCTCCTCGACGGCATCATCGGAGGTGTGGGAGGCGTGATAGTGTTCCTCCCCAATATCCTCATCCTCTACTTCTTCATCTCCATGATGGAGGACACGGGGTATATGGCGCGCGTGGCGTTCATAATGGATAAGATAATGCATAAGATGGGACTTCACGGAAAGTCGTTCATCCCGCTTGTCATGGGCTTCGGCTGCAATGTGCCCGCCATCATGTCCACCCGCATCATCGAGAGCCGCACGAGCCGCATCATCACCATACTCATCAACCCGTTCATCAGCTGCTCGGCCCGCATACCGATATATGTGCTGCTCGTCGGGTGCTTTTTCCCCAACCACGGCGCCTTGGTGTTTTTCGGCCTCTACCTGCTCGGAATAATAGTGGCGGTGGTCACGGCCAGGCTTTTCCGCAAGTTCTGGTTCAAGACCGACGAGACACCCTTCGTAATGGAGCTCCCTCCCTACCGTATCCCCACCACCAAGGCCATCGTACGCAGCATGTGGGCGAAGGCCAGACAGTATATCAACAAGATGGGAGGCGTCATCCTTGTGGCGTCCATCATAATCTGGGCACTCTCCTATTTCCCCCGCTATGAAATGCAGGATGTGCCGCAGTCGTACATCGGCACCGCAATGGCCGAACTCCCCGCCGATGCCGCTCAGGAATACGATGCCGCGCATATCGACGACCTCATCCTGAACTCTTACCAGCAGGAAAATTCGATTCTCGGGCATATCGGCAAATTCGTAGAGCCGGTGGTGCGCCCCATGGAATTCGGATGGAAGACCACTGTGGCCCTCCTCGCCGGAGCCGCCGCCAAGGAGGTAGTGGTGTCCACGATCGGCGTGCTCTACGTGGGCGAAGACGACACCCAGCTCATCTCCGAACGCCTGACGACACCCTCGGCCCTTACGGGTCACCCCCCGTTTGACCCGGCCAAGGCGCTTGCCTTCATGGTGTTCGTACTGCTGTACTTCCCGTGCATAGCGACCCTGACCGCCATCGCGCGCGAAACGGAATCGTGGAGATACGCCCTCTTCTCGGCCACCTACAATACCGCTCTGGCATGGGTGCTCGCTTTCGTCACATTCCGCATCGCAATGCTGTTCTGAAAAACAATAACCTCCGCTTTAACACGTTTTAAATTACGGGCAGTCCTTTTCGAGGCTGCCCGTAATATTTTTGGCACGGTTATTGTTATACATTCAACAGTTATTGTTATACATTCAACGGACTCTCTCCCCCCTGCCCTTAACCTAAGGGCCATCAAAGCGGAGCCTCACCTCTCCGTCAGCATTCCAAGAACAGAAAGAAAGGAAACATATAAGAATGAAGAACGACTTCTCCAAGCAATTTCTCCCGATGTTGGACCAGGCCACGGAAATCGCCCGCGAATTCAATTCGGAGGTGATACTCTGCGAGCACTTCGTGCTGGCCGCCCTTCGCCAGAAGGACGGCTACGCAGTGCGCATTCTTTCGCAGCTCCATGTGCCCATCGACAAGATGATCGAGACACTCTCCGATTATCTCCGGGAACAACCCACCGCACAGGAAGTGACCACTCTCTTTGAGAAATACAGGATCGCACTCTCCGCAATCCGCCATCTCCAGCTTGCCACTTCGGAGGCCCGCAAGATGAAGGCCTCCACCATCGGCGGCGAACACATCATCCTGGCCCTGATGCACGACTCCCGCAGCATGGAGAGCCAGGTGCTGAAGGACCTGAAGGAGGAGTACCTCAACTTCGACATCCAGATCCAGAACATCTCCGACGCTCCCTCTGAAAAAGGTGCCTCCGGCGCCGCTTCGGGCAACCCGTTCGGCGATGACGAGGAGGACGACGACGAACCGGAAGTGTTCAAGAAGGCACGCAAGGAGAGCTCCAAGGGGGGCGCCTCCAAGTCGGGTACTCCCGCCCTCGACAAGTTCAGCCATGACATGACGGCCGCCGCCGCTGAAGGCCGGCTCGATCCCGTCGTAGGCCGCGAGCAGGAAATCGAGCGTGTGGCCCAGATCCTCTCCCGTAGAAAGAAAAACAATCCCGTGCTCATCGGCGAACCCGGCGTAGGCAAATCGGCCATCGTCGAGGGGCTGGCGCTGCGCATCGTCCAGAAGAAAGTGTCACGCCTCCTTTTCAACAAGCGCGTGCTCAGCCTTGACCTCGCCGGAATGGTGGCGGGCACAAAGTACCGCGGCCAGTTTGAGGAGCGAATAAAGGCCGTACTCGACGAGCTTTCCAAAAACCCGGACATCATCCTCTTCATAGATGAGATCCACACCATCGTAGGCGCGGGCGGCGCGCCCGGCTCCATGGACGCGGCCAACCTCCTTAAGCCCGCTCTGGCGCGCGGCGACATACAGTGCATCGGCGCCACGACACTCGACGAGTACCGCCAGAACATCGAGAAGGACGGCGCACTGGAGCGCCGCTTCCAGAAAGTGATGGTCGAGCCCACATCTCCCGAGGAAACCCTTGAGATTCTGCGCAACGTAAAGGAAAAATACGAGAACCACCACAACGTCAACTATACCGACGAGGCCCTGCAGGCCTGCGTAAGCCTTACGGAGCGCTACGTGTCCGACCGCAATTTCCCCGACAAGGCCCTCGACGCCCTGGACGAGGCAGGTTCGCGGGTACACATCACGAACATCGTGGTGCCCGCTGAAATCGAAAATCTCGAAGCCGAAATCGAGGACATCACCACCCGCAAAGTCGAGGCCGCCAAGGCGGAAGACTTTGAAAAGGCCGCATCGCTCCGCAAACTGGAGGGTCAGAAGAAAGACGAACTCGACCACGCCAAGAAGGAGTGGGAGAAAAAACTTGAGGCCGACCGCCAGACAGTGGATGAAGACAAGGTGGCCGAGGTTGTGGCCATGATGACGGGCGTGCCCACCCAGCGCATCGCCCAGGCCGAAGGCACACGTATGCTCAAGATGGGCAGTGTGCTCGAAGGGAGCGTCATCGGCCAGGATGAGGCCATCAAGAAAATCGTGAAGGCCATACAGCGCAACCGCATCGGACTGAAAGACCCCAACAAGCCGATCGGCACGTTCATGTTCCTCGGCCCGACCGGTGTCGGCAAGACATATCTCGCAAAGAAGATAGCGGAGTATCTCTTCGACTCCTCAGATGCGCTGATACGCCTCGACATGAGTGAATTCATGGAGAAATTCACCGTGAGCCGCCTTGTCGGAGCGCCTCCGGGATATGTGGGCTACGAAGAGGGTGGCCAGCTCACCGAGAAAGTGCGCCGCCGCCCCTATTCGGTAGTGCTTCTCGATGAAATCGAAAAGGCACACCCCGATGTGTTCAATCTCCTGCTTCAGGTGATGGACGAGGGACGCCTCACCGACTCGCTCGGACGCCGCATCGACTTCAAGAACACCATCATCATCCTCACGAGCAATGTCGGCTCGCGCCAGCTCAAGGACTTCGGCACGGGTGTCGGATTCCAGACGGCAGACAATGTGTCGGAACTCTCGAAAGGGGTCATCACTAAAGCCCTCAACAGGGTCTTCTCCCCGGAGTTCCTCAACCGTGTCGACGACATCATAATGTTCGACCAGCTCGACCAGAAGGCCATCTTCAGCATCATCGACATCGAGCTCAAGGACTTCTTCAAGCGCGTGGAGCAGCTTGGCTACCGCCTCTCCATCACCGACGCGGCCAAGAAATTCATCGCCGAGAAGGGGTACGACCGTAATTTCGGCGCACGTCCGCTTAAGCGGGCCATCCAGAAATATCTGGAAGACGAACTTGCGGAACTCATGCTCAACCTCAATGCCGAAGGTCAGATAGGAGGCGAGATCATGGCCGACTACAAGGACGGCGACCCCCGTCTGATCGTGGAATACAAGCCTGTATCCGCCAAAGAGGACACCCCCGACGCGCAAAAGCAGGGGGATGCTTCCGCCGCCGACAACGGGGAGGCCGAAGACGCAGCCCCGGTTTCCGAATGATGAAGAAAATAGGAATAATCAGCGACACCCACTCCTGCTGGGACGACCGCTACGAACGGTATTTCGCTGACTGCGACGAAATCTGGCATGCCGGCGACATAGGCGACTCCGCCCTTCTCGACCGCCTTGAGGCCATAGGGCCGAAGGTGCGTGCCGTCAGCGGCAACATCGACCACGGAGAGGTGCGCCGGCGCTGCGGCGAACTTGAGATATTCGACTGCGAGGGCGCCCGGGTGCTTCTGACCCACATCGGAGGCTATCCCGGAAAGTGGGCGCCGGGCATGAAGAAGCTTCTGCGGGAAAATGGCGTGACCCTGATGGTCGACGGCCATTCCCACCTGCTCCGCATAAAGTTCGACCCCGAACTCGGACTGCTCCACATCAACCCCGGAGCAGCCGGAGTGCACGGATGGCAGCAGAAACGCACCCTCGTGCTGCTCAAAATCGATTCCGGAAAATTCAGTGACTGCGAAGTGATTGAATTCGCCTGACAAATTATCCCGATTTGCAGAAGGTTGACACCAGTCAGCCTTGGCGAATCGGGATTTTTTTGTTAATTTTGTAGCTTAGGAAAGGAGGCGCCGCCATGACGCCGACGCCCTTCCGGGGCGCCCCGGGAAAATGCCTCTCCACCCCTCTCCGAAGGAGATTTACGGCCCTCATAACTTTAATTCACTTATGCAAGGAGACGACAAGATTATCCCTATCAACATTGATACGGAAATGAAAAGCGCCTACATCGATTACTCAATGTCGGTAATCGTGTCGCGCGCCCTGCCTGATGTAAGAGACGGCTTCAAGCCCGTACACCGCCGCGTGCTTTACGGCATGAACGAACTCAACAACTTCTTTTCCGGAGAAACCAAGAAGTCGGCGCGTATCGTCGGCGAAGTCATGGGTAAATACCACCCCCACGGCGACTCTTCGATCTACATGACTATGGTGCGTATGGCCCAGGACTGGTCACTGCGCTACCCGCTCGTGTTCGGACAGGGAAACTTCGGCTCGATCGACGGCGACCAGCCGGCCGCGATGCGTTACACGGAAGTGAAGCTCGCCCGCATGGGCGAGGAGATGCTCTCTGACCTCGACAAAGACACGGTAGACTTCGTGCCCAACTTCGACAACACCCTCAAGGAGCCCGCAGTGCTCCCCACCCGCATCCCCAACCTCCTCATCAACGGAGCTTCAGGCATCGCCGTCGGTATGGCCACAAATATGCCTCCCCATAACCTCACCGAGTCGCTCAACGCCTGCCTGGCCTACATCGACAATCCCGAAATCACCATCGACGGCCTGATGGAGCACATCACCGCCCCCGATTTCCCGACAGGCGGCGAGATTCTCGGAATGCAGGGCGTCAGGGAAGCCTATGAGACCGGACGCGGCCGCATCGTGCTCCGTGCGAAATGCGAAATCGAGTCTGACGGCAACCACGACGTCATCGTCATTTCCGAAATTCCCCACGGCGTGATCAAGAACGACCTCGTGAAGAGCATCGCCGACCTTGTCGTCGACAAGAAAATCGATGGAATAGCCGACATCACCGACACCTCGGCACGCGGCGTGATGCACATTGCCATCGACATCAAACGCGACGCCAACGCAAGCGTCATCCTCAACAAGCTCTACAAGATGACGCAGCTGCAGACTTCGTTCAGCGTCAACAACGTGGCTCTGGTCAACGGACGTCCCCGCACGCTGAACCTGCGCGAACTCATATCCAACTTCGTGGAGCACCGCCACGACATCGTGCTCCGCCGCACACGCTACGAGCTGAAAAAGGCGGAAGACCGAGCCCACATCCTCCGCGGCCTCATGATAGCCGCCGACAACATCGACGAGGTCATTGCCATCATCCGTGGATCGCAGACCACCGAGGAGGCCCGCAAGACCCTTGCCTCCCGCTTCGAACTCGACGATGCACAGACCCGCGCCATCGTGGAGATGCGACTCCGCCAGCTCACAGGACTCGAAATGGATAAGCTCCGTGGCGAGTACGACGAACTCATGAAGCTCATCCAGCACCTCAACGACATCCTCAACAACGATGAGGTTTGCCGCCAGGTGATGAAGGAGGAACTCATCGAGATACGCGACAAATACGGCGACGAACGCCGCACACGCATCAATATGCTGGCCGGCGACTTCAATGCGGAGGACTTCTACCCCGACGACGAGATGATCATCACCATCTCCCACCTCGGCTACATCAAGCGCACTCCCCTCTCAGAATTCCGCACTCAGAACCGTGGCGGACTCGGAGCAAAGGGAAGCGACACACGCAATGAAGACTTCATTGAGTACATCTACCCGGCCTCCAACCATAACACCATGCTCTTCTTCACGCGCAAGGGACGCTGTTACTGGCTCAAGGTCTACGAGATTCCGGAATTCGGCAAGAACTCCAAGGGACGCGCCATCCAGAACCTGCTCAACATCGACTCCGACGATTCGGTCAACGCATTCATCAATATCAAGAAGCTGGCCGATGAAGAGTACACGCAGAGCCATAACCTGGTGTTCTGCACCAAGAACGGCATAATCAAGAAGACATCCCTGCATGCCTACTCGCGTCCGCGCGCCAACGGCGTCAACGCCATACTCATCCGCGAAGGCGATGACCTGCTCCAGGTGGCCCTCACGGACGGAAACTCCGAAATCATCATGGCCAACCGCGCCGGTCGCGCCATCCGCTTCCACGAGAGTAAGGTGCGTGAGATGGGACGTGTGTCCACCGGCGTACGCGGCATGACCCTCGACGGCGACGACGACTGCGTCGTGGGCATGATCACGATGAAGGCCGATTCGCAGCACTCCGTGATGGTCGTCTCCGAAAAGGGTTACGGCAAACGCTCCGACCTTGACGACTACCGTATCACCAACCGGGGCGGTAAGGGCGTGAAAACCATCAATGTCACCGACAAGACGGGCTACCTCGTGGCCATAAAGGACGTGACCGACCATAACGACCTCGTCATCATCAATGAAAGCGGCATAACCCTGCGTCTCGCCGTCAAGGATGTGCGTGTCATGGGACGAGCCACCCAGGGAGTAAAGCTCATCGACCTCTCGAAGCGCAACGACACCATCGCCTCGGTATGCAAGGTAGCTTCCGATCCGGAAGAGGAAATCGAACGGAACGAAAGCGAGGAGGAAGCCCGCATCGAGAACCGGGAAGCAATCGATGCGCTCTCCGATGAAATCGCATCTCAGGAAGCCGACCTCGTAGCCGAAGAGTTTGCCGCAGATTCCCAACTGTTCGATGACGATGACTTCCAAGAGGAATTCATCGAAGAGGACGTTGAAGAAGAGGATGAAGCCGACGACGATGACAAGTAAACCCTGACAAAGTGCGCCTGTCAGAATACAGGGGCCCGGTGAAGACCGGTTGTGTACGGGCGCATCCCCTACCTCCTGCGCCTCACAATTGACTTTAAAGAGGCAATCGCCCCTGAAAAAGCAGTCAACTTTGAAAAGACAGGCAATCTTGAAAAGAGAAGCGACTTTGAAAAGGCCGGCAACCTCGAAAAAGCAAGCGACTCCCGACCAAAAGACAGAATTTAAAAATATAACTCAATAAATTTCACTATGAAGAAAGTGATGATTTTCGCGCTGTGTATGGCAGCCATGGGCTCCGCAAGCGCACAGAAGGCCAATGTAGACGCCGCCAAGAAACTCTCCGGCAATCTCGAAAAGATTTCAGAGGCCCGTGACCTCATCGGCAAGGCTATTCAGGATCCCTCGACAGCCAACGACGCGATGACCTACTACATCGCCGGCAAAATCGAAATGGACGCCTTCAACAACGCCATCCGCGCCAATTCCATCCAGCCCGAAAGCGTAAGCGACGACGCAATGCTGGGTTTCCTCACCAACGGCTACAACTATTTCCTCAAGGCTCTCCCGCTCGACCAGGTGCCTGATGAAAAGGGTAAGGTGAAACCCCGCGTGACAAAAGATATCGCCAAAATCCTCAACACCGAGGGTCAGAGCATCAACCAGATGGGCGCCCAGATGTGGGAGGCTCAGAAATACTTCCCCGCGTCCTATACCTACTTCGTGACTTACGCCGGCATGGCCGACCAGCCCGAACTCAACGGCCTCGTGGCCGTGCCCGAGCAGGCAGCCGCCCAGGCATACTTCAACGCCGGCCTCGCAGCCTACACCGGCAAGGGTGTGCGCGAGGCAGCCGATGCCTTCAGCATGGCCCGCAAGCACAACTACCTTGACGCCAACGGTCAGCCCGACCCCAACGCGTATGTCTATGAAATCGCCTGCTGGCAGAACCTCGCTCCCACAAGCCCCGAATATGAAGCCATGGCCGCACAGCGTATATATGAAATCGCCAACGCCGGCAATCAGGTGTTCGGCCTTTCCCAGCCCGTATTCATCAACAATCTCGTCAACTCCCTCGTGATGAACGAGAAGTATGACGAGGCGCTTGCAAAGGTCAACGACCTTCTCGCAGCCAATCCCGACAACTCCAACCTTTACGGTCTTCTCGGATTCGTCAACGACCGCGCCGGCAAGGACGACGCGTCGGTCGACAACTACCTTAAGGCAGTGGCCATCGAGAACTGCGATTTCGAAACCCTCAAGAACGCATCCAAGAAGCTCTTCCGTGTAGGCACGGCCAAACTCGAACAGATTGATCCGACCGACAAGGCCGGCAAGGAAGCCATCAAGGCCAACTACTACGACAAAGCAAAGGCCATCACCGACCGCGCAAAGGGAATGAACCCCTCCGACAGCGACCTCAACTATGTGATCGAAAACCTCGACTACGCCATCGAGACCTACTTCTGATTTTGTTTCCCGCAGTCACGGGAGTGCCGTTAACGGCGTCCGCTCCCCGCAGCGGCAAGCCATCCATAAGTTGCCCGACCGGATTTTTCGGTCGGGCAACAATGTTTTTAAACAATTTTATCATTACAAAACGCAAAAAAAGAGGCTCTAAATTTTAACATTCGGCCAATACTTATTAACTTTGCAATCTGATAGAACAACACTTACTCGCAGTAATCATTACATGGGACTTTTTTCATTTACCCAAGAAATAGCAATGGACCTTGGCACTGCCAATTCCATCATCATACACAACGACAAAATAGTGGTCGACGAGCCTTCTGTCGTCGCCATCCAGAATAAGACCGACAAGGTCATCGCCGTAGGCACCACCGCCCATCAGATGGAGGGTAAGGAGAGCCCCGGCATCCGAACCGTTCGTCCCCTGCGTGACGGTGTCATAGCCGACTTCGATGCCGCCGAGCAGATGATCCGCGGCCTCGTGAAGATGGTCAGCTCAAAGCGCCGCTGGTTCTCCCCTTCGCTGCGTATGGTGGTCTGCATCCCTTCCGGCTCCACCGAAGTAGAGGTGCGTGCCGTGCGCGATTCAAGCGAGAACGCCGGCGGACGTGACGTCTACATGATCTACGAACCTATGGCCGCCGCACTCGGCATCGGCCTCGACGTAGAGGCGCCGGAAGGCAACATGATCGTCGATATAGGTGGCGGCTCCACCGAAATCGCCGTGATTTCCCTCGGAGGTATCGTGAGCAACAAGTCGATCCGACTTGCCGGCAACGACCTCACCGCCGACATCCAGGAACACATGGGCCGGGTCCACAACCTTAAGGTCGGCTCCACGATGGCCGAGAAAATCAAGATCAACGTCGGCTCCGCCCTTGAAGAGCTCCCCGCCGACGAAGCTCCGGAACCCTTCGTGGTGACGGGTCCCAACAAGCTCACCTCGCTCCCGATGGAAGTGCAGGTGACATATAAGGAAATCTCCCACTGCATCGACAAGACAATCTCCAAAATGGAGGCCGCCATCCTTGCCGCCCTTGAGCAGACTCCCCCGGAGCTTTATGCCGACATCGTAAAGAACGGCATCTACCTCGCAGGCGGTGGCGCCCTGCTGCGTGGTCTGGCCAAGCGTTTCACCGACCGCTTCCAGATTGAATTCAAGATTCCCGAGGATCCCTTACACGCAGTGGCCCGCGGCACAGGTGTGGCCCTTAAGAATATCAACCGCTTCTCCTTCCTGATCCGCTGATCAGGAGGGGGGACGACGGATTCCCAATAAACGACATTAATCCCGGAGGGACGTGAGAAACCTCTTAAACTTCATTATCAGGTACAGCACATGGTTCGTTTTTACGTTCTATGTGCTTCTGAGTTGTATACTCCTCTCTAAAAGAGACGACTATCATGCCTCGGTAATGTTCAGCAGCGCCAATGCGGTGAGCGGAGGAGTCTACCGGACAGCCTCAAGCGTGACCTCCTACTTCAATCTCCGCCGTATCAACGAGCGCCTCCAGGAATCCAACGCCGGCCTGGAAAACGAAATACTCAACCTGCGTAACGAAATAGCCGAGCTCAAAGCCATTTCCAGGGACTCCACGCGCATGCAGATCGAGGACGACGACCGCTTTGACTACGCCCTCGCCTCGGTGATCAACAACTCAACCCGCCATCCCCGGAATTACTTCACCATCAACAGAGGTACACTCGACGGTGTGCAACAGGGCATGGGAGTGGTTGACCAAAGCGGCATCGTGGGCATCGTCAATGTGGCCGGTCCGCACACGGCCCGGGTCATATCCATCCTCAACGAGACCCAGCATTTCTCTGTAAAGCTGAAGGATACCCCGTATGTGGGGTCACTGTCTTGGAAGGGGGGTGATCCCGGAGTGGCATACATGGAGGAGGTGCCCCGCCACGCGAAATTCCATGTCGGCGACACGGTCGTGACTTCGGGCTACTCCACCACTTTCCCCTACGGCATCAACGTAGGCACGGTGATGAACCGCGTGCGCATGACCGACGACAACTTCTACATACTGAAGATTCGTCTGGCCAGCGACTTCAAGACATTGAGCACCGTAAGGGTGATACGCGATTTCTACAAGGCCGAGCTTGACTCGCTGAGCTCCTTCGACGTCAATTCATGACACCTGCCTACGGCGAAGGCACTCAGAGGTCAATCAAGGATAATCAAGGAAAAACCAGAATCAACCAAACCATATAATTCCGCGCACCATGAGCAAGTATATGCTGACAATGTTATTCCTGTTTCCGATTCTGATACTGGTGCAGGTACTGGTCTTCAACCATATAATGCTCTTCAACCTGGCAGTTCCCTTCGTGTTCATCTACTTCATCCTGCGGTTGCCGATCGGCATGCCGGCGAATCTGGTGCTTTCACTAAGCTTCCTTATCGGAATGCTGGTGGACATCTTTTCCGACACTCCCGGAGTCAACGCCCTGGCCTGCACGGTACTTGCCGCAGTGAAGACTCCCGTATTCTACGCCTACGTGCCGCGCGACGACAAGACCAAGCGTATAGTGCCCGCCATCTCCACACTCGGCTGGCAGACCTACGCCAAGTTCCTGATTACGATGGTGGCTATCTTCTGCCTGCTCTGCTTCATCGTGGAGTACTTCAGCTTCGCCGGATTCCTCAATATCCTCGCCATGGCCGGCACGAGCACCGCACTGTCGTTCTTCTTGATTTTCGGCATCGATTCCCTTATTAAGCCGGACGCCAACATCCTGGTCACGTGAGAACGCCCCTTCCGGCTGGCGTGCCGGGGATGCCCGCACAGCCGGCGGCCTCTGCGGGCAATCTGTCACTTCAATACTTTAAGACACATCCTGTCAAGTGAATAAAGACTATAACTTAGAAAAACGTAAATATATAATCGGCGGTTTCATCGCCCTTCTGGTGGTGGTGTATCTGGTGCGTCTGTTCAATCTGCAGGTCACCGACGACAAGTATAAGGAAAGCGCCGTCAGCAATGCGTTCCTCAAGCGCGTGATCTATCCGGCACGCGGACTCATGTACGACCGCAACGGGCGCCTGCTCGTATTCAATCAGCCGGCCTATGACGTGATGCTCATCCCGAAAGACGTCGGCAAGTCTTTCGACACCATCGGTCTCTGCAAAGTGCTCAACATCACCAAAGAGCAGTTCGAGCAGAAGTGGGCCGAGATGAAGGACCCCCGCCGCAATCCGGGCTACTCCGCCTACACGCCCCAAAAACTCATATCCCATCTTTCTCAGGAGGATTACGGACGCCTTCAGGAAAAGCTCTATCTTTTCCCCGGCTTCTTCGTGCAGAAACGCACCATCCGGCAGTACAGCTCGCCGGCGGCCGCCAATATCCTGGGTAACATCCGGGAAGTGTCGGCAGCCGATGTGGAGAAGGATAAGTACTACCGCTCCGGCGACTATACGGGCGACCTCGGCGTGGAGAAATCGTATGAAGTCGACCTCCGCGGTCAGAAAGGGGTGGAAATCCTCATGAAGGATGCCCTGGGGCGCATCAAGGGTAAGTACGACGACGGCAAACAGGACGAGCCGCCGACCTCGGGCAAGAACCTCACCCTCGCCATCGACATGGACCTGCAGGAATACGGCGAGCGTCTCATGGCCGGTAAGATTGGAGCCATCGTGGCCATCGAACCGCGCACGGGCGAGATACTGTGTCTCGTGACATCGCCCAACTATGATCCGTCGCTGCTGGTGGGAAAGGACCGGGGCAAGAACTATGCCGCACTCGCACGCGACCCCTATAAACCGCTCTACGACCGTGCCATCCAGGGCGCGTATCCTCCGGGCTCCACATTCAAGCCCTCACAGGGACTCATATTCCTTCAGGAAGGGGTGGTGACTACTTCCACCCAATACCCCTGCTATCACGGCTATATCAATAAGCTGAGGGTCGGATGCCACGGCCACGGCTCCCCAATCGCCCTCAAGCCCGCGCTGCAGACCTCCTGCAACGCCTACTTCTGCTGGGGATTCAAGAACATGATCGACAAGCGGGGCACCACACCCTCCAGGCAGTTCGAGAAATGGAAGGACTATATCGTGCAGATGGGCTACGGCTACAAACTCGGTGTCGACCTCCCCGGAGAGAGCCGCGGATTCATTCCCAACTCTGAGTTTTACAGCTCTTCGTTCAGGGGCGCCAACTGGAGCGCCAACTCCATCATCTCCGTCTCGATCGGCCAGGGCGAGGTGCTCGCCACCCCCATCCAGATAGCCAACCTCTGCGCCACCATCGCCAACCGGGGTTATTTCTATACCCCGCACGTGGTGAAGGAAGTGAAGGGGGGAAAGATCGATGATGCCTACCGCGTGAAGCACCAGCCGAAGATAAACCGGGAATACTACAATGACGTGGCCGAAGGGATGCGTATGGCGGTGCTCGGAGGCACATGCCGGGGCGCCAACCTTCCCGGGGTCGAGGTAGCGGGAAAGACGGGCACGGCCCAGAACCCCCATGGCCGCGACCACTCGGTCTTCATGGGCTTCGCCCCCTACACGAATCCCAGGATAGCTGTGGCCGTCTATGTGGAGAACGCCGGATTCGGCGCCACCTACGGCGTGCCGATAGGATCCCTGATAATGGAGAAATACCTCAACGGCGATATCAGCTCGGCACGTAAGGGGATTGAGGAACGAATGTTGAACTCTAACACAATCATTGCAAGTGGCGTTAAGAAACACTGAGGCCAATGTGTCGATGTTCAAGGGACTCGACTGGCTGACCATACTTCTTTATATCCTGCTGGTCGGGGCAGGCATCGTGAGCATCTACGCGGCCAGCTACGATTTCGACAACGCCTCCCTGTTGTCGTTTGACGAGTTCTCGGGCAAGCAGTTCATGTGGGCCGGTCTGGCGCTTCTGCTCGGCGGAGCGGTGCTCTTGCTCGACTACCGGCTTTACGAAGCCTACGCCTACCCCATCTACGGCTTCGTGATCCTTCTTCTTATCGTCACCATTTTCATCGCCCCGGACGTAAAGGGCTCCCGGTCATGGATTGTACTGGGGCCGATATCGCTCCAGCCCGCGGAGTTCGGAAAGTTCGCCACGGCGCTTGCCATGGCAAAGCTCTTCGATTCCTACAACTTCGTGCTCAATGCCAAGCTCTCCAATTATTTCCGCGCGCTGATTATAATCTTCGTGCCCATCATCCTGATTCTTCTCCAGAAGGAGACGGGGTCGGCACTGGTCTATCTCTCGCTGATTTTCGTGCTCTACCGTGAGGGAATGAGCGGTCTGGTACTGTTCTCGGTGGTATGCGCGGTGGTATATTTCGTGGTGGCGGTGAAATTCGCCACTCCCCTCATACTCGGCATTCCGATGGGTGAGTTCACAGTGCTTCTAATCATCACCCTCATCTTCTGCTGCATGCTGCTTTTCTATTGCCGCGACATCATTATCGCCCGCAATGTGATTTTCGCCTATGCCGGCGCCGGAGCCATAGTGACGGTGCTTGCGCTCTGCGGCGTANTGGTCAACGGTCTCTATTTCTTTATCGGCATTCTGACATTAGGCATCGTCTACGTGGCTCTGGCGATGTTCCGTCATCGAATTGAGAAATTCCTTATCACGATAGCGTTCGCTGTGATCGGCGTTATGTTCATGTTCTCGGTCAACTACGTCTTCACCAATATCCTTCAGCCTCACCAGCGCCAGCGCATCATGGTGACCCTGGGAATAGTGGAGGACCTGCGGGGCGCCGGCTACAACGTCAACCAGTCGAAAATCGCCATCGGGTCGGGAGGCGTCACCGGAAAGGGATTCCTCAACGGCACGCAGACCAAGCTGAAATATGTTCCCGAGCAACACACCGACTTCATATTCTGCACCATCGGAGAGGAAGAAGGCTTCATCGGCACCTCGGCCGTGCTTTTGCTCTTTCTGGCCCTTATCCTCCGCCTCATCCATATAGCGGAGCGGCAGCGCACCCCGTTCGGACGTGTGTACGCCTATTGCGTCGTGAGCTATCTGATATTCCATCTAAGCATCAATGTCGGGATGGTAATCGGCCTATGTCCTGTCATAGGCATTCCGTTGCCATTCTTCAGCTACGGAGGCTCGTCCCTCTGGGGCTTTACAATCCTCCTCTTCATTCTGCTGCGTATTGACGCCGCACGGAAGGAACGCAGGGATTGAACAGGGCATCTTAACGCCATACACTGTCTTCCAATACGTTTCAGTAGTATAATTCCCTACACTCTCTACTCTACTCTACCCTCCTCTACACTGCTCTCCTCCTCCCTCCTATAACTCCTATCCGACACAAAAACGCGCCAGCCGGGAAACCGGTTGGCGCGTCTGTTGTCTAAATTTTGGGTTATAAGTAGTAATTTCTGCTTGTTAGCCAAAGAGTATCGATAATTCCGGCTCTTGCCGATAGCATGTAGGATTCCGGTGCAGTTGCCACCGGCGTTCAGATTCCGGTGCGGTTGAAACCGGAATCCAGTCTACGGCTCTGAATCAGCCGGCATACTGGAGAATAAGCTTCTCCAATTCCTTTGCACTCTGCACTCCGCTGGCACGCCATTTCAGCTCACCATCCTTGAAGATCATAAGGGTCGGGACGCTGCGGACGTTGAATGCCTGCGCGAGAGCTTCGTTTTTGTCAATGTCTATCTTTATGATACGCGCTTTATCGCCTACCTTGCCGTGAAGCTCCTCAAGAATGGGATGCATCATCTGACATGGACCACACCAGGTGGCAAAGAAGTCTACAAGTACGGGTATCTCTGATTTTACCAATTCATNAAACTTATTCATAGTATCTTAAGATTTAGTTCATCTATAAAACAAACAGGGAATAAGCTTGGTTCAGTCAGACTCTCCACTCAGTCGGCCGATTGGAGTCGGCCGGAAAAGTCGCGCTTACACATCAGTCGTCAAGCAGACGGAAAGAGTCGGCATCCCTGAAGNCCGGAAANTTTTCGCGGAAACGGTCAAGTTTTTCCTTTGAAAGGACTGTATAGAGAATCCCCCCGACTTCAGTAAGAGGCATTTCCTTCCCCTTGAAGTCGACGGAAGCGGACGCTCCGTCGTACTCAAAGCCTCCCGTGTCGACGCCACGGCAGTTGACACCGATGACGTAGGCTTCATTCTCAATGGCGCGGGCACGGAGCAGCTGATTCCAGGCATCCACACGCACTTTGGGCCAGTTGGCCACGGCGACCATAAGGTCGTAGTCGTTGGAGACGTTGCGGCACCATATGGGAAAGCGGATATCGTAGCATACNATCATAGCTATCTCCCATCCACGGTAACGCACCTTAAGCCGGTCATGGCCGCGTGAGAAATTCTTATGTTCTCCGGCCATTGTGAAGAGATGCCGCTTGTCGGCGAATGTCTCCTCCCCGGAAGGCTCGATAAAGAATGCGCGGTTATACAGCGAGCCTCCGGAATCAGCGATAAAACTGCCGGCTATCGCCACACCCTTGCGCTCTGCGAGACACTTCAGGAAATCTATTGTGGCTCCCGTGTTCCTCTCCGCCATAGGGCGTATGGTCTCCTTGTCGAGACCGCTCGGAAAACCGGTGGAGAATGTCTCGGGGAGCACCACGAGATCCGTATCGGGATGCAGAGACTCGAAGTGGGCCTCTACGTTTTTCAGGTTCGTTTCCTTATCCCCCCATTTTATCTCCATGGGGAGTAAGGCTACATTCAGGTTATTGTAAATCATTATGTCAAGTCAGTATTTAGGACCGTGTCCGGNCAGGTACCGAAGTGGCGTCACCCCCCTGCGATCAATTCCNGTCCCCTTATATCGTGAATTTATCGGGATAGCGNGCAGCCGCAGNGTGACCGGCATAGTAATTCTTCACGTAGNCCATGTCCCGCTCGATGTCGCCGGTCGGAACGTATTCATCGGCGATCATCACTTCTTTTCCGGCAAAATCGATTACACCTAATTGAATCGGTACTCCGGCTCCCAGTGCGATATAAAGGAATCCGGTGCGCCATGATGAGGTGCGGCTACGGGTTCCCTCCGGAGTGACGGCCAGATTAAGGTAGTCGCGGGTTTTAAAGTCGGCGATGATACTGTCGGTCAGTGAAACGCCGCTCTTGCTCCGGCTTTCCACCGGAATACCGCCGAAATGGACNAGCAGGTACTTCAGAGGCCAGAAAAACCAGAATTTCTTCATCAGGAAATTGGCATCACGGCCAAGACTCCGGTAGGCCGCCAGACCGATTACGAAGTCCCAGTTGGAAGTGTGCGGTGCCACGCATATGACGCATTTGTCACGCCGGGGAGCTGTGATGCGCACCTTCCAGCCGAATAGCCTTAACGCTGATTTCCAGATGTTCATAATAAGAGTTCACAATATGAGGGGGAGCGGCAGAGTCGCGTAGCGGCTCCACCCCTCCCCTGTTGAGTTTCAATATCAATATCCGTTGCGGAATCCCTTGCGGGCACACCGTCATTCAGCTACGGCAGCCTTNTGGGCTTCCTTGTATTCTGCGGGGAGGGCGGCGTTGAACTGCTTCACCGCCTCGTTGACCTTCTCACTGAATTCCGTCTCGATGTTGTTGAAGAGAGCGCGGAAGAAATTGCGCTTGGCCACGGCATATGCCTTGTGGTCTTCAAACGACTTGGTGTCGCGGCCGAAGAAAGTGTTGGCTTTGTTCTTCGCGTCCTCGATTGCACCAAGCACCTTACCTACTGCATCGGCGATGGCCTTGCGGTCAGCACCTTCGGCATTGTAGTAAGCCACCATCATTTCATTGATCACAGACGCTCCGATTTCATCGGCGTATTTCTTGAAGTTTCTTTTATTGGTCATGATTTCCTATAATTTTTATATGGATTTCAAAGCATTTCAATATACTAACGTCTGAAACGCCTGAATGTATTTTCAAATTCAGTTCTTTTTCCCATTCTCCGGGGTGAGTCACGATGATTCGCCTGTTCATCCGGGAAATATCCGGAATGAAAATTTGACGGGGGTCAGAATTCGAGGAGATCGGTGCGGAGGGTCGCCAGGTCGATGGTAAACAGCCTGTTGAATGCAGGCTCTCCGTTGCCGCTGAGGTATTTCAGCACCTCGGCGGCCTGAACCGAGGCTATGACGCTCGCCGCCGGCCCCATCACCCCCTCGATCATGCACGGAAGCATTTCCGGGTCGCCGTAAGGACGAGGGAAATAGTCGGCGAAACGCATGGAGACATTCTCCTCCCCGGTCTTGCCGCGTACACATGTGACCTGTCCCCGCCATCCGGCCACTCCGCCGATACATGCGGGGAGTCCCAGACGCAGGCAGATATCGTCGATCATGTATTTGGAAGCCGGATTGTCGGTGGCATCCACCACGAATCCGTATCCGTCGAGCAAGCGGTCGGCGTTGGAGTCGCGCAGCATCTCCACATGGGCGTCCACCCTTATGCAGGAGTTTAGCGCGCGCATACGTCGCGCCAGCGTTTCGGCCTTCCGGCATCCCGCGTCGCTCTCTTCGAAGAAGAGCTGGCGCTGAAGGTTGGTCACGTCGACAGTGTCGAAATCCGCTATACCGATGTGGCCCACTCCGGCGGCAGCCAGAAGCATAGCCACCTGACCGCCCAACGCGCCGCACCCTATGATGAAGACATCGGCTTCCGAGAGCCTCTTCTGACCCTCGGAGCCGATGACATTGATATTTCTAAGGTATCTGTTCAAATCTTTCTCATTTATGCACCCTCCCGGAGAAGGTCCGGATATGTCCTCTCCCGGAGGTGCGGATATGTGCCGGCGCTGTTAGGCGCGGCCAGTGTACGGGCCGTAATCAGCCGCAGTGCCAGAACTTGCGCACCATCTCCAGCATGGCCTTGGGATTCCCCTCAAGCTTGCGGCGGAGGTTGGCGTCGTTGTGCTTGCGGAGCTTGGCCATAACGCCGTCGATGAGGGCCGGAGAGAACACTTCGTATTTCTCGAATGCGGCGCGGTCCTTCTCAAGAGCGTCGGCGGAAGCCTCGCAGCAGTCGGGAAGCGACTGGAGCTGTGCGAGTTTTTCCTTGTTGGCGTCGTTGTGGATGTTGACGTTGACGTAGAGGTCTTCGGCACGGCGGAGTGCTGTGGCGTCCTCAAAGGCCGTACGTGCGGCCACCACCATTCCGGCGATAAGCTGGTAAACGTCGGCCGAGCAGTCGGCCGAGCGGAGTTCGGCAGTCTGCTTCTGCGGAGCCTCGCTGCGTGTGTCCTCCTCAAGCGGGTTGGCCTGTGAGCACATATCGAGTTCGCCTGTCCATCCGAGGGGCACACGCACGAGCACGCTGCGGTTACGGTCGCCCCAGCAGATTGAAGTCGGGGCCTCCTGGTGAGGCACGAGGCGGAAGTAGCTCGTGGGCACTTTATTGCCGAATGCGGTGATGGCGGCGGCATGGTCGAGTATGCCCGTGATGGCGATCTTTGCCACATCGCTGAGCTTGCCGTCGGCGTCGGTCATCATGTTCTGACCGTCCTTCATTATCTTGAAATGGATGTGGAGTCCTGAACCTGCCTTGCCGGCAGTGATCTTCGGAGCGAAAGTCACGTCATAGCCCTTGCGCGCGGCCAGCCCGCGTATGATCCATTTGGCGATCATGAGGTTGTCGGCCGCCTCCAAGGCCTTTACGGGGAGGAATTCAATCTCGTTCTGCTCGTAGATTTTGTCATCGAGCGTGAAGTTGCCCACTTCGTTATGGCCGTACTTGATTTTGCCTCCTGCCTGGGCGATCATTGCCATGCATTCAGTGCGGAAGTCGGAGAATTTCGAGTACGGAGCCGACTCGTGATAGCCCTTCTGGTCGGATGCGGGGAATGTGCCGGGATCCTCGGAGATGACGTAGTATTCCAGCTCGCCCATGGCGTAGAAATCCATTCCGGTCACTTCACGGAATGATTCCACTGCCTTGCGGAGAGTGAATTCAGGGCTGGAGTGGAGGGGCTTTCCCTCCTTGTCGAAGAAGGATGCCAGCATGGTGAGGGTCGGAATCTCAGCGAAGGGATCCACAAAGGCCGTGGCATAGCGGGGTATCACGTAGAGGTCGCTGTTGCCTGCCTCGATAAAGGGGAAGAGGGAGGATCCGTCCACACGCTCTCCATACGTGAGGATGGAGTCGAGATAGTCAGCGTCATTGATTACAAAGTTGAGGGTCTTGAGGCGATTGTCATCGGCAGGATACATGAAGTTGATCATGCGGATGCCGTTTTCTTCTACGAAACGGATGATGTCGCTCTTACGGAATTCCGTGGGCTCCTTCTGGAGGAACGCCACTACGGGATTCGGGCAAAGTTTGATGTTCTGGTTCATGGTGTAGTTTTAAGGTATTAGGTTGGTCAGGTTCATGTGGCCGTTCGGGCCTTTTCGGCAAACGCAACAGGGGCCGTCCCCTTTGCGACTACAAAAGTAATCATTTTTTCGATACGCCGATATCCTTATTGGATAAAAACGCTTTATTTACCGCACGCGCCGCAGCTTGCCGTCCACCGTCATGCCCTACCCCGCGCGTCCCTCTCCATACAATTCCCTCTCGGGGAGCTCCATAAGCAGACGGCACCATACAATACGCCACCCGCCGCGCAACCTGTAAGGAGCCCGGCGGGTGAAACCGTTTATGTTCTTTAAGCAAGCTTTCTGTTTTACTGTTCAGGATCGGGAGTGGGGGCGATCAGCTTGTAGCCCTTGCCGTGGACATTGATGATCTGGATATCGGGGTCACTCTTCAGGAGCTTGCGGAGTTTGGTGATATACACATCCATGCTGCGGGCATTGAAATAGTTGTCGTCGACCCATATTGTCTTGAGGGCATAGTTGCGCTCAAGCACATCGTTGAGATGTTCGCAAAGGAGCGTGAGGAGCTCCGACTCTTTGGTGGTGAGTTTCGAGGTGGAATCTCCGGCCACAAGTACCTGTTTCTGAGTGTCGAACGTAAACTTGCCGAGCTTATAGGAAGTGACCTCGCGCTCGCGCTTGCCACGCACGCGGCGCAGGATGGCATTGATGCGCACCACGAGTTCCTCCATCGAGAAAGGCTTGGTGATATAGTCGTCGGCTCCGATCTTGAATCCTTCGAGCACGTCTTCCTTAATGCTCTTGGCGGTAAGGAAGATGATGGGCACTTCCGAATTGACGTTGCGTATCTCCTGAGCCAGCGTGAATCCGTCCTTCTTGGGCATCATCACGTCAAGCACGCAGAGGTCATAACGGTTCTGCAGGAAGGCCTTATAACCTTTTTCTCCGTCGTTGCACAGGTCTGCGTTGTACCCCTTCGCCTGAAGAAACTCACGCAGGAGCATTCCCAGATTCTCATCATCTTCGCAGAGGAGAATTTTCATCTTATTATCCATTTTGTGTGTCTTTTTATATTTTCAGTTTAAGGCGGAGGAGTATACACGAATGGCTTCACTGCCTCTATCGGTGCTCGCCTCTTTAACAATCTCTAATATTTCAACACTTAATTTTTCGTTAAGTTCACCCTTTTTATAAGTCATCGGCCAACTTCGTCATTCCATATCCTCGGGAGTCTCCTCGGCGAGAGGCAGACGGATGATGAATTCGCTCCATTTGCCGTATTCGCTCTCCGCCGTGATGGTGCCCCCGAAGATGGTGACCATCTTCTTGACATAGGCCAGTCCAAGCCCGAAGCCCTTGACATCGTGGCGGTTGCCGGTCGACACACGGTAGAATTTCTCGAATATGCGCTTGAGGTCCTCTTTTCTCAAGCCGATGCCGTTGTCGTGGATGCGGATCTCTATCTGGTCTGAGCCCACGTCGCGTGTCGACACCTTGAGTTCGGGAGCGGTATCCTCCTTCATGTACTTCAATGCATTGTCGAGAAGGTTGAATATGACGTTCGTGAAGTGCATCTCGTCGAGGCGTACTTCGGCATTTGCGGCGTCAAGGTCCACGTCGATTCGGCCGCCATCCTTTTCAGCCTTTATCTTCTGGGTGTTGACCACATTGTAGATGATGCTGTTGACATTGACCACCGAGAATTTCAGCGCGCTTCCGCCCGCGTCATCGTACATCGACATCTGCAGCACCTTCTCCACCTGGAAGCGCAGCCGCTTCGACTCCTCCCCTATCACTTTGGCCAGATGCTTCAGTGTGCCGGGCGACTTGCCCACCGATTCATCACCCAGCATCTGCGCGGCAAGCGAAATGGTGGAGATGGGGGTCTTGAATTCGTGGGTCATGTTGTTGATGAAGTCTGTCTTCATTTCCGAGAGTTTCTTCTGGCGGAATATGAGGATGACCGTATAGAGGAATATCACGAGCAAAATGGCCGTCAGCGCCAGCGTCGGGATGATGAAGCGCACGGAGGAGAAAATATAGGAATCCCTTGTGGGGAACTCCACGATAAGCCGGTAGTTGGCACCGGCATTGGGAAAGAGCACAGCGGCATAGCGCGGAGCGTCCTCGGAGGTGATGAAGCCGTGCGTGCGGTAAAGATAGACTCCGTCAGCGCTCGTGACGGCGAATGTGAACGGAAGCTCCACGCCGTTGGCCGCAAGTTCGTTCCGGAGAAGCTTGCGCACCTCCACCGAGTCAGCCCGCTCGGCCAGCGGGCGTGTCGGCGCTTCACGGAGTATATTTAGTATCACTTCGTTAAGGAGTCCATGCTGGTATTCGTACTGTTTCTTCAACGACTGCTGCAGACTGCGGTAGCTTTCCGTCACATCGGGCATGGAGGAAGGATAGCGGATGGTATTGTCTATCCGCGCGCCGGAGGCCATGATTGCGGCCTGCGTCAGCTCGCTCTGGTCAGTGAAATGCGAATCGTACTCTCCGACTCCGTCGGCAGCGTCGAGCATCCTTACGTCTTCCTCAAGATAATGCAGAGTCTCGCGCCGCTCAAGCATCCCGACTGTGGAATGGAGCGAACGCATCACGTTTTCCGAAAACTGACCCTCGCGCATCTTCACCATATTCTCCAGATACATTATCTGGAAGTAGAGCAATACGCCGAAGGTGACGGCCATTACCGCCGTCAGCATCCATATCAGAGATTTCTTCATACAGTGTCCTATTGCTTGTCACACCCGGAACACGATGGGAATACCCTTCCGGGCCTTTCACATAAATTAACGCTCCACACTCCGGAATGTTTCAGTTTTCCGCCACGCCGCCCCCATTTTACCGCGCGCCCATCCACTTTCCCTCAATATTTCAGCCTCCTCCACGTTATTATATGGATAGTATCTTTATAGACTTAAACATTTTTCCATAATATCCTGCATGACATTCAATAGACTCCGATTCATACATGGCGCGGCCCTGGGCCTGACGATAGCCGGAGGCTCCCTTTTGGGAGGCTGCTCCAAGGACGAGCCCGTCACGCCTGCGATCACCCGTGCCGACAAGGGCGGGGTTCTTATTTACGCCGTCGCCTCCAATTCACTTGACACTTATTTTCCGGCCGACATGGCCGAGATAGAGCGCACGCTCCCACACCTTGACCTTTCGAAAGGGGAACTGTGGGTTTATTCGGTGCTCCCGAATTCAAAACCCACATTGAAGAAACTGACGGCCGCTCCCGATGGCTCCGCCGAGTGGAAGCTCGTCAAGGAATACGACCGAAACCAGTTCTCCACCGACCCGAAGCGCATATCGGGCGTCATCTCCGACTATATGGAGCTCTGCGATGCCGACACCCACGGACTTATCCTCTGGAGCCACGCCGCCTCGTGGAGTCCGGCGTTCTCCGACCATGCGGTGCCGCAGTCACGCTCGTCGGTGACCGTGGCCGACGGCTACTACCAGCCTACGGAGAACCAATGGTTCGGCCAGGATAAGCACAACGGCGTCTCCGACTATTGCGACCTCATCGAGCTTGAGGAGGCCATCCCGGACAATACGTTCGATTTCATATGGTTTGACTGCTGCTATATGTCGGCTATCGAGGTGCTGTATCAGTTCAGGGACAAGACCCCGTACATCGTGGGATGCCCGACGGAGGTCAATGCCCTCGGCATGCCGTATGATGTCACCATGCCCCACCTGCTCAAAAAGGATTTCAACCTTGTGGGAGCCGCCAAGGCCATGGCCGAGACATACCTCAATGACAATGCCGTGATGACCATAGCGGTGATCGACACCTCAGCGCTTGAAGATGTGGCCGCCATAGCGGAGAAGGCCGTCACAGGAGAGCGTGTATCTCCGTCGAAGCTCCAGAAATACAGCCGACAGTCGTATGCCTTCTATGATTTCGGCCAGTACACCCGCACCTGGGGCGAAAGCCTCGGAGATGAGTGGAGCACTCCTGAGTTCAACGCGGCCATGGACCGCATGGTGGTCTATAAGGCAGCATCCGCGCGCGACTTCAACGGACGCGAAATCAAGCCCGAGAACTTCAGTGGCGTCTCCTGCCATTATTTCTACGCCCTCACCGATGACCCCAAGACAGAGTACTATAAATCCCTCGACTGGTTCAAGCGCGTCTATCCCCGCTTTCCCGGGCTTTGACATGACGCGCACATTCCACGGCCCCCACACCGGCGAACCGGACGGCGCATAACGCAGCATCAGTGCAAACCATCAGACATACGACATGATCCAGACCGACGACATACCCGTAGTAGACATGCCCGATACCCCGGAGTCCGCGCATCAGGCATGGGAATCCCTCAAAGGGCTTTCCCTTGACGACGCGATGACGAAAATAGCCAACAGTGTCGTTGACTTCTCTTTCAAGCTTCTGATAGCGATACTCGTCTTCTATGGCGGAGGCTATGTGATCAACAAGCTGTATAAGGTGGTCAACAACATCCTGCTCAACCGTAAGATCGACCCGTCGCTCACCACTTTCGTGCTTTCCCTCGTGAGGATGGTGCTCTATTTTATCCTCATCATCACGGTGGTCGGAATCCTCGGCCTGGAGACGAGCTCATTCCTGGCCCTCTTCGCATCGGCCGGTGTCGCCATCGGTATGGCGCTCAGCGGCACCCTGCAGAATTTCGCTGGAGGAGTGCTCATCCTTCTCCTTAAGCCCTACAAAGTCGGCGACTATATCGAGGCGCAGGGGTACGCGGGCACCGTGAAGGCGATTCAGATTTTCCATACCGTAATCAACACGCCTGACAACAAGAGCATCATAATCCCCAACGGCGGCCTCTCCACCGGCTCAGTCAACAATTATTCGACCGAGAACTACCGCCGCGTGGACTGGACAGTGTCACTTTCCTACGACACCGACTATGAAGCCGCCGCCACGGAAATCAAGCGTCTCCTGCTTGAGGACCCCCGGATCCTCACCACCTCCCTCCCCGACTCCACTCCCGAGGAACATGGCCCGGAGCACGGCTCCGACCCTGACGGAGACCTCCACCCCGCCGGCGAAGCGGAAACCGAGGCTCAGGACGACTTTAAGGCACCCCGCACATGGTGGGGACGGCTTTTCGAATCGAAGCAGCACAAACGCACTCGTCTTGCCCACACCATCAGGGAGAAAGTGGGACTGGCCGACGCCAAGATGAAGGAACAGATCGCGCCTCCGTTCGTAGGGCTCAAGGAGATGGCCGACAGCAGCATCAACCTGACGGTGCGGGCCTGGGTGAAAAGTTCGGATTACTGGGGAGTGTTCTTCGACATGAACGCCGTGTTCTTCACCAGCCTGCCCCAGGCCGGATTCTCTTTCCCATTCCCTCAGCTCGATGTCCATTTCGACCCCGCGCCTACAGGGCAGAAGTGATTAGTTTATAAATGTGTTCAGGATCAAAAGCCGCATATATCGTTTAATTTTTAAGAGACACTTATCTCATGAAAGTCCTGTACTTCCTCTACCAGTGGTGCGTCGCAGTGCCTATCCTTCTCGTACTCACCGTCATCACTGCACTGGTGACCATAATCATGACCGGCGTTTCCGGTTCCCACTTCTGGGGCTACTATCCGGCCCATATCTGGAGCCGGTGCGTCTGCGCGCTCCTTCTCGTGAAAGTGGAGGTGCGCGGCCGCGAGAACATCGATTCCAAGACAAGCTACGTGTTTGTGGCCAACCATCAGGGAGCATTCGACATATGGTCGATCTACGGCTATCTCAACCATGACTTCAAATGGCTGATGAAGAAGGAACTTGAGAAGATTTTCCTCGTAGGCTACGCCTGCAAGCGCGCCGGCCACATCATGGTCGACGACAGCTCCGTGGCAGGCATACGCACCACTATCGAGGAATCCGAGAAGACTCTCCAGGGGGGTATGTCGCTTGTGATTTTCCCCGAAGGGAGCCGCACGTTCGACGGCAAGATGATCCCCTTCAAGCGCGGGGCCTTCATGCTGGCCGCAGAGTACCGCCTGCCCGTGGTGCCCATCACCATCGACGGAGCGTTCAGGCGTATGCCGCGCACCACATATAACGCCACTCCGGGTAAGATCATACTGACCATCCACAAGCCGATCTATCCAGGTGAGAAGGGATTCAACACGAAGAAACTTCTGGCCGAATGCCATGACGTGATCGAATCGGCATTGCCGGAACAGGACCGAGTGAAAAAGGACTGACCGATGGAGGAAGCCGAGATCAAGCACGCGGACGCTCCGGAGATGGCAGGAGCGCCCGGCCCACAGGAAACTCCCGTCGGACAGGATGCGGATATAAAGGCACACACGCGTAAAGAGCCCTACATACTCCTCATATCCGGGTCCGACTCCTCGGGCGGGGCCGGAATGCAGGCCGATATCGCCATGGCGCGCCGGATGAATGTTTTTCCCCAGTGCGCCGTGACCTGCGTCACCGCCCAGGGAGCCCGCGGACTCACGGCACTTGACCCGGTGAGTCCGCCGATACTCCGGGCGCAGCTGGACGCCGCCCTTGAGGCGGGAGCTCCCGCCTCAGTCAAGGTCGGTCTCCTGCCCGACCGCCGGCTCGCCGAGACCGTAGCTGACTTCATCATGAGCCACAGGCTCGAAAACGTGGTGGTGGATCCGGTGCTTTCCCCTACCAGGACCGGCATAGCCATCGACACGGATTTCTGGCTCGACCCGGACTTCCAGCGCCTGTTGCTTCCCCACGTGGCCCTGCTGACCCCGAACCTCAGCGAATTCCTGAAAATAAGCCGATGCAGTTTCGACGGGACGGAAATGGCGGCATCCGTGGGCCGGTCGGAGCAGTACAAAGCCGAAGACGCCGTGGCGGAATGGATGATGGGCACAGGCCTGAGGAATCTTTTCATATCCAACGGCGACTCTTCTTCGGATACGATACGCGAGTGGCTCTACGTCACGTCAAGACACAATAACGGCATATACGTGACTCCGCTTACAAGTGAGCGCATCCACACCCGCAACACACACGGAACGGGATGCACGTTCTCAACCGCGCTCGCCTGCCGCCTAATCGACCGCGACATCCCGTACGGCATCGCGGCAGCGAAGGCTAACGGGCTTCTTAGGGAGGCTCTGGAACTGGGGGCCACCCTGAGGCTTTACGATGATGCTTCAGCCCACGGCCCGACGCTGTTCCGCATGCCCGGAAACCGGAGCGGAAGCGGTGGCCGCACATGAACGCTCCCGTATGCGAACTGCGCCGCACCCCTTGAGGCGCAGTCAGACCCCGACGAGTTCATTCAATTCATTTAGATTTCAAACCATCAAACCATCACCCCCATGATATTACACATCAACGGTCAGACCACCGATGTCCCTTCGGATATATATACTCTTGAAGATTTCGCGGAGTGGCGCGGAATTCCGGAAAAGGGAACCGCGATAGCGGTCAACGCACGCCTTGTGAAGCGCGAGAACTGGCCCGCTGTCACTCTCAAAGACCTTGATTCGCTTACCGTGATCTCAGCCGCGTTCGGAGGATGAGTTTCATCAGGATAGCCTTCACTCCTCCGGTGCCGGCGGACAGGGAAGCCGAAAGGATCTGCCAGCTCCTCGACAGCGGGGTCGACCTGGTGCATCTGCGTCATCCCGGCATATCCGAAGAGGAAGCGGCCGAAATACTTTCAGGAATCCCCCGGGAGTATCTCGGCCGCATCACCCTCCACGACCACTTCCGGCTTGCCGAGCGCCATCCGGTCGGCGGCATTCACCTTAACCGCCGTAATCCGGAAGAGCCCGAGGGGTTCGCGCCCATGGCCGGGAGGATACGCAGAAGCCGTTCGTGCCACACGTTTGAGGAGGTCACGTCCTCCCGGGGATTCGATTACGTAACGCTCTCCCCCGTCTTTGACTCCATTTCAAAGCATGGCTACCGCGCCGCGTTCGACTACGATGACCTGAAGGCGTTCCTCGCCGGCTGCCCGGTGGGGGTCATCGCGCTCGGGGGCGTCACTCCGGCGCATGAGTCCCGGCTTATCGGACTGGGCTTCCGAGGTGCCGCCATGCTGGGGCACTATTGGGCTTGATATTTTTAACACTGTAAGGTGGGCGGTTAGCTTAATATTTGTTATCTTTGCACCGTCTACCGGCGATACGCCCCGTGTGCGGCAAACCTTGCGGCGTCCGGCGGCGTTGGATAGACAAACATCGATTCATTATGCTGCAATACATTACCAACACCACTTGCGGACGCACCATCCCCGAGCAGGTCAAGGCCGTGCTCGATGGAGGATGCCGCTGGATACAGCTCCGCATGAAGGGGGCAAGCCAGGAGGAAGTGGCCGAAATGGCCCGTCAGATCAAACCCATGTGCGATGAGAAGGAGGCCTTCCTCATCATCAACGACTGGGTTGAGGTGTGCCGTGACGTCAACTGCACAGGCGTGCATCTCGGCCAGACCGACACCCCTCCGTCAAAAGCCCGCATGGAGCTCGGCCCGTTGGCCGTGATTGGCGTCACCGCCAACACGTTCGAGCAGATCGAGGCTGTCCGCGCGCTTGACATCGACTATATAGGCATGGGCCCGTTCACCGACACCAAGACCAAGGAGAACCTCGCTCCCGTGCTCGGGCTCTCCGGCATATCCTCCCTCTGCAACCGGATGAAGGAGGCCGAAATCAATATCGCCCATGTGGCTGTGGGCGGCGTGAAGCTCGATGACGTCATGCCCCTGCTTGAGGCGGGAGTCGACGGCATAGCCGTAAGCGGAGCCATCGCCTGCGCCGACGACATGACCGAGGCTACGAAAAAATTCATATCCCTCATGCCCACCGGCGACTGACCGTAAAGAAGATTTCATTGTCGGGCCGTGACTGAAGAGCGGCCCGGCAATTTTCATTATACCTATCAATCATGAACGATACTCTTAAAATCGGGCCGCGTGAGTTCACCTCGCGCCTATTCGTAGGCACAGGTAAGTTCCCCTCGCCCGACGTGATGCTTGAGGCCATCCTCGCCTCAGGCTCGGAGATGATCACAGTGGCCATGAAGCGCGTCAACATGATGCAGGAGGCCACCGACGATATGCTCACACACATCAACCGCGACCATGTTCAGCTTCTTCCCAACACTTCCGGAGTGCGCAACGCCGAAGAGGCAGTGCTTGCCGCCCGCATGAGCCGCGAGATATTTCAGACCCCTTTCTTAAAACTGGAAATACATCCCGATCCGCGCTACCTCATGCCCGATCCGGTGGAGACCCTGAAGGCCACCGAGATTCTGGCTGCGGAAGGTTTCGTGGTGCTCCCCTACATCCAGGCCGACCCCGTGCTCTGCAAGCGCCTTGAGGAGGCCGGCACAGCCGCCGTCATGCCGCTTGGCGCGCCGATCGGCACCAACCGCGGCCTCCTGACCCGCGACCTACTGCGCATCATCATCGAGCAGAGCAATGTGCCGGTGATCGTGGACGCCGGCCTGGGCGCCCCCTCCCATGCCGCCGAAGCTCTGGAAATGGGCGCCGACGCGGTGCTTGTGAACACAGCGATCGCCGTGGCCGACGACCCTGTGAAGATGGCCATGGCATTCCGCAAAGGTGTCGAGGCCGGCCGCGAGGCTTTCCTCGCCGGCCCCGGAGCCACATCCCTCACCGCGCAGGCCACCTCTCCCCTCACTTCTTTCCTCGACTCCCTCTGACTATAAATCACTGTAAGCTGACCTACCCCAAATGAAAATCGAAAATATCGATCTCTCCGCCTATCCCAATTCGGAAAAGATCTACGTGCCCGGCAAGTTACACCCCATCAAAGTCGGCATGAGGAAAATCCACCAGTATCCCACCGTGAAGATTGAAGACGGCAAACGTGTGGAGTATCCCAACGACGACATCGTGGTCTACGACACAAGCGGCCTCTACACCGACGCCGCCTACGAAGTGGACATCAACAAGGGGCTGCCGCGTACCCGAGAGGAATGGGTCGAAAGCCGTGGCGACACCTACGTGCAGGACGACATCACCAGCGAATACGGCAAGCTCCGCCGCGCCGACGCCAGCCTCGACGAGATACGCTTCCCGATACAGCACAAGCCGCGCCGCGCCAAGGACGGCCACCGCGTGACACAGATGCATTACGCCCGCAAGGGAATCATCACTCCGGAGATGGAGTATGTGGCCATCCGCGAGAACCTCGACAATGAGAAGCGCGGCATCAAGAGCCACATCACCCCCGAATTCGTGCGCGACGAAGTGGCCGCCGGACGCGCCGTCATCGCAGCCAACATCAATCACCCCGAGGCCGAGCCCATGGTGATAGGCTCCGCATTCAGCGTGAAGCTCAACACCAACATCGGCAACTCCGCCCTTTCATCCGGCATCGAAGAGGAAGTGGCCAAGGCCGTGTGGAGCTGCTACTGGGGAGGCGACACCCTGATGGACCTCTCGACGGGCGACAACATCCACGAGACACGCGAATGGATCGTGCGCAACTGCCCCGTGCCCGTAGGCACCGTGCCCATCTATCAGGCCCTTGAAAAGGTGAACGGCGACGTGCGCAAACTCACATGGGAGATCTACCGCGACACGCTCATCGAGCAGTGCGAGCAGGGTGTGGACTATTTCACGATCCACGCCGGTGTGCTCCGCGAGCACGCCGAGCTCGTGAAGGGACGTCTCACCGGATGCGTGAGCCGCGGTGGCTCCATCATGACGCAGTGGACCGTGCTCCACAACGAAGAGAGCTTCCTCTACACCCACTTCGATGAAATCTGCGAAATCCTCAACAAATACGATGTGGCCGTCTCCCTCGGCGACGGAATGCGCCCGGGCTCGACACATGACGCCAATGACCGCGCGCAGTTCCTCGAACTCGAAGTGCTCGGCGAACTCTGCAAGAAGGCGTGGGAGCACGACGTGCAGGTGCTCATCGAAGGCCCCGGCCATGTACCCATGCACAAGATACCCGAGAACATGGAGAAGCAGAAGAGGGTCTGCAACGACGCTCCCTTCTACACCCTCGGCCCCCTCACCACCGACATCGCCCCGGCCTACGACCATATCACCTCCGCCATCGGAGCTGCCATCATCTCAAACCTCGGCACGGCAATGATATGCTACGTCACTCCGAAGGAGCATCTTTCCCTGCCCGACCTCAATGATGTGCGCGAGGGTGTGATCACCTACAAGATCGCCGCCCACGCCGCCGACCTCGCCAAGGGGCATCCCGGCGCTTCGGTGCGTGACGACGCCCTTTCGAAAGCCCGCTACGAATTCCGGTGGAAGGACCAGTTCAACCTTTCGCTCGACCCCGAGAAAGCCAAACGCTACTATATGGATTCCCGCCGCCAGGCCCCGGACGCCGACGACAGGTTCTGCACCATGTGCGGACCCAACTTCTGCGCAATGCGCATCTCACAAAACATCGAAGAGGAATGTCAGAAGTAAAATACTCGGATCCTGACCGCGACCACGTTTTCGGCCGCGGTTATGCCGACATAATCGACCTCTACGACTGGGACGACCAGATCCGCCTCGTGGAGCAGGCCACGCCCCGCGATGTGGAGCGCGTGCTCGCCAAGGCGCGCCGCAATATAGCGCCCCTGACTCCAGAGGACTTCGCAGTGCTGATTTCGGAGTCCGCCGACCTATATATGCGCGAAATGGCCGAGCTCAGCCGTCATTTTACCCAGGAGCGCTTCGGAAAGACGATTTCGATGTACATCCCCATGTATGTCGGCAACGCCTGCACCAACAAGTGCGTGTACTGCGGATTCAACCACGACAACGATTTCAAGCGCGTGGTGCTCGACATGGAGCAGATCGAGCAGGAATGCAAGGCCATACGCAAGCTCGCGCCGTTTGAAAACCTCCTTATCGTGGCGGGAGAATATCCTACGCTGTGCGGTGTGGACTATCTTGAAAAGGTGCTCCGCACATGCCGCCCGTATTTCCACAACCTCACACTGGAGGTGCAGCCGATGCGGAGCGCCGACTATGAGCGCCTCACCCACGCCGGCCTCAACGGAGTGGTATGCTTTCAGGAGACCTATCACAGGGACTCCTATAAAAAGTACCATCCCCGTGGAATGAAATCGCACTTCGACTGGCGGCTCAACGGCTTCGACCGCATGGGGGAAGCCGGAGTGCATAAAATCGGGATGGGCGCCCTGCTGGGCCTCGAAGACTGGCGCGGCGACGTGATGATGCTTGCCCGGCATCTGCGCTACCTTCAGAAAAAATACTGGAAATCACGCTTCTCGGTGAATTTTCCGCGTATGCGCCCGTCGGAGAGCGGATTCAAGCCCAAGAGCATCATATCCGACCGCCAGCTGGTGCGCCTGACGTTTGCCTTCCGCCTCTTCGACCATGACGTCGACATCTCGTACTCCACCCGTGAGGCCGCCTCTTTCCGCGACAATATGGCCTCCCTCGGAGTGACCTCCATGAGCGCGGGAAGCCGCACCGAACCCGGAGGCTACACTCAGCCGACCGAGGCACTGGAGCAGTTCGAAGTGTCCGACTCCCGCTCCCCACGCGAAGTGGAGGAAGCCATCTTCAAGGCCGGACTGCAGCCGGTCTATAAGGACTGGGACGCAGTCTTCGACTGACAGGACCGCACATAAAACCAATGCCCGGATTTGAGCGTTATAGAATCGAAAGCCCTCAGATCCGGGCATAACCGTATAAAAAACAAAAACCTATGAAATTCACACAACCCAAACTTCCCTACGCTCCCGATGCACTGGAGCCGGTGATTTCAGCTGTCACCATAGATTTCCACTACGGCAAGCATGAGAAAGCATATATCGACAATCTCAACCGCCTCATCAAGGATACCCCCTTCGAGGACATGCCCCTCGAACGCATCATCACTGAAAGCGACGGTCCCCTCTTCAACAATGCCTCACAGGCCTGGAACCACATTTTCTATTTCTTCCAGTTCAATCCTTCCGGCCTGAAAGCTCCCGGCGGCAAGCTCATGGAGCAAATCGAGGCTCAGTACGGCTCGCTTGAGGAGTTCCAGAAGAAATTCGAGGAAGCCGGCGCCGGCGTATTCGGCAGCGGCTGGGTATGGCTCGCCAACGATGCGGAAGGAAAGCTCCACATCATCAAGGCATCCAATGCGGAGAATCCCCTTACACAGGACCTGAACCCGATTCTGGTGTTCGATGTCTGGGAACATGCCTATTATCTTGACTACCAGAACCGCCGTCCCGACTATCTCCACCGCCTGTGGGACATCGTGGACTGGAGCGTAATCGAACAGCGCTACGGATATTGAACCGCCCCCTCCGGGACCGACGCACCGCCATGGAGCGGACTCCCGGTCGGATTATGAAAAAAAATGAAAACAGGGCGCCGATATGGATGGAGAGCATCCGTATCGGCGCCTTAACGTTTTTTTGGGAAAATCAGTGATATTTTTTCCTACGAATTTGTTATCTTTGTAGATTGGGTGGAGTATCGTATCCCGAGCGATTCCAGCCGGTCATTTTTTGTGTCTAAACTTAAACAATGAAGAAAATTTCAGAATTAGAGTCTTCCATCATAGAGGCGATTTACGATAAGAAAGGTAGCCGCATCACCACCATCGACCTTTCGGACATCGAGGCATCTCCCGCGCCGCAGCTCATCATATGCCAGGCGCGGTCATCGGCTCAGGTTGCCGCCATAGCCGACAATGTGCGCGAGGAGGTCAGCAGGAAACTCCACATCAAGCCCTACGCCACCGACGGATACAGAAACGCCCAATGGGTGATCGTGGACTTCGGAAGCATAATGGTCCATGTATTCCAGCCCGAAGTACGCGAGTTCTACCGACTTGAGGAGCTATGGAGCGACGGTGAGCTTACGGAGCTTCCCGACCTCGAATGAACCGTCAGGGCGCAGGCCGCCGCCGGAATGCCGGCCTCTGTAAGCCTGCCGGCGGGGAGCCTGACCTTCTCCGCCGCCACTATAAACCCAATAACCATATACAAATCATACTTACCGGATTATGATGAACTTATCACCCAAAAAGAACAGCCGTAACCAGGGACGCCGTCCGCTATTCAACATGTATTGGATGTACGCCCTGATTATCATGTGTCTTCTGGGTCTTTATTACTTCCAGGACAATTCGCAGGTAAAGAATGTCAACTGGACTCAGTTCGAGGACGCCGCCGCAAGCGGGCAGTTTGACAAGATTACCGTCATATCTGAAAACGGCGTGGCCGAAGGACATCTCAACGCCACGGGAATCAAGGCTCAGAAAATCGACAAACAATATGCCGAACGCTCCGATATACTCCTTAAGGCCACCATTCCCTCGTCCGACCGCATATCCACCAAAATAGATGAATGGAACGCCAAGCTCATCGCGGAGGGGAAGCCTGAAATCGCAGTGACCTACGAGAAAGGCTCCGACCTGATGAAGCTCCTCTGGTACTTCGGTCCCATCGCCCTCTTCATCGCCGTGATGCTCTTCATGTCGCGTCGCATGAGCGGAGGCGCCGGAGGCGGAGGCGGCATCTTCAATGTCGGCAAGTCGCGCGCCAAGATATTCGACAAGACCGACGGCACCAACGTCACCTTCAAGGATGTGGCCGGCCTGGCCGAAGCCAAGGTGGAGATCGAGGAGATTGTGGAATTCCTCAAGAATCCCGGGAAATACACCGAGCTCGGAGCCAAGATTCCGAAAGGCGCGCTTCTCGTAGGCCCTCCGGGCACCGGTAAGACACTGCTGGCCAAGGCCGTGGCCGGAGAGGCCAACGTGCCGTTCTTCTCCATGTCGGGTTCCGACTTCGTGGAAATGTTCGTCGGCGTGGGCGCCGCACGTGTACGCGACCTCTTCAAGCAGGCCAAGGACAAGGCCCCCTGCATCGTCTTCATAGATGAGATCGACGCCGTAGGACGCGCCCGCGGCAAGAACCCCAACATGGGCTCCAACGACGAGCGTGAGAACACCCTCAACGCCATGCTTACCGAAATGGACGGCTTCGGCTCCAACAACGGCGTGATAATCCTCGCCGCCACCAACCGCGCCGACATGCTCGACAAGGCGCTCCTGCGTCCCGGCCGATTCGACCGCCAGATCTATGTGGACCTTCCCGAACTTTCGGACCGCATCGAGATATTCAATGTCCACCTCCGCAATCTTAAGGTAAACTCGAAGCTCGATGTGGAGCAGCTTGCACGCCAGACCCAGGGTTTCTCCGGAGCCGACATCATGAATGTCTGCAACGAGGCCGCCCTTATCGCGGCGCGAGCCAACAAGGATTCAGTGGAGTACTCCGATTTCATGGGAGCCATCGACAGGATCGTGGGCGGCCTTGAGAAGCGTTCGCGCGTCATCACTCCCGAAGAGAAGGAGGCCATCGCCACCCATGAGGCCGGACACGCCACCATATCCTGGCTTACCAAATACGGCAACCCGCTCGTAAAAGTGACCATCGTGCCCCGTGGACGCGCCCTCGGAGCAGCCTGGTATGCCCCAGAGGCACGCCAGATCATCCCCACCCAGGCCCTTAAGGACACTATCTGCGGCATGCTCGGCGGACGCGCCGCCGAGGAGCTGTTCCTCGGCCAGGTGGGCACAGGGGCAAGCGACGACCTGGAGAAGGCCACCAAAATCGCCCGGTCGATGGTGATCATGTACGGCATGAGCGACAAGCTGCCCAATCTCAACTATACCGATTCCACCGGGCAGGACTACGGATTCTCGAAGCCCTATTCCGAGGAGACAGCCAAGCTCATCGACGATGAAGTGGCCGCCATAATAGCCGAGCAGTACGCCCGCGCCAAGGAGATTCTGACGGAGTACGCCAAGCAGCACAATGCCATCCGCGACCTGCTGATCGAGCGCGAGGTGATATACCACGATGACGTGCAGGCCATCCTCGGCAAGCGCCAGTGGAAATCACGTACCGATGAAATCATGGAGCTCAATGCGGAGGACGAACGCAAGCGTCTCGAAAATAAGGCGGCCGGCGAGACCGAAAGGAACACAACCCCGGCCCGGAAGCACCTACCGGAAGAGCCGATTGTGGACGAGGAGGACGACGATCCCGGCATCCCGCCGGAATTCACCCACGATAACCAGTGATTTGCCGGAGCCGACCCCTGAAAAGGGTCAGGCTCCGTGCGAGTTTTAGATACCAACCATAAATTCCATTCACTTATAAACTATGAAAACAAACTATCTCTATGCAGGCTCCGCCTTAATGGCGCTCGGCCTCATCGCGACAGGGTGTAAGAAGGATGCGGCGCAGCAGGAGCAGCAGGCTCCCGAGCTTGCCGTAATGACGGTGAGCAGCAGCAACGCTGAGCTTGAGACCGCCTATCCCGCTACCCTGCAGGGTAAGAACGATGTGGAGATCCGCCCGCAGGCCACCGGATTCCTTACCCGCGTGGCTGTGACCGAGGGTCAGCACGTCAACAAAGGACAGGTGCTCTTCGAAATCGACAAGGTGACCCTTCAGTCGGCCGTCGACCAGGCACGCGCCGCAGTGGCCGTGGCCCAGGCCAACGTCAATACAGCCCAGACCAACGCCAACAACAACAAGATGCTCCTTGACAAGAACATCATCGGCGCACCGGCCTATCAGACTTCCGTCGACGCACTCAACGCAGCAAAGGCTCAGCTCAATCAGGCCCAGGCATCGCTGACCGCGGCCCAGAAGAACCTTTCTTATTCCGTGGTGACATCCCCCATCTCCGGCATGGTGGGCAAGATCGACTATAAGGAAGGCACCCTCGTGAGCCCCTCGACGCTGCTCACGATCGTGTCCGACAATTCCCTTATGGAGGCCTATTTCTCCATGACGGAAAAGGAGGTGCTCGCGCTCACCGACAACGGCTCGCGCACCGTGGAGGCCGCCCGCAATCAGATGCCTCCCGTGCAGCTCATGCTTGCCAACGGCACCCTCTATCCTCAGCAGGGCACGATAGTCTCCATTTCAGGCGTGCTCGACTCCAGCACCGGCAGCGCGCAGGTGAAGGCCCAGTTCCCCAACCCGGACGGCATGCTCCGCAGCGGCAACACAGGCAACGTGCTTATCCCCTCGGTGAGCGGCGTGAGCCTTCAGGTGCCCCAGAGCGCCACGTTTGAGATTCAGGACATGAAGTTCGTCTATGTGGTGGGCGACAGCGCCAAAGTGCATTCCACTCCCATCCAGGTGTCGGACGTCAACGACGGCAAGAACTACATCGTCACTTCCGGCCTCAAGGAAGGTGACCAGATCGTGGTGGAGGGTGTCGGCATCAGTGTGCGCGACGGCATGGTCATCCGTCCGAAGTCACCTGCCGCAGCACAGCCCGCACAGCAGGCCGGCAAGTAAAGACAAGGGCCTAACGTTCGTTTCCAACTTAAAGAAATCAGAATGAGACTTGATAATTTTATCAACAGGCCGGTGCTTTCGACGGTAATCTCCGTCTTCATCGTCATATTCGGTCTCCTTGGCCTTTCGAGCCTGCCTATCGAGCAGTATCCTTCGATTGCGCCTCCGATCATCCGAGTATCGACCACCTACACCGGTGCGAGCGCCCAGTCGGTGCTCAACTCCGTTATCGCTCCGATCGAGGAGCAGGTCAACGGTGCGGAAAACATGGACTATATGGTATCGACGGCCACCAATGACGGTCAGGCTGAGATCCAGGTCTACTTCAAGCAGGGCATGGACCCCGACATGGCGGCCATCGACGTTCAGAACCGTGTGGCCAAGGCCCAGGCATTCCTCCCCGCCGAGGTGACGCAGGTGGGTGTCGTGACGCAGAAGCGCCAGAGCTCCATGCTCATGGTCAACGGCGTGTACGCGCCCAACAACGACTATACCCAGCAGTTCATCGAGAACTATGTGTCTATCAACATCATCCCGCAGATCAAGCGTGTGTCGGGTGTGGGCGACGCCACAGCCTTCGGCGCCGACTATTCGATGCGTATCTGGCTCAAGCCCGATGTGATGGCGCAGTACAACCTCATGCCCTCCGACGTGCAGGCCGCGCTCGCCGAGCAGAACCTCGAAGCCGCTCCGGGTCAGTTCGGCGAACAGGGCGACCAGTCGTTCCAGTATGTCATGAAGTACAAGGGACGCCTCAGCGAGCCCAAGGAATTCGAGGACATCATCATACGCGCGTCGTCCGACGGTGAGATCCTCCGCCTCAAGGATGTGGCCAAGGTAGAGCTCGGACGTCTGACCTACTCCTCCGGCTCGTCGCTCAACGGCTGCGTGGGCTCGGCCTTCGTGGTCTACCAGAGCGCCGGCTCCAACGCCACCCAGGTAATCGAGGACATCGAGAAGCTCCTCGACCAGGCCCGCAAGGAACTCCCTAAAGGGCTCGTGCTCGAGACCCAGATGAGCGTCAACGACTTCCTATTCGCCTCCATCCACGAGGTGGTGAAGACCCTCATCGAGGCATTCGTGCTGGTGTTCCTCGTGGTGTTCATCTTCCTGCAGGACTTCCGCTCCACCCTCATCCCCATCATATCGATTCCGGTGGCGCTGATAGGCACCTTCTTCCTCCTCTACATCTTCGGATTTACCCTTAACCTTCTGACCCTTGCCGCTCTGGTGCTTGCCATCGCGATTGTGGTCGATGACGCGATTGTGGTGGTGGAGGCGGTCCACGCCAAACTGGATCAGGGCTATAAGTCGGCCCGCAAGGCCTCCATCGACGCAATGCGCGAAATCGCCGGAGCACTTATCTCCATCACACTCGTGATGATGCTCGTGTTCATCCCGGTGTCGTTCCTTGGCGGCACGGCAGGTATCTTCTACCGTCAGTTCGGTCTGACGATGGCCATGGCCATCGGTCTTTCCGCCATCAATGCCCTTACGCTCTCTCCCGCACTCTGCGCCCTCTTCCTGAAGCCCCATAAGGAGAACGGAGAGCCGGATCCGCTCGGAAAGCGCATGAAGGACGCCTACGCGGCAGCCGGCGAAACCGTCAGGGAAACCTACAGGAAGCGCGTCAGCTTCCACTTCCCCCCAATCGTCACGACGCTCCTCCTCATCGCGGCAATCGTGTTCCTCGTGCTGGGATGGTTCACGTTCGAGAACGTGATTCTGAGCTGCATCGCATGCGCAGTGGCCATCCTCGCCCTGATAGGAATGTTCCAGAAGGCATTCCTCGATGCCTTCAACAATGTGTTCGACAAGCTCCTGAAGGTCTACAAGAAGTGCGTGAAGTTCTTCGTGGCCCACAAGGTCACCAGCTTCGGCTTCGTGGGTGCCTCCATCGCGGTGCTCGTATGGCTGATGTCGATCACCCCGACCGGTCTTGTGCCTAATGAGGACACCGGCACCATCATGGGTGCCGTCACACTTCCGCCCGCATCGTCCCAGGAGCGCACCAGGGCCATCATGAGCCAGGTGGACTCTATCATCGGCTCGATTCCGTCCGTGCAGTCGCGCACATCCATCATCGGCTTCAGCTTCATAGGCGGACAGGGTGCGACCTACGGCTCGTTCATCATCAAGCTACGCAACTGGGACGAGCGTAAGGAAAAGTCGCAGTCGTCGGATGCCATCGTGGGCCAGCTCATCGGAATGTGCCAGAGCATCAAGGGCGCCAACATCATGTTCTTCCAGCCCCCTATGATTTCAGGTTACTCGATGACCAACGGCTTCGAAATCAAGCTTGAGGACAAGACAGGCGGCTCGCTCGACAACTTCTTCAAGGTCTACCAGAACTTCATCTCCACGCTCAACGCCCAGCCGGAGATCCAGATGGCCTACTCGACGTTCAACCCCACGTTCCCCCAGTACATGGTGGACATCGATGTGGCCAAGGTGAAACAGGCCGGCCTCACGCAGAACGCCGTGCTCCAGGCCCTGCAGGGCTACTACGGAGGTATGTACGTGTCCAACTTCAACTCCTACGGTAAGCTCTACCGCGTGATGATGCAGGCTTCTCCGGAAGCGCGTGTGTCGCCCGAGACACTCAAGCAGATCAAGGTGCGCAACGGCAATGAGATGGCGCCGATCGACAACTTCGTATCGCTCCGCCGCGTATACGGTCCTGACCTCATCAACCGATTCAACCTCTACACCTCGATTTCGGTGACAGGCACCCCGGCATCCGGCGTATCGTCGGGCCAGGCCATCCAGGCCATCAACCGTGTGGCCGACGAGACCCTCCCCACCGGCTATACGTTCGAGTACTCGGGCATGACGCGTGAGGAAGCCGGAGGCGGTACATCGCTCGGCGCCGTGTTCGCGCTTGTGCTTGTGTTCGTCTATCTCGTGCTTTCCGCCCAGTATGAGAGCTACATCCTTCCGCTGGCGGTAATCCTTTCGGTGCCGTTCGGCCTGATGGGTACGTTCATATTCGCCTCGATGCGCGACATCGCCAACAACATCTATCTCCAGATCGCCCTCATCATGCTTATCGGTCTGCTCGCCAAGAACGCCATCCTCATCGTGGAGTTCGCGCTCGACCGCCGCAAGACCGGCATGTCGGTGGTGAATTCCGCCATCCAGGGCGCCACAGCCCGTCTGCGCCCGATCCTCATGACCTCGCTGGCCATGATCATCGGTCTGCTGCCGATGATGTTTGCCGAAGGCGCAGGCCACAACGGCAACCAGGCACTCGGCACAGGCGCCGTCGGCGGTATGCTCGTCGGCATGATTTTCCAGGTGCTGATAGTGCCCGCCCTCTTCGTGGCCTTCCAGCTCATCCAGGAACGCATCTCGCCCCCGAAGTGGAAAGACAAGGACCTACAGGAACTCAGCTCGGAAATCGAACAGTACTCCATCAAGCAGTAACCACGGCCGTTTCCGGAGCCTCCGTCACCGCGTCCCGGACCGGACGCTCCGGAAACGGAACCAACATCCCAAGACCCACATAGATGAAAAGCAATATATTGATTATCTCACTGACTGCGGCTGTCGCGGCCTCCACCCTATCGGGCTGCAACATCTATAAGAAGTACTCTCTTCCCGACGACAACGCCGTGGTCAATGATTACCGCAAATCGCTCGAAGCCGCACCCGACTCCGCTTCGCTCCCCTATATGGGATGGCGCGAGGTATTCACCGACCCTCAGCTGCAGAGCCTCATCCAGCGCGCTCTCGACAACAACAAGGACCTTGACAACGCACGCCTGAACGTGGAGATAGCCCGCGCGCAGCTCCTCGGCGCCAAACTGAGCTATTTCCCTTCGCTGGCCATCAGCCCCAACGGAGGCTCGGCCTCTTACGGAGGCTCGCACATGAACTGGTCGTACACCATTCCGGCCGCGCTCAACTGGGAGATCGACGCCTTCGGCAAGATCCTCAACCGCAAGCGCGGAGCCCAGGTGGGCGTGGAGCAGGCCGAAGCCTACAGGCAGGCCGCACAGTCGCAGATAGTGTGCGGCGTGGCGTCCACTTACTACGCGCTGATGCTCCTCAACCAGCAGCTCGACCTCACCCGCCGCACCGCCGCCATCTGGGCCGACCAGGTGATATCCATGAAGGACATGAAGACCGCCGGCATGGTCAACGAGGCTGCCGTGGTGCAGAGCGAGGCAAACTACTATAGCATCCTCGCCTCCATTCCCGACCTGGAGCAGTCCATCCGCACCACCCAAAACTCTCTCTCTCTCCTGCTCAACACCTATCCGCAGACCTGGGAGGTGAGTTCCGACATGAGCTTCGACATCCCCGCCGCGCTCATGGACAACCTGCCGGTGTCGTATCTGGCGGCGCGGCCCGACGTGGCTGCGGCCGAGCGCAGCCTCGCGGCGGCCTACTACACCACCAACTCCGCCCGCGCGGCATTCTATCCCTCGCTCAACATCTCCGCCCAGGGAGGATTCACCAACCTGCTCGGCTCCATCATCTCCAATCCGGGCAAATGGTTTATCCAGCTCGCAGGCCAGCTTACGGCTCCGATCTTCAGCAGAGGCCAGAACATAGCCACTCTTGAGGCGGCCAAGGCAAGCCAGCAGATAGCCCTCAACAACTTCGAATATTCGATCCTCAACGCCTCGGCCGAAGTGTCGAACGCCATGGTGAAGTACCACCGCAACGCCGAGAAGCGCGAGCAGGTGGAGAAACAGATCGAGAGCCTGGAGAAGTCGGTGGAGTACACCCAGGAGCTCCTCACTTTCGGGCAGTCCACGACCTACCTTGAAGTGCTGACGGCTCGCTCCGCCCTGCTTCAGGCCCAGCTCTCAAGCCTCGCCTGCTGGCACAACAAGGTGACCGCGATGATCGAACTCTATCAAGCCACGGGAGGAGGACGCTGAGTCCTCCCCCCTCTCCTTTTCCCATTCGGATTCATGACGCACTTGAAAGCCTGACCTCAGACATGGAGAGGAGAGACACACATATTTAACGTTACACTTAAAATCTTACCGACCATGAACGTAATCAGCAAGCTCGCCCATGTCGACCCCACGGCCAAGATCGGCGACAACGTCATCATAGAACCGTTCGTCTACATCGAGGGTAATGTCGAAATCGGCGACGGATGCCATATCCGCCCCAACGCAGTGATCCGATCCGGAGCACGCATCGGCGCCAACAACCATATCTTCGAAGGCTCCATCATAGCCGCCACCCCTCAGGACTTCCGGTGGAACGGCGAGGAGAGCTTCGTGATCATCGGCGACAACAACACCATCCGCGAGCACGTGATAATCAACCGGTCAAGCCATCGCGACGGAGCCACGAGAATCGGGAGCAACTCCTTCATCATGGCGCAGACCCACATCGGCCATGACTGCCATATCGGCAACTACTGCGTGCTCGGCAACGCGGTGAAGGTGGCCGGCGACGTCAGCATAGGCAACTACACCATCCTCTCCTCCAACGCCCTTGTGCATGAACGCTGCGACGTAGGCGACGTGTGCCTCATCAAGGGAGGGTGCCGGGTCAACAGCCATGTACCCCCCTTCACCATCATGGCCCACAATCCCATCGAGTACAAGGGCATCAACTCCTTCGTGCTACGCAAGATCGGCAAGTCCGAGGCCACCATCGATGAAATCGCAAGCGCCTACCGCCATCTCTACCACTCCAACACATCGACGTACAACGCCCTGCGGCGCATAGAAGTCGACGTGGAGGACTCACCGGAGAAGACGGCCATCATCAAGTTCCTCAAGGACCATAAACTGACCGTGGCCGCCGTGCCTCTTGACCTCGAAGGGGACTGACTCTGATTTTACCCCTCCGGGCGAAACAAAAAACTGCAAAGGACTGACCCTTTGCAGTTTTTTTTGTAACTTTGCAGAATTGATAACCCCTACGGAGCGTCACCGCTCCTCAACAATAATTCCGTAGCTTATGTTGGACATCAAAAAGACCGGTATAAGAGCCCTTTCAGGCGCTGTCTATGTAACCATGATCGTGCTGGCCTGCTGGTGCGGCGCACCGGGACTCACCCTCCTCGCCCTGCTTTTCGGAGCACTCGGCATGTTTGAATTCCGCCAGATGAGATTCGGTCCCCAGGGGGCCTCGCTCCCGCTTACCGTCTACGACATCTTCGGCATATGCTGCCTAATACTCAGCGCCTACTGGCTGCCGCTCCTTATGCTGTGGGTGACCTGGATGATGGGCCGCATGGTCATCACCATCTATTCCCGCGCGGATCATCCGGAGAAACAGTTCGCCGTCGACATGGCCGGCCAGGTGTATATCGGCATCCCGCTGTTCATCATGACCCTTATGGCGAAATTCTGCGACCTCGACATCGCCACCTGCATGCCCGTGCTCAGCATCTTCATCCTCATATGGGTCAACGATACCGGCGCGTTCATCTTCGGGAGCATCTTCGGGCGGCACAAGCTCTTCGAGCGTGTCTCTCCCAAGAAATCATGGGAGGGATTCTGGGGAGGAGCCCTCTGCGCCATAGGTGGCGGAGCGCTGATCGGAGCCACAGGCACCGATCTGGCCCAAGGGAGCATCACCGATCCCCTCTGGTTCTGGCTCGGAGCCGGCGCGGTGATAGCCGTGGCCGCCACCTTCGGCGACCTGTTCGAATCCGTAATCAAACGCAACCTGCACATCAAGGATTCCGGCAACATCATGCCCGGACACGGCGGAATACTCGACCGCATCGACTCGCTGCTTATGGTGCTCCCCGCCATGCTGCTCTACTTCCTTATCTATAACTGCACAGCCCTGATGACTGTACTCCCTTTCTGATTATCCAAATGAAGCTAAAACGTATGTTCTGTGCCGCTGCCCTGGCGCTTCCCGCCCTCACGCTTCCCGTGTGCGTGGCGGCGGAGACATCGCTGCCAAAGGTGACGATCCTCGGCAAGACCTTCTTTTATTACGAGACCAAGAAAGACGAATCCTTCTTCGGAGTGGCCAAGAAATTCGGCTGGGATCCCGATGTGCTCGCCGCAGCCAACCCGGAAGTGGAGCTGCCTCTCCAGAAAGGGTCACTCCTCTATTATCCCGCTCCGAAAGAAAAGAAAAAGGGCTCTCCGGAGGCCACGGCCACAATCGACCCGGAGACCCCGATAACGCATACCGTCGAATCCGGCGAGACAATCTACGGAATAGCCAAATTCTACAATATCCCCGTCGACACCATCTACGCCATGAACCCCGCGGCCCGCGACGGCGTGAAGAAAGGGGATGTGCTCACGCTCACCACTAAGAAAGACGTGGTGGAGGATCCGGCCGACGGAATAGTCTACCACACCGTAAGCGAGGATGAAAGCACCTACGGTATCGCCAAGGCATACAACACCACCGTAGAGGACATCTACCGCCTCAATCCAGGACTGCCGGCGGGTAATCCCGACCCGGGCGAAAGGATACGTGTGGCCGCCGGCTCGCTCATAGCCGACGCGAAGACGGAAATAGTGCAGCAACAGCAGATCGACGGACTCTCAAGCTATAAAGTACGCCGCGGCGACACATGGCTTTCAATAGCCGAAGCCAACGGCATAGGCGTCGACATGCTGCGTGCCGCGAATCCCGACAAGAAGAAGATCAAGCGCGGCGATACGATAGCGCTCCCGTCTGTCACCACCGTCGAAGTGGAGCAATACGTAGTGGAGGAAGACCCCAGGGAAAAGACCGAAGAGGGGCGTCAGGAACTGTATAATGAAATCCACGGCATAACGGATGATCCGGTCACTACGGAGAATCCTTCGGTCGGAGTGGCCGTTCTTCTCGACGACCCAGACTCCAACAAAGACATGGAATTCGCGCGCGGAGCCATAGCGGCCGCCGACTATCTCAAGGACCGTCCGTTCGCAACGCGCCTGACGGTGCTCGACTCTCGCAAACCCATGGCCGAACTCCTCAGCGAGCTTGACGCCTTCTCACCCGACCTCATCGTGACCACGGCCGACAAGCAGCTGCCGGCCTTCCTCAAGGATTTCGCAAAAGACCATTCCGTGATGCTCGTCAATGCCTTCGACGTGAAGGACGAAGCTTTCCTCGACAATCCCTATGTGGTGCAGTATCTCGCCCCAACGTCCTACTTCAATGACGAGGTGGCCTCCTACATAGCCGAGAAATACAACGGCTACAGCCTTATCCTTGCTGGCCACCTCTCCCCCACCGACACCATGGGAGAAGCCGTAATGCGCAAGATGATGGCCCAGAGCACCGGCGCCGTGGAGGAGATCGCCGTAGCCGACATCCCGGAGTTCAGCGTCACGTCCGACTCCAAGATCCTTTTCTACGCCACTCCCGCCGGCAAGGAGGACGCGAAGTCGATGCTCGAAAGGATATACGCGCTCAAGGAAGACAATCCGCTGGCCGACATACGTGTGCTCGGGCGTCCGAGCTGGATTACGTTCAGCGACAACCTGCGACAGCTTTTCGGCGATGACTACGTAATCATGCCGAGCCGCTTCTACTTCGACCCGAGCCAGCCGGCGGCCCGCACCTTCATCGACGACTATAAGGAAATCTTCGGCCAGACACCGATGCGCTCCTTCCCCGTATATTCGGCCACAGCCTACGATATCCTGCGCTATTTCCTCCCCAACCTGCATGCCACATCCGGCGACTTCAACGCCGGGTTCAAGCCCGAACAAACCCTACAGAGCGACATCTCCCTAAAGCGCGTCAACAACTGGGGAGGAATCGTCAATCCGCAGGTATTCGTGATAGAATTCGAGCCGCTGGGCACGTATAACAAGACCGTACTTCCCCGATGATGCCGTCCCTGAAACGATTCGCCGGAGCCGCGACGCTGCTTGCGGCGGCGCTGGCCTCCGCACACTCCGAAGCCTCGGCGCAGACCCATTATTCCTCCAACATCTCGCTCGGACTTAAGGCCGGAGCCGACCTCAGCCGCATCTTCTTCACCCCGAGCGTGAAACAGACCTTCCAGCCCGGCGCCCTGGCGGGAGTCACCTTCCGCTATATCGAGGAAAACCACTTCGGACTCATCGCCGAGCTCAACTTCATACAGCGCGGATGGAAAGAGAATTTCGAGGGGGAGCCCTTCGCCTATTCCCGCACCATCAATTACCTGGAGCTTCCCGTACTGGCCCACATATACTTCGGCCGCCGGGGAAGGTTCTTCTTCAACGCGGGTCCGCTTGTGGCGCTGCGCCTGAGCGATTCGGTAAACTCAAGCTTCGATACCGCCGACGCCTCATCGCTGCCCGGATTCCCGAAATACCACAACACCCTGCAATACTCGGAGCCCATCAAGCAGCGCATCGACTACGGAATCTGCGCAGGGCTGGGAGGAGAGTTCAACGTGACCCCCCGACACTCCGCCTATGCCGAAGTGCGCTTCTACTACGGACTCGGCAACCTTTACGGCTCATCGAAGCGCGACAACTTCAGCGCCTCCAACGGGATGTCGCTCGAATTCATCCTCGGCTACTGGCTTCGCATAAAGTGACCCTCACGTCCGACGGAGGAAAACCGCCCCGGTCCCGGAAATGACGCACCCCGAAGAAAGCCAAAATACCCTAAATTGTAGGGAATCTCAATGGAATTGATTATCTTTGCACTAATCAAGCCATCACGCGCCCTCCGACCGCCGGACCCCGCATCCGGCCGAAGACGGCCCGCAACGATTACATCAGTATATAACGTACATCTTATCAACATATTAAATCATTCATGGCACAGAAAATCTATACATTCGGTGACGGAAAAGCCGAAGGTAACGCCTCGATGCGAGACATCCTCGGCGGCAAAGGTGCTAACCTTGCCGAGATGAACCTGCTGGGAATGCCCGTACCCCCGGGATTCACCATCACAACAGAAGTCTGCAACGAATATACCCAGTACGGTCGTGACAAAGTCGTGGACGACATCAAGCACGACGTAGAGAAGGCTATCGCCCACGTCGAGAAGCTCACCGGCTGCAAGTTCGACGATCCCTCCAATCCCCTTCTCGTATCCGTACGCTCGGGTGCCCGCGCATCCATGCCCGGCATGATGGACACCGTCCTCAACCTCGGCATGAACGACGCTACCGTAGCCACCATGGCTGAAAAGAGCGGCAACCCCCGCTTCGCATGGGACAGCTACCGCCGCTTCGTCCAGATGTATGGCGACGTCGTGCTCGGCATGAAGCCCGCCTCCAAAATCGACATCGACCCCTTCGAGAAGATCATGGACGAGGTCAAGGAGGAAAAGGGCGTGAAGTTCGACAACGAGCTTGACGTCGATGACCTCAAGGAGCTCGTGAAGCGCTTCAAGGCCGCCGTAAAGGAACACACCGGCAAGGACTTTCCCGAATCGGCCTGGGAACAGCTCTGGGGAGGCATCTGCGCCGTATTTGACAGCTGGATGAACGAGCGCGCCATCCTCTACCGCCGCATGAACCAGATTCCCGAAGAATGGGGCACCGCCGTCAACGTACAGGCAATGGTCTACGGCAATATGGGCAACAACTCCGCCACCGGCGTGGCCTTCAGCCGCGACGCCGCCACCGGCGAAAACATCTTCAACGGCGAGTACCTCATCAACGCACAGGGTGAGGACGTAGTGGCCGGCATCCGCACACCCCAGCAGATCACAGTCGAAGGCTCACGCCGCTGGGCCGCCCTCCAGGGTATATCCGAGGAGGAGCGCCGCGAGAAGTATCCCTCGCTGGAGGAGACAATGCCCGACTGCGCCGCCGAACTCATCGCCATCGCGCATCGTCTGGAAGACTACTACAAGGACATGCAGGACATGGAGTTCACAATCCAGGACGGTAAGCTCTGGATGCTCCAGACCCGCAACGGCAAGCGTACCGGCGAAGCCATGGTACGCATCGCCATGGAGCTTCTCCGCTCCGGCATGATCGACGAGAAGACCGCCCTTCTGCGCATGGAGCCCCAGAAGCTCGACGAGCTCCTGCACCCCGTATTCGACAAGGACGCCCTGAAGCGCGCCAAAGTCGTGGCAAAGGGTCTGCCCGCATCTCCGGGCGCAGCCACAGGCCAGATCGTATTCTCCGCCGAAGAGGCCGAGGAATGGGCCGAGAAGAAGAAGAAAGTCGTGCTCGTACGTATCGAGACATCTCCCGAAGACCTCCGCGGCATGGCCGTGGCCCAAGGTATCCTCACTATGCGCGGCGGCATGACCTCGCACGCAGCCGTAGTGGCCCGCGGCATGGGTAAGTGCTGCGTATCCGGTGCCGGCGAAATCCTCGTGGACTATGCAGCCAAGACCGTCAAGATGGGCGACAAGGTCTACAAGGAAGGCGACTGGATCTCCCTCAACGGCTCGACAGGCGACGTCTACGACGGTCAGGTGCCCACCACCGAGCCTGAAATCGGCGGCGACTTCGCAGCCATCATGAACCTCGCCGCGAAGTACACAAAGACACTCGTGCGCACCAACGCCGACACTCCCCGCGACGCCAACCAGGCCCGCAAGTTCGGCGCCCAGGGCATCGGCCTCTGCCGCACGGAGCACATGTTCTTCGAAGGCGACCGCATCAAGGCCGTACGCGAGATGATTCTTGCCTCTGATGAGGAGGGACGCCGTGCGGCGCTTGCCAAGCTGCTCCCGATGCAGCGCGGTGACTTCGAGGGAATCTTCGAAGCCATGGACGGCTTCGGCGTGACCATCCGTCTGCTCGATCCCCCGTTGCACGAATTCGTACCTCACCAGACCGCCACTCAGAAGGAACTTGCCGCCGACATGGGCCTCACCCTCGAAGAGGTAAAGGCCAAGGTCGACTCCCTTGAAGAGTTCAATCCGATGCTCGGCCACCGTGGTTGCCGTCTCGGCATCACATATCCCGAGATCACCGAAATGCAGACCCGCGCCATCATCGAGGCTGCCCTCGCATGCAAGGCCCGTGGCTTCAAGGTATATCCCGAAATCATGGTTCCGCTCGTAGGCTCGCTCAAGGAGCTCTCCAACCAGGCTGCCGTAATCAACATCACGGCCAACAAGGTATTTGAGGAAAAGGGCGACACAATCCCCTACAAGGTAGGCACAATGATTGAGGTTCCGCGTGCGGCCCTCACCGCCAACCAGATCGCAGAGGTGGCTGAATTCTTCTCGTTCGGCACCAACGACCTCACCCAGATGACCTTCGGCTTCTCCCGCGACGATGCTCCCAAGTTCCTCAAATTCTACAAGGACCACGGCATCATCAAGGTAGATCCCTTCGAGGTACTTGATCAGGAAGGTGTAGGCCAGCTCGTAGAAATGGGGGTCAAGAAAGGCCGCGCCACACGTCCCGACCTCAAGGTCGGCATCTGCGGCGAGCACGGCGGCGAGCCCAGTAGCGTGAAATTCTGCGCCAAACTCGGCATGAACTACGTCAGCTGCTCCCCCTTCCGCGTGCCCATCGCCCGCGTAGCTGCGGCGCAGGCGGCTATCGAGGACTAAGCAGATTCCCCTGACAATCGCTAATATAGGCGATAACTCACTGTAACAAGGTGGGTTATCGCCTATCGTATTTTTAGGCCTATAGGTCAATTTGCAGGCTAAAGTCGATGTAACCAACTATATTACTGTTTCTTATAGCACTTCAAAGCAATTGAAGCCGTTTTGAGTCAGAGTAAATGCGGCTATAGGTCATTTTGCAGGCTGATTTTACGACCAAATTTGCTATGAGACCCATCATCTGTTAACTTTGCACTACGGCTTAAGCGTAACGGAGCTCTGCCGGGGAGCCAACTCCGCCAGGAATAAAGCCGTAGAATATGCATAATGCAATCGGGAGGTGCCTTATTGGGTGCCTCCTTTTTCATTATGCAATTTCTCATATGCCAAGAAAAACCCCATTCATAAATCGCTTGCGATTTTCTTCCGACATACCGGGATGATCACGCAGATTCTTCTTCAAATCTGTGAAGGTGCCTTCTATCATGTTGTTGGTGTTAGG
>JAAVCH010000015.1 GCA_014802425.1 Bacteroides sp.
GCAAAAATCAAGATGTTCAGAACTCAATTGAAAGGGGTTTCCGACCCTTTGTTTTTCATCTTTAGGTTATCTAAAATATTTGCCTAATAATGCTATGCACCTAAAAAATCCGCTGACCCCAAAAATCCGCTGACCCCGGTTTTGCACTTGACCCGGAAGGCGTAGGGAGAGGGGGAGATGTAAGGAAAGGAAGGGGCATAAAGAATAATGGCTGAAATTCAGTCTTAATCTGAATTTCAGCCATTCGGGGAGGTGGAGCATACCAGACTCGAACTGGTCACCTCTTGACTGCCAGTCAAACGCTCTAGCCAGATGAGCTAATGCCCCAGGTTGTCTTGTTTGACACTGCAAAATTAGTAATTATTCTTGAATTGACAAAACAAATCCCGATTTTTTTGCGAAATTTTTGTGGAAATTTTTCTTATTATCGGCATGATGCTGGTTGTCAATAATATACGTCAATGAAATTTCCACTGGGAAAACGGGTGTCGGGTCTGGAGATAGGCGAGATTATGTTCGTGAAGGTAGGCTTCACGTTCGAAGCTGATGGCGCGGTATGCCCTGTAGGAGTCGAAACGGTAGCGGAACAGGAGGTAGAGCCATTCGAGGAGGTAAAGGATATAGAACGGTAGGAAGAGTAGTTCGCGTTGCTGTGCGGTGTGGATGCGTTCGTGGTTAAGGAGAGTGGGAGTCAGGGTGACTCCGCGCTTCACAAATAGAATGGAGAAGAGATTGATGGCGGAAAATTTCTTGCCGAGAGGAAGGAAGCGGTTTGTTATGACTTTCATGTTTCTACTGCTCTATGACTCTATCTCCATGAGTTCAAGCAGGCGCAGTTCGGATTCGTCGATGCGCTCCATGAGGCACTGCATCTTCCGGCCTGCTTCCACAATCTCCTCCGGCGACATATTGCCGGAAGACATGTCGGCCTCAAGTTTCTTCTTTTCTTCCTCAAGACGGGGAAGAATGGTTTCGAGTTCCTCTTTCTCCTTTTTCTCTTTGAAGGAAAGGCGCGGCTTCTTCTCAGTGCGGGGTTTGGATGTGGCGGAAGCGGAGGCGGCCGTAACTCCGGTTGACGATGAGGCGGCTTCGAGGCGTTTCTTTTCTTTTTCCTCTTCTTCGACGCAATGACGGTACTCCGAATAATTACCGGGGAAGTCACGGATGTCGCCTTGACCTCGGAACACGAACAGATGGTCGGCGATGCGGTCGAGAAAGAACCTGTCATGGGAAATCACTATCACGCACCCCTGGAAATTCCTCAGATAGTCCTCAAGTATTGTAAGGGTCACTATGTCGAGGTCGTTGGTGGGCTCGTCGAGGATGAGGAAGTTGGGGGAGCGCATAAGCACGGTCGCAAGATAGAGGCGCCGGCGTTCTCCGCCTGAAAGCTTGTGGATGTACTTCTGCTGTGTGGCGGGAGTGAAGAGGAAGTGATTGAGGAACTGTGAGGCGGTGAGAGTGGTTCGGTCGTCGATGCGCACGGTCTCAGCTATGTCGCGCACGGCGTCGATTACCTTCTTCGATTCGTCGAATCCAGTCATACCCTCCTGACTGTAATATCCGAAGCGTACGGTCTGGCCTATGTCGAAATGTCCGGAGTCAGGCTTGAGGATGTCGAGCAGGAGCTTGATGAAAGTGGATTTGCCGGCGCCGTTTCCGCCTACTATCCCCACTTTTTCATACCGGGCGAAGACGTAGCTCCAGTCCTTTAATATCACCGTATCTCCGAAGGCTTTCGATACATTGTGGGCCTCGAATATCTTCGAGCCGATGTAGGAGCTGCTGACAGCGAGGTTGACCTTGTCTTCACGTAGATTGACACGGCTTTTCTGTTCAAGCTGATGGAAGTTGTCGATGCGGTACTTCGCCTTCGAGCCCCGTGCCTGAGGCTGGCGGCGCATCCAGTCGAGTTCGGTACGGAGAAGATTCTTCACTCTGGCGAGCTCGGCTCCCATGTTGTCAAGGCGTTCCTGGCGCTTGCGGAGGTAGTAGTCATAGTTGCCTTCATAGACAAACACCTGTTCACGGTCGATTTCGATTATCTTGTCGCATACCTTATCGAGGAAATATCGGTCGTGGGTCACCATGAGCAGAGTGGTCCGCTTGCGCGTGAGGTAATTCTCCAGCCATTCGATCATGGATATGTCGAGATGGTTGGTGGGCTCGTCGAGAATCAGAAAATCCGGTTCGGAGAGAAGCACCTTTACGATTGCGGCCCGCTTTATCTGTCCTCCGGAGAGCTGCGACATCGGACGGTCCATATCGGTCAGCCCGAACTGGAAGAGCATCTGGCGCGCGAGGTCAGGCCCCGTGAAATCCTCCGGATCCCTGCGTTGAGGCGTAGCGAACTGCAACACGGTCTCGTCGGGATTGAATTTCGGTTCCTGGGCAAGGTATCCTACACGCAGGTCATTGCGAAACACCACGTTGCCGCTGTCGTAATCCTCATTGCCCGCAAGGATATTGAGGAATGTGGACTTTCCGGCACCGTTCTGAGCCACTATGCCGATTTTGTCACCCTCGAAGATGCCGAGGGTGACGTCGGCGAACAGCATTCGGTCGCCGATGGATTTCGTGAGGTTCTCGATCTGGAGATAACTTGCCATAGGGGTGGATGGGGAGAGGAAAATGCGGGGATTAAAAAACCACGCCGGCGGAAACGCGAGGGCCGCCGGGCGTGGAGTATGTGGTGTCTACTGGAATCAGATGGCTGCCACCACCTCGATTTCAACGAGAGCCTTCTTGGGGAGTTCCTTGACGGCGAAAGCGCAACGGGCCGGGAACACGGCCTTGAATTCCTCGGCATATACTTCGTTCATGGGAGCGAAATATTCCATGTCGGCGAGGAATACGGTGGTCTTGACCACATTGTCGAGAGTGGCGCCGGCTTCTTCGAGGATGTATTTGATGTTCTTGATGCTCTGGCGTGTCTGAGCCTTGATGTCGGAGGGCATTTCGCCGGTAGCGGCATCAATGGGGAGCTGGCCGGAGACGAAGATGAGGTTGCCGGTCATTACTGCCTGGCTGTAGGGGCCGATTGCCCCGGGAGCCTTCTGAGAGTTGATTTCTTTTTTCACGGTGCTTATATTAAAGTATTGGTTTGACGGTATAAAGTTATAAATAATTCACGTATTCTCCAAGAGCGGGCGGAGAATCGGGGTGTCAGAATCTATAGTCGACGCAAGCGCGCGACTCCTTGTGGGGGCCGACAATAGCGGCTGCGGCCACGTGGGCCGGGTGTTTGGCATAGGTCTCAACATCGGCCATAGTGGGCACGACGGCGGTGAGCACTACGTCCCAGTCTTCAGCCGGGTTCTCATTGACGCCCACTTCCATCGATTCAAGACAGTCGATTTCGGCGGGAAGGGCCAGAAGTGCTTCGGCAAAGCGTGACGCTATGTCGCGGCGTTCTTCGGGGGTTCCTTTAAGCTTAAAGGTCACAATGTGTTTTACCATGGGGTAGCGTTTTTTGGGGGATATGTAAAAATGAAAGGAAGAGGATATGCGGTTCAGGCGGGGTGCCTGCGCGTATCCTCTTTATCGTTAAAGGTCGGGATTATCCGGCATCGCCGTAAAGGCGCTGACGCGCTGCGGCCACCTTCTCGTCGGTAATGTAGTCGTCGTAGTCCATCATCTTGTCGATGATGCCGTTGGGAGTCAGCTCGATGACACGGTTGCAGACGGTCTGGATGAACTCGTGGTCATGGCTGGCCATGAGTATGATGCCCTTGAAGTTCTGGAGGGTATTGTTGAAGGCCTGGATGGATTCGAGGTCAAGATGGTTGGTGGGGGAGTCGAGTACCAGTGTATTGGCGTCGGTGAGCATCATGCGGGCAATCATACAGCGTATTTTCTCGCCTCCGGAGAGCACGCTCGCCTTCTTGAGCACATCTTCTCCACTGAAGAGCATCTTTCCGAGGAACCCTTTGAGGTAGATTTCGGAAGAGTCCTTGGAGTACTGGCAAAGCCAGTCGACCAGATTGAGGTCGGTGTCAAAGAACTCGGAATTGTCAAGGGGGAGATAGGCATGGGTTATGGTCTGCCCCCACTCGTATTCACCGGCATCGGCCTTGCGCTTGCCGTTGATGATTTCGAAGAGTGCGGTCATGGCGCGCGGATCGCGACTCAGGAACGCTACCTTGTCACCTTTTTCAATCTGGAAATTGACATCGTCAAAGAGGACTTCGCCATCGACGGTAGCCTTGAGTCCCTTTACTTCGAGAATCTTGTTGCCCACTTCGCGGCAGGGAGTGAAGATGATGCCGGGATAGCGGCGGGAAGAGGGCTGGATCTCCTCTACGTTCAGCTTCTCAAGCATCTTCTTGCGGCTGGTGGTCTGTTTTGATTTCGCCACATTCGCGCTGAAACGCTGTATGAATTCAAGAAGTTCCTTCCGCTTCTCCTCGGCTTTCTTGTTGGCGGCCTGCTGCTGGCGTAACGCGAGCTGCGACGACTGATACCAGAAGCTGTAGTTGCCGGCGAAGAGGGAAATCTTGTTGTAGTCGATATCGAGTGTATGGGTGCTGACGGCGTCAAGGAAGTGACGGTCGTGGCTGACGACGAGCACCGTGTTCTCAAAGTTGGCAAGGTAGTTTTCGAGCCATGCCACAGTTTCGAGGTCGAGGTCGTTGGTGGGCTCGTCGAGGAGCAGATTGTCGGGATTTCCGAAGAGGGCCTTGGCCAGGAGAACACGCACCTTTTCATTGGCGCTCATGTCCTTCATAAGCATATAGTGGCGGTCCTCCTTGATGCCGAGGCCGCTGAGAAGCGCGGCGGCGTCGGACTCGGCGTTCCAGCCTTCAAGCTCGGCGAACTTCTCTTCAAGCTCGGCCGCGCGGATGCCGTCGGCGTCGGTGAAGTCTTCCTTGGCGTAGATGGCGTCTTTTTCCTGTTTGATGTCCCACAGCACGGTATGGCCGCGGAGTACCGTCTCGATGACCGTGCATTCGTCAAACTCGAAGTGGTCCTGGGAGAGAACGGAGAGACGCTCNCCGGGACCGAAAGTGACGTTGCCGTGAGTAGGGGAGAGCTGGCCGGAAAGAATCTTCATGAATGTCGATTTTCCGGCGCCGTTGGCTCCGATTATACCGTAACAGTTGCCATGAGTGAATGTAAGGTTCACGTCCTGGAAAAGCGTACGCTTCCCAAACTGAATCCCAAGATTGTTAGTCTGTATCATTAACTTGTCTTTTCTGCTTTTTCGAATTACAAAAATGAAGCAATGGAAATAATCCACTGATTGTTAGAATGTTATTTCTTTGCTACGAGGGNTTGAGTAACAAAATAGCAACAAATTTGCAAGAAATGGGATTATGAACCCCTATTTTCTATCGCAAAAGTAGGCATTTATTTTGGCTCTGGCAAATCAGANCGGNGGATATTGTCCCTTCATTCATGCATCTTAATTTTATAGTGAAGCGACCCATCCGAAAGGATTGGCCGCTCAAAATCAGATGGTGTTGACCCTATTATGAAGTGGATTCTTGAAGTGTGATGGAAAATATTTTCACTGNCTGNCGGGGGTTGCGAGATCGATGGTGACGTTATTCTCGATGTCGGNCTCCTCGGCCTNGCGGTCGTCGAATCNNTGGCCCTTGAGGCGTTCGCGCGGTGGNTGGCCGTGGTCGCATCCGGAGTCCTTGCAGATCCAGGTGAGGAGGTAGGCTATACGTCTTTCAAGTTCCCCTTCCCGGCGGACGTGTTCCCGTTCTCTTTCCAGGGCGNCCACGAGCTCGCGCTGGCGGTNCCGGAGGAGGTTGGTCTGCTCGCGGAAGCGTTCCTCACGGTCCTTGATGTCCTNCTGATGGCGGTCTTCCTTGTNGGCGTTCATCTGCACGAGTTTCTCGTTGCGTTCGGTCAGGGTGTGATTGAGCTGGGAGAGGCTCTCGCATTGTTCTTTCCAGATGTGCCATTCGTCGGATTTGCCCTCGATCTTGGCTTTGGCGACGTTGGCCTCCGCGAGCTGTGCCTCGGCCTCCTTGAGGNGTTTGGCCTGCTTGCGGTAGAGCCAGGCGCCGAAGCCGCCGAGAGGGGTGATGATGCNGACTATGGTGCCGAGCATCGTGGTGATTTCGGTTATGTCCATGTCACTTATTCTTTTTTCTGATTAACCATACGANGGCCACGCNCAGCCCGANGACGAGTGCTGCGGCGGNGAGCATTGCCGTGCCTCCGTAGTCTATCTTGGTGCGNTCCCACTTCGACAGCTCTTTTNCCACCGGATAAGGGACGGGGNCGGAATCGGTCTTTACTGACTCCAGGCGGGTGTTTAGCANGGAAAGGGAGTCGCGGAGGGTCTTGTTTTCTTCCTCCAGTTCCTTCTCCCTTGCTGTAGCCCGGTAGACGATGCGCTCCTTGTCATGGCGTGTGGTGTCTCCTTTCTCGCTGAGGACNACGGTTTCCTTTGTGCGGTCTATAAGGGAGTCGGACCGCAGTTCCTGTTGTCGACTCCGCCGNCGTAGCAGATGGNTACGGCGCGGTTGTTCATGTTTTGCTGCGGGCAGTGCTGGCCGCGGTGCTCGTCGGGCCGGAGGCGTTCGTNGGTGCCGTCGAGGTGGACGAGGAGGTGGTAGCCGGCGTAGACGTCCTTCTTGAGCACGGGGTCGAAGTATGGCTCGAAGTGTGCGGCCCGGTGCCAGCCGTCGAGCTCGGAGCGGGTGACTTCGCGGCGCGGCGGGGTGGCGGTGCAGTGGATGAGGATGGTGTCGATGGGGNTGTTGTTGTGTCGGAGCATAGCTTAAAAATATGATTTTGCGGTGAATTTTTCAGTACGAATATTTGTATAATACGAAAATTAGTATTACCTTTACACTGAGTTCAAAAACATGTTTAACTTAAAATCATTTTTAATGAAATTGAGCAAACAGGAAGAAGAACTCATTGCGGCGATCCGTAATTATAGGAGAGGGTACCCGGACAGTTACCCTGAACTTCTATGGTATGCTCAACAGATTTTTGATGAGCTTACGGATTTGCCGGATTAGAGTTTGGGTGCAGCCTCCTTTATGGAGGAGGTTGCACTTTAGCTCTAATTTATACATGAGAAACCAGACATGAGATAACTTATGGAATCAACAGAACTACTTACCGATGCCAAGCAGAGATTGCAGGATATCCTGATGGCCATCTCCTGGAGAGATCTTGCCCGGAATTATTTTGGCAAATCCAGTTCGTGGCTTTATCATAAGCTGGATGGAATCAAGGGTGACGGGACTCCCGGAGGAGGTTTTACCGCATCTGAGAAGGCTCAGCTTAAGAATGCCCTTGAAGATCTTGCCGACAGGCTTCATACAGCAGCATCCAAACTCTAAATAAATCTTCCGTATCTCCCTCGTTCCCCGCCTCTGTCCAAGGCGGGGGTTTTTATTTGTCGGCTTCGGCCTTCTGCGTTTCGGGGACTTCGACTTCGGGGGTTTCGGTGAGGGCGTCTTTGAGGGCGAGGAGGTCGGTGAGCTTGAGGTCGGGGTTGGAGTCGAGGAGGCGGCCGAAGGCGGCTTCTTCGATGAGGGACCAGGCGGGGGTGATGTCGCGGTTCAGCTCCTCATCCACGAATGCGGCCATCTCGGTGTTGTACTTGCGCACGGAGTGGAGAGGAGCATTCCGGCATGCACTCCGGCCTCCTGCGCCTCCTCGGCCGTGAGGGCTGAAGTGAAGCGGAACGTCAGGTCGTCCATCACGTTCTCGAAGGTCTCGTCGGTGTCGCTGACATAGACGAGGTCCTCCTCCCTGAGCAGGTCGGTGCGTCCGTTGTCGCTCTGCAGGGTGACCGAGAAATCGGAGATGATGATGTTGGAGAGAGAGGGGAGTACGGGGCGCGTGTCCGTGGTCCATTGCGTATGGCGGAACCATGTGGCATGGCGGCGCGTCACCACATCCCACATCAGGTTGACCGGTCCCAGGATCTCGAAGCGCACGGCTCCGGAGAGCCTGTCGGCCCGGCGGATCGGGACGGCCATCCCCTCCATGTCGAGCCCCATCCCGAGTGTGATGTTGTTGCCGATGGCAAACTCGGTGCCTATGATGCAGTCGCCGAGCTTCGGGTTGATGCCGATCGTAAAGCTCTGGGCGTAGTATTCATCATCGGAGGCGCACTGGGAGCGCTCCCTGAACGTCTCCCATGTGTATCGGCTGACATCGCCGTCGTACTTCTGGGCGCCGGNGGCGTGCTTTCCCTCCACCAGGCATTTCCCGCCGATCACNAGCATGCAGGCCACCACTCCGAGCTTCGGGATGGTGTCGCTCCAGTCGCCTGCGCTTCCGTAGCTGTATCTGTACAGGCTCATGCCGGTNTCGGTGTACGGCTGCAGCCCGGGCCAGGAGTAAAGGCATCCCCCTCCCAGAAGGGCCTGCGATGTGGCCTTCGGCGGGTATGAGCATCCGCACTCGGGGTCGATGGCAGGTGCGGCGGTCGGGGACGCAGCCTTGTAGAAGCGTTGGGCCCGATAGTATTCCGTTCCCTCTTCCGGACCGGGTACGGTCGCCCGGGAGCTGCCGGCGCCGTTGTTGGCGAGCGTCACGAGGGCCACGGGGTTGAGGGTTATCTTTCCCGAGAATACGATGTAGTTGACCGTATCGTCGTCAGCCGGCGAGAACAGGCCCCCGGACGTGTTGCCTTCATAGACCGCCACCGGGGATGCCGCCAGCAGGGCCTCCGCATCGGGATAGGCCAGGTCTTCGGAGATGTAGTCGTTGCCGGGCACGTTGATCACGAGTGCGTTCCCCATGGAGATTTTTCCGGTCACGGCGTCATCCTTGCCGTCGACGTTGAGATCCTCCTTTCCCCAGGAGATGAGCCCGGCGGCGATGCGGCGGGAGAGCTCGCGCGGGAGCCTCTGCTGGTCGGCATTTCCCCGGCAGTACGCCTCCACCATGTCGGGCACACCCGTGCCTCCCGGAAAACTCCACCCCGGATGGTCCATGACGCGCAGGTACCACCGGGAATGCTTCGCCCCGTCGCGCTGCACCGGACGTCCCTCCATCATGTCGGTCAGCATCCGCCATGCCTCCTGCTCCTTGAGGCCTCCGACCGGGAGGAGGCAGTCGTCCATGTAGAGCTGCCGCGAGGTGTAGGGGGATGTCAGGTCCGACCCGTCGAGCGGATTCTCCACGAGCGAATCCATCGGAGTGGTGTCGCACGTGAGCTCGATGCGGTTGTACACCTCCTCGATGCTGATCCGGGCATCGGTGTCGGCCGCCATGGCGGAGGTCATCACCTTCGGCGCGCGGGGGAAGGTCTGCGTGGCGCCCCCTGTGAGAGACCGGAATTCAAGGGNGCCTGACCGGGCGAGGCTCTCCCAGGCGAAGATGTAGAAGTCGGTGCCCTGCTGGAGGATGTGGAGGTTCAGGTAGCGCATGATCTCCTCAAGCACCTCCTCCATGGTCCAGACGTCGTCCTCCCCGTCGCCGAGGAAGAGAAGCTCGCTGATGAGGATCTGGGAGAAGATGTTGTCGGAGTTCGTGACCCCCTTGCCGTAGAGTGTCCGGGAGCGGTCGTAGTACACTGCCGGCTCCCCCCGGTGACACACTTCCGACAGCGTCTCCCGGATGAGGCTCCACATGTCGGCCAGCGAGGCCGAGCGGCGGAGGGCGGGGTAGTCGGCTCCGCTCCCCCCATAGGGTATGTACTGGAGGGCACTGAGGGCGTCGATGCAGTTGAGCGAGATTTCGTCGTAGATTTCGTTATAGGGCTGGGAGTAGGTCTGCGGCTCGATGTAGCCGGCGAAGACGCAGGCTCCGTCCGCTGTGACGGTCACCCGGGCCTCGCGTGCCGTGCGGCAGAAGAGGTCGGGGCGGAAGTCGCGTGCCAGGAGGCGGATCTCCGCGCCGTGCCGCAGGAGATGGTCGGTCGGCGAGTTTACGCCGGAGGTGACGCTCACCGGCTCGTCGGCGAACCATACGCCGGCCGCTTCCGTGCCGATGGCCACGGTCTCCGACGTGTCGTCGCCGGTGATGATGCGCACCCCTATTGTGACGCCGTGCAGATTCATGAATTCACCTGTATAGAGCATGGGGAATCGTGGGTTTAGAGTTTGATGTTGGTCTTTCGGCCGGTCTTTGATGCCACCCGGGTCTCGTTGGCGATGACGCCCACGAGGTCGCGCCCGGAGATGCGGAAATTGACGCGCATCCCGCTCAGGTCGGGAGCCTGGCGCGAGCGGGCGATGTCGGTGTAGGCGGGGGAGGGTTCGATGCGCATGGCCTGCGGCAGGCACACACCGGGCATGGCCACCGTGCCGTCGAGCATCGCGAAGAGTCGGCGCTGCTGGCGGGGGTTGAGTATCATCTCCCCGGAATTGACCCGTGCGTAGAGCCGGTCGCCGGAGTAGGAGCTNCCTCCCACTATGCCACCCGTCGCGAATTTGCCGGCAAAGCCGATGGCCGTCCCGAGCACTCCGACCACTGCCGCCACTCCCGCGGCTATGGCGGCGAGGTTGGCGGGGAAGGGTAGGGACGCGCCCGAAGAAGCGGCTCCCGCCACGGCCTCTCCTCCTTTGGCGGCCATGTTGCCGAGCGAAGCGGTGGCGTCGGCCTCGGTGGCCACGGTCTCTGACTGTACGGCCGCCGTGTGGCTCTCGGTGGCCGTGGTCAGGCCGTGCGTGACCTCGGAGATGGAGTCTATGATGCCGACCACCTTCCGGATGCTCTCCATCACCTGCATGAAGCCGGTGACGAGGCCGTTGATGCGTTCCCATGCGGTGGCGTTCTCTCCGAGGGCGTCGGTGATGCTGTTGACTCCCGACTCGAGGCCCTGCGCTCCGGACCATGCATCCGATATGGTTTCCGAGACGCTGACGCATTCTTTCCCCCAGTCCCGATAGAGGCGGATGAGGGTCTCTACCTGTTCTTTCTGCCCGTCGGTCAGAGGATTATCGGTGTCGNGGAGCATTTTCTGTAGGTCGCGGATTTTCTCCTTCATGCCGTCGATGCCGATGGCCTTGATGTGCAGCTTGTATTCCTTCTCAGGGAGGGAGGCTATCTCGTGCAGCTCCGCGTAGGTCTCCGCAAGCTGCTCCGATCTTAGCATCGCGGCCTTCTTGCGTTCGATGGCGAGGGTCTCCTTGCGGATGTCGGCGAGTTCATCAGCCGAGGCCGTATGCCGCTTTGCGCTGTAATGGGCCAGGGCTTTGTCGAGATCCCTGACGGTATTAAGCTTTTTGATGTCGAGTTCGGTGGCGGTGTTGTACTCCTCGCCCAGTGCCTGATAGTCGGCGATAGNGGCGTTGATGTCGGCGCGTTCCTCGATGCTGGCCTTCTCAGCCATGTTCCGGAGTACCCGCAGGCTCTCCTCTACCTCCTTGATGTTCTTCGGGGCCTCGAAGAAGTCGTCGGCCATGCCGGCGTTGCGGATGGTGTCGGCGGCCTCGGTGTATTCCTTTATTTTGCTGTTTATGATGGCGGATGTCTGCTTGTCGGCATCGAGCTGCAGGTCGCGGAGTATCTTTATGTCGTCCTCATACTCGCGGATGGTTTTTGGAAGGTCGCTCCACTCGGGACCGGATGATTCGGTCGTGGAGCCTGTACTGGAGTTCCCTCCCTTTTTATCGTTCCCNGTTGGAGTCGCCGTGGACTTCGGCGGATGGGGAGTCCCCTTGACCGGCATCACGGTTTTCGTCTTGTTCCGCTCGTTTTCGAGCTGCTTCCGGAGGGCCGCGCGGCTTTTCTGGTATGCCGCCTTCTGCCGCTGGTATTCATCCCATTCCGAGTCCTGGTTCTCCACCATCTCCAAATAGACTCCGGGGCCGTAGGTAGAGGCATATGGAGAGGCATGGGCCTTCAGAGACTTGGACCGCGTCGTCGAGAACTGCCGGGGATTTCCGTATTCATCAAACTGCCTGTCGTACTGCTCCTGGTCGAGCTGGGCGATCCGGTCGGCGAGCAACCTCGTCCTCGCCTCGGTGATCATCTGCTGGCAGTACGCCTTGGAGTTCCGGACCAGGGCGTCGTACCATTCGGCCACCGATTTGAAGTAGCCCATCGTGGCGCCGTATGCACCGTTGAGTTCGTTGACGAGCCGTTGCTCCTCTTCTTTTGTGCCGTTAAAGTTCTTGAGGGTGGTGATGTGCTGTATGAGCTGCGAACGCTGCTGTTCGAGAGTGCCGCTCATCTGATCCTGGGAGGCCTTGAACTTCTCGGCGCTGTCGCGGGCTCGATCCTCGGATNCCGAGAGCATGTCCATAGAGGAGGAGGCCTTGGCGCTCGCCCCGGTCAGGTATTCTATGGCGGCGCTCACTCCCCATATGGCCAGACCTATGCCGGAGGATACGAGAAGACCCTTGAAGGCTATCTTTATACCGTTTACGGCCTGCATGGTGGCCAAGGCTTTCGGAATCGTGCCCTGCAGGGAGCCGTTGAGGAGCAAGAGCATGGCGCGGGCTCCGCGGGTGACGCCCGTCCAGTTGGAGGTCGCGGCTGCAAGAATCCTGGTCTTCATGGCAACAATCGTGGCCGTTACTGAAAAGGTCCTGCATGCCTGCGAAAGCATCAGAATGCTTGAGAACGAAGTAAGCAGAGGCGCCGAGAAGTTGAGCACCGGAGCGATCTTGGCGGCGGCGCCGGTTATGAAGTCGGTCAGGGCGGCCCAGCGGTTCGCCACCATCTGGGCCGACGCGTCGCTCGTGGACGCCACATCGGCGAAGGCGGCGTCCATCGTCCCGGCGCTCCCCCTCATGGCGTCCACGTTTTCGGAGAATTTNTGCGCCAGGGCACCCTGCAGGGGCACGAGGGCGCGCAGTGACTCGGCGCTCCCGAAGAGCTTGCCGTAGACCTCCTGATCGAGCACTCCGGATGCCGCGGAGTACGCCTTCACGCTCTGGTCGAGCGACGTGAGAAACTGCCGGAAGCCTCCGGCGGCCTTGATGGCGGCCGCGTCGAACTGTATTCCCATCGCCGCCGCCGTCTTCGTGGCCTCGGAGCTGGGCTTGACAAGGGCGGAGAAGATGGCGGCAAGCTGGGTGGAGACCTCGGCGGTGTTGCCCGAGACTCCCGTCAGCGTGGCGAAGGAGGCCATCAGCTCGTCGATGCTCACGCCGAGCGTGGCCGCGTTACCGGTCACCCGTGGAAGCGCATCGGCGAGCTGCTCGAAGGAGGTCACACCGTTCTTGGCCGTGAGCTGTATCTTGTCCTGCATGGCCGCGGCCTGATCCCATTCGAGGGAGTAGTTCTTGATAAGGGTCGAGGTGACGCCCACCACCTTCCCGAGGTCGGCCACACCCCCCGTAGCGGAGCGGGCGGAGGCCTTCAGGAAGGTGAGCCAGTTGTCTTCGGGCACTCCGTTGGATATGACCTGATAAAGTCCGTTGGCCAATGCGTCACGCGCCACAGGCACCTCCTTGGCCAGCTCGGACACCCGTTCCTTCATCTTCATGAAACCCGCCGAGTCCTTGCCGGCCATCGTATTGGTGACCTTCATGGCGTCGGTGAAGTTCCGGTTCTCCTGCGACAGGCTGTTGAGTGAGGACATTAACTGGTTGGCCGCCGAGCTGCACTTCTCGATGCCCGTGGCTATAGTTGCGAAATTCAGGGAGCGGTGGTTGAGCTGCTTCGTCACCTGCAGCGTCTGCGTCATCACCTTTTTCAGGGATTCCGCATCCACGATGAGGCGTTTGAAGCCATCTTTGCCTTCCTGGATGATGAAATTTATGCCTACCGTGCCGGATTTTGCCATTTCAGATTGTTATAATGAAAAAATCTTCATGCCNTCTGATATGGAAGCAATCGAATTTATTTTATACATATTATGGGTAATAGTGCTGTTCTTAGGGTTGGTACCGTTATTCTTGTACAGCATCGGCTTGTTTGGGTGGTTTATTCACGACATCCGGGAGATTCCCNAAGAATGGCGCGAGGCGGAAAGGAAAGCCAAAGAGGAGATGGCGCGTAAGGCCCGTAGGGCGCAGAAAAACCGGGAAGAGACCGAAGAATCCTTCTGGAAGCGGCTCGAGAGGGAAAACGGATTTACCGACGACGACGATGACTTTTGACTCACTTGATGCCGGCCTCCGCCATGATGGCCGCCGCCCGCGCCTTACGCTCCTCCTTGCTGAGCTTCTCTCCGGCCTCAGCGGGACTTTTATCCCATGGCATCGGCATCAGCTTCGCCGGAGGGATGGGACGCTTCACGTGCGGCGATATGCAGATCGAGGCCGATATGCGGGTGCGTTCCCAGTCGGCGCGGCTGTCACCTTCGCGCATCTCCGCCCACGCCCTGCATATGGCCTCGAATTCCTCGGGGTAGCACCGGCGGAAGTCATCGAAGCCCATGCCCACGCACCCCACCGCATAGCCTAAGAGTCTGAGTATGCCCTCGGGCTTTTTTTTTCGTCGTCAGCGTCCGTATACCCGGCCTCCGGGGCCGCACTCAGCACGGCCGACGTCCAGCCCTCCATATCCTCCGGAGTGACGCGGTCGGCGAAGTCCATCAGCGGGAGGCCGAAGGCCTTCTTCTCCCGCGCGCACCCCGACACCACGCAGCACCACAGGTAGGTACAGAGGTCGGTGAAGCTGTTCGGGTCGATTTCGTTGACCTCCCTGCCGGTCTCCTGTTTGAAGCGGAGCATGGCGCCCATGGTGGGCGTGCAGGGAAACTGCTCGCCTTCTATTTCGAGAAGCAGGTTCATGATGCGGCGGCTTCATTGATTTTCTCGGGGGCTCCGGTGTTCTCAAGCGAGATGGAGAAGGTCGCGTCGTCCTGCGCGGGAGAGGTGAGCGACGCGTTGGTTATCACGCATGCGCCCTGAAGGTATATCTTGCCTTTGGCGCCACGCTCCTTGCAGACGGCGGTGACGGGTTCCGCCGCGTGCCATGCCTCCACGAGGTCGGACCAGCCGAATTCCTCCTCGTCGATGAATACCATGCCGTCGGCCGAAAGGTCGTAGCTAAGGCCGGTCACGCCCTTGTCCTTGAAGAGGGCCTTGGTCTTGGGCTTGGAGGCGGCCGGCTTCACGGCGCGATCCTTTGTCTCGGTGTTGAGGTTGAGTGTATGGGTGGTGCAGTGGCCGATGGCCTTGGTGCCGATGAGAAGAAGAATGTCACTGCCGTTCACGTAGCCGTCCTGAAGGGCCTGGGTGATTGTGTCGTTGGATGTAGCCATAGATTGGTGTTAATTAGTCTGGGGGTTAAAGTTTGTGCCCGAGATGCGGAGCGCGAAGGTGAGGCTCTGCACGTAGGCGTCATTGTCGAAATATTCCTCGGCATCGGTGAGCACGCACGACCTCAGCGACAGTCCCGAATGCGACGTCTGCACACCCTCCAGGGCGCTCCTCACCGCCTCGGCCAGAACGACTCCCTCGGAGTATCCCGCCGTATAGCAGCTGAGCTCCACGGCCACAACGTCGCGGGGCAGACGCCCCTTGTTCGGGTCCGGCTCAAGTCCGGCTCGGCGGTAGACGATGTAGGGAAGATCGGCCCGGGGCGTGAAGACGGGAAATATCTTGGTGACGTTGCCGGCCACCTCCTGATTGAGCAGGAGGATGTCCCGAATCAGAGCGCCCGCCGAGAGGCAGGTCTTTCTTTCAGTCGCAGCCATATTGCTTCGCTATTTCGGTCATGGTCTTCCGGATCTCGTCCTGTAACATCTGGTTTACGGGCCCTCTTGACTCCCGGTAGGTCTTGTCCATGAAGTTGTAAGGGCGTACGAAACCGCGGTAGCCTGTCGTGGCCCATCTCCCCGTAAGGGGTGTGGAATAGGTCGGTACCCTATGGGGCTTCTTCGTGTTGCGGTCCTCGGTGCCTTCCTCCATCCATATCAGGATGGGGAGGTTCTTGTTGAGTCGGTTGGTGTGGAATCCCTTGCGCCCGTTGCCGGTGACGATGTTGCCCTTTTTCGTGCGGATGGTCACCCGAAATCCGGCCACCTCCCTGAGCGTCATCGACCGGATTCCCTTCGAGAGCTGGCCCACGTTGTGCAGGCCCGTAAGCATGAGGTTGCGTTTGGCCATCTTCTTCACCTTGTTGGCGGTGCGCCGGAATGACTTGCGGAACATCTTGCTCCGCTCCTTCGGGTCCAGTCTCCTGAAAAGTCCCTGGAGGTTGGAGTCGTCGTAACTGAGGTCTTTCGCCATGTCTCGTCAGGGGTTGACCCTTTCGCAGATGAGGGTCTTCATGCCCCGCTCGCGGTTGGGAATCACGTTGGTCACTGTATAGAGGTCGCCTCCGAGCTGGCGCACGCGCCAGTGCTCGGCCACGGGATGGGCGTCGCGTACGTTCCACTCCGTGCGGTAGTCGGCAAACATCTCGCCGGCCTCCGACGAAGCGAATCCGCGCATCTTCACCCGCTCGGCCCGGCATGTGCCCGCCGGTGTGAAGGTGGGAGACTTCGACCCGAAGGAATCCGAAACTCCCTCGGGCCGGAGCATCTCAAGACGGTGTCTCATCTTTCCTGCCTGCATGGGTCACTCTTCTTTTGAGGGTTGGTCGTCATCACCGGGCTTCGGGCTCACGAGCCGCCGCCAGGGCTTGATCAATGCCTGCACCGTGTAGGGCACCTCGTGCATCTGCACGGCCGCCACGCCCTCGCGCTGGTTGTACCAGTGGCCCGCGAGGAGCATCACCGCCTGACGGAGCATCGGAGGCCAGTCACAGGCCCCCGAGAGCTCCGGACGGTTGACGGCCTTGACCACACTCTCCTCAGCCGCCTCGAGGATCGAGGCAAGATAGGAGTCGTCGTCGGCGAAGTCGTCGGCGCGCACATGCTTTTTGAATAAATCAAGGTCTACGACAGGCATCTCTGAAGAAAACTAACCAAAAAACAACAGACATGAAAGTAATCACTCTCCAAAGGTTCACTCACCGGCCGCCGGAGCCGAGGCCTTCCCGATCTTGCCCAGGGCGAACGCCTCGGGGCGCAGGGTGACGGTGCCGTAGTCGGCGTTGAGCACGAAGTCCACGCAGTCCTTGCGGGCCTTCGAGTAGGGGTCTACGATGAAGCGGAGCGCGCCGAAGAGGCCCATGGGCTGGTAGCGCCAGTCGCCGAGGCCTATGTACTCGGCGTCCTTGGTGCGCATCACGTGGGTGGTGTACACCGGCAGACCGCACAGCATGTGGTTCTGGACCATGGGCACGAAGATCCCCTTCTCGTTGACGGGCGTGCCCTCGAGGATGGCCTCCATCGACTTGGTCATCGTCCAGCAGAGGTGTTCGCCGTCGATGCCGGTCTCGAGCACGGCGGCCTTCATGCCGGCGTTGAGCTCCTGGAAGGTGGGCACGGCCGAAAGCTCCTTGGCATTGCCGGCCAGGGCCACGTACGGTCCCACGAGATGTGTGGCGTTGTTGGCCTTCGTGGTGGAGAACACGACCTTGTTGAGCAGCTGGCGCAGCGCGCGGGGCATCACTTCGCGGATGATCATCTCAAGCAGGCCGTCCGTCTGGTTGAGGCTCTGGTTGGTGGCCGGGATGGCTATGCCGATGCGCTCCGGATGGGCCACCATCTTCGAGAAGGGAATCTTGGCGTCGGAAAGCTCCACGCCCTCGCCGGCTATCTCGGCCTCGGCCATCTCGTAGACGGGCCATACGAAGTCACCGCGCAGACCCGTCGGCATCGGCAGCCCGACCTTATCGAGGATGAATCCCTCCTCAAAAGGGCGGATGATATCCTGGATGTTTAGAGGGATGATCGCCCCCTTGGCGGCATCGGCCACCATCATCAGGTCGCGGCAGAAGATGATCTCCGTCTGGCGTCCGGCCCGGTAATTGTCGCGCATCAGGCGCTCGGCCTCGCGACGGCGGTCATCGGCCGAAATCTCGGCCGCCGGAGCCAGCGCCGCCTGCATGCGCATGCAGACGATCTGATCCTCGCGGATCAGCGCTTCGTACTCCTCGTTCTCGGCATCGTTGCGCGTGCGGTTCTCGCGCGCGCAGAGATCGGCGATCTCCTCGATGCGGGCGCAGATCTCCTGATGGCGGTCCATCTGCGCGCGCACGTTAATCTTGTTCTTGATAACCTTGGTCATTATATTTTAAATTTAATGATTGATCAGAAATAAATCTTCCGGCGGGCGGCCCGGCGCATCTCAGTCACCTGCTTCCGCACCTCACGTTCCTCCTGTGCTCCTGTCAAAAGCTCATCCTCCTGTCCTCCTGTCAGAAGATCCTGTCCTCCTGTCAGCAGCTCGCGGGCCGAGACCGAAATCTCCGGATAAGCCGGGTCAGGCGTCAGAGTGAAGTCATAGATGCCCAGCATCCGCTTCACACGGTAAGTGAATACCGTCCGCCCCCCTTCCTTCTCCACCGTCCGCTCCACGCAGTCCGGATCCCCGTACCACGTCGAGAAGTAGAACGAGCACCCCGTGATGTCGCCACGGCGCACCATCTCAAGGGCCTCGTCGCCATTCGGCGACTCCGGAAGCGTAAGCTCGAAGCTCACACCCCGCTCATCGACATCATAGCTCAGCGTCCCCTTTCCCTGCCGGCTCCGCCCAAGAAGGATCTGATGGTCATGATACATCGTGAACTTGATATCCGACTCATCCAGCAGCTCACGGCTGACGGCCCCGCGGTCGATCACCTCGCGCACCTCTTCCGTGCCGTCATCGACAAACGGCGC